>NZ_CAJMYZ010000192.1:0-107 GCF_905220155.1 Paraburkholderia sp. J7 | reverse complement strand
CCCGAGACGATGATCTTCGCGCTCGTGAGTTCCGGACGGTCGAGCTTCGTGACTTCACGGCCGACGAACTGCGTGAGGCCGCTGTCTGCTGCGGCGTCGAGCTTTTC
>NZ_CAJMYZ010000191.1:0-108 GCF_905220155.1 Paraburkholderia sp. J7 | reverse complement strand
GCAAGGTGACGCTGGGTGGTGTGGGTTCGACCACGGCGGTGGCCCTGACGAACGTGGCGAACGGTGCGCTGAACGCGTCGAGCCTTGACGCGGTGAACGGTTCGCAGT
>NZ_CAJMYZ010000190.1:0-108 GCF_905220155.1 Paraburkholderia sp. J7 | reverse complement strand
GTCATACACCACGGCATCCGCGATCGTGCCGTTGATGCTCGTGATGTCGCCATAGAGCGCCGTGAACGTATCACCGGCGTTGTTGTACGTCTTGCCGCCGATGTTGTA
>NZ_CAJMYZ010000189.1:0-109 GCF_905220155.1 Paraburkholderia sp. J7 | reverse complement strand
TCTCGTACTGGCTGCGCACGTCGCTCGAAGAATCGGCGGAATTCCAGCGCCTGCGCAGCCACAAGGCCAAGCGTCCGTTTCGCACGGTGCTGCGCACGTTTGCGTGGCA
>NZ_CAJMYZ010000188.1:0-110 GCF_905220155.1 Paraburkholderia sp. J7 | reverse complement strand
GTCTTCGTCGTGTTCTTTTCGGGGATGAGCGTCGTCGACGGCTCGATCGGTTGAATTGAAGTCATGTTGTGCTACTCCCTCTTATGCGCGGTCCGCGACACGTTCGCCCA
>NZ_CAJMYZ010000187.1:0-110 GCF_905220155.1 Paraburkholderia sp. J7 | reverse complement strand
TGTACGACTCGTCGGCGCATAACAAGGTGACGCTGGGCGGTGTGGGCTCGACCACGGCGGTGGCCCTGACGAACGTGGCGAACGGTGCGCTGAACGCGTCGAGCCTTGAC
>NZ_CAJMYZ010000186.1:0-113 GCF_905220155.1 Paraburkholderia sp. J7 | reverse complement strand
GCAGTGGCGCTGCACAACGTGGCCAACGGCGCGCTGAGCGCATCGAGCCTTGATGCGGTGAACGGCTCGCAGCTGTACGAGACGAACACGAACGTGTCGAATCTCGCGGGTGA
>NZ_CAJMYZ010000185.1:0-115 GCF_905220155.1 Paraburkholderia sp. J7 | reverse complement strand
TCGCTCACCGCTTAAAAAAGCTGCCGACTCCTGCGTCCACCGGTTTCCGCGGCGGCCTTCGCTGCCCGGATGTCAGTGACATCGAACTGCGAAGGGGGCGAATCTTAGCGCCCCC
>NZ_CAJMYZ010000184.1:0-115 GCF_905220155.1 Paraburkholderia sp. J7 | reverse complement strand
ATAATCCTCTATCAGGTTGAGAACCGCTTAAGACGGTGCACGACGCCTCGCGTTACTGCACCGTCTTAAGCTGGCGCTAAGCGTATCAACGGATTTCGCGATTCGCAACAGGAAA
>NZ_CAJMYZ010000183.1:0-117 GCF_905220155.1 Paraburkholderia sp. J7 | reverse complement strand
TCGATCGCGAAGTTGCCGTTAAAACTGCTCAACTACCGGCTTCTTTCTGCGTTGCTGCGTCAGCAGCAGAGAAACGAGATTATGAAGAATCTTTTTCGCTTCGTCAACCCCTTTTTT
>NZ_CAJMYZ010000182.1:0-118 GCF_905220155.1 Paraburkholderia sp. J7 | reverse complement strand
GCGGTGAACGGCTCGCAGCTGAACGCGACGAACCAGAACCTGACGAACCTGTCGGGCAACGTCACGAACATCGCTGGCGACATCACGAACATCAAGGGCAAGCTGGCCGATGCGGTGA
>NZ_CAJMYZ010000181.1:0-120 GCF_905220155.1 Paraburkholderia sp. J7 | reverse complement strand
GCGGGCTTCCTGTCAACGTCGCAACGGGCCTCAGGCTGCGGCGGCGTCCTTCAGCTTCTTCAGCGCGCGAATCTTCAGCTTCACCGTTGCCGGCTTTGCATCGAACCAGCGCTCTTGACC
>NZ_CAJMYZ010000180.1:0-120 GCF_905220155.1 Paraburkholderia sp. J7 | reverse complement strand
GATCACTTAAAAATACATTGATACAATCACAACCCTGATTCACCTACTCATGCCCATCTCTAGACATTTTTGGATGAATCTCTTTACTACTTCTTCCTGATTGTTAAAGAACGACAGCCG
>NZ_CAJMYZ010000179.1:0-120 GCF_905220155.1 Paraburkholderia sp. J7 | reverse complement strand
TATGCGCCGACGAGTCGTACATCACTGCATCGGCCAGCTTGCCGTTGATGTTCGTGATCTGGCCGTTGATCGTCGTGACGTTGCCCGACAGGTTCGTCAGGTTCTGGTTCGTCGCGTTCA
>NZ_CAJMYZ010000178.1:0-120 GCF_905220155.1 Paraburkholderia sp. J7 | reverse complement strand
CGGCTGTCGTTCTTTAACAATCAGGAAGAAGTAGTAAAGAGATTCATCCAAAAGCATCTAGAGATGGGTGCGAGTAGGTGAATCAGGGTTGTGATTGTATCAATGTATTTTTAAGTGATC
>NZ_CAJMYZ010000177.1:0-126 GCF_905220155.1 Paraburkholderia sp. J7 | reverse complement strand
CTGGCCGCTGATGTTCGTGATGTCACCGTTGAGTGCCGTGAACGCATCGCCTGCGTTGTTGTACGTATTGCCGCCGATGTTGTACGTCGGGTTCGAGATCGAACCGTCGCTGTTCACCGTCGAGCC
>NZ_CAJMYZ010000176.1:0-127 GCF_905220155.1 Paraburkholderia sp. J7 | reverse complement strand
CGTATCGGCTGTCGTTCTTTAACAATCAGGAAGAAGTAGTAAAGAGATTCATCTGAAACACACTTAGAGATGGGTGTGGAGTAGGTGAATCAGGGTTGTGATTGTATCAATGTATTTTTAAGTGATC
>NZ_CAJMYZ010000175.1:0-130 GCF_905220155.1 Paraburkholderia sp. J7 | reverse complement strand
AAGCGAATCGATCACGCCCTCATGGCTCGATTGCAGAAAACCAGCAAGGCGAAGGTTGCGTCATTTCTGGCTTCGCTGCCTAACGACTGAGCCCAGAGCGCCGAACAACCTGAACCGCCCCATCTATCCG
>NZ_CAJMYZ010000174.1:0-137 GCF_905220155.1 Paraburkholderia sp. J7 | reverse complement strand
ACGACGAGCGGCACGCTCAGACCGTCCTGCTCGATCGTGCGGCGCGTGACGTCGATGCCCGAGACGTCGACCTCGACGCTGCGCTGCGCGCCTGCGAGAACCTCACGCGCTTCGGCGGGCGTGAGCGTTTCGATGGC
>NZ_CAJMYZ010000173.1:0-141 GCF_905220155.1 Paraburkholderia sp. J7 | reverse complement strand
AGCGCGCTCGCGCGTGCGTTCGGCCAGCGCCGCGCGGTACGCCGCCACCGCTTCTTCCAGCCGGGCTGTGCCGCTCTCGCGCCCGCCCAGGCTAGCGAGCGCATCGCCGAGGTTGTTCTGCGTGGTCGCCCACTCCAGCGG
>NZ_CAJMYZ010000172.1:0-142 GCF_905220155.1 Paraburkholderia sp. J7 | reverse complement strand
TCCAGATCGGCGAGCTGCTTCGACACCGCAGGCTGCGTGAGATTCAGGCGCTCGGCCACGAGACGGATCTGCCCGACGCTGTCGAACAGCGTGAGCAGGCGCAAATGGCTGAGCTTCAGTCCAGCCTCGAAGAATCGCTCGA
>NZ_CAJMYZ010000171.1:0-143 GCF_905220155.1 Paraburkholderia sp. J7 | reverse complement strand
ATTTTCGTATCGCTATTCGAAACAGCCGAAAAGTGTGAGCACTTTGAAACGAAGTTCGCTCAAAGCTCGAGAAAGGAGGTGATCCAGCCGCACCTTCCGATACGGCTACCTTGTTACGACTTCACCCCAGTCATGAATCCTGG
>NZ_CAJMYZ010000170.1:0-146 GCF_905220155.1 Paraburkholderia sp. J7 | reverse complement strand
CCGATCAACGTCATCAAGCCGACTGAAACCGGCGTGGGCGCCGTGATCTCGATGACGGAAATCGTCATCATCGTGGTCGCGTTCCTCGTGATGGCGGGTCTGTTGCTCCTCGTGCACAAGACCAAGCTCGGCCGCGCCATGCGCGC
>NZ_CAJMYZ010000169.1:0-147 GCF_905220155.1 Paraburkholderia sp. J7 | reverse complement strand
AGTGGCAACGAATTCAACGTTTTCGCCGCCGGACGAGGACAGCTTGAGGTCGACGACACCATACTCGCCACGCTGGGCGCTGGGGTCGTGATTGACGGTGGTGTGGGTGTTGCCCGAGAAGAGAACCTTGTCGATCGTGGTCATGAT
>NZ_CAJMYZ010000168.1:0-148 GCF_905220155.1 Paraburkholderia sp. J7 | reverse complement strand
CATACCGCTCTGACTGGCTCAATCGCCAATGCGAAATGCTCTGCTTCGTGCAGAACGCTGTGCATTGAGGATTGGTGGAGGATGACGGGATCGAACCGACGACCCCCTGCTTGCAAAGCAGGTGCTCTCCCAGCTGAGCTAATCCCCC
>NZ_CAJMYZ010000167.1:0-164 GCF_905220155.1 Paraburkholderia sp. J7 | reverse complement strand
CCCAAGCTCGTGTTCCCGGGCGGCGCGCTCGTGGGCGACGACGCGGGCTTCCTGAACGCCTCGCGCATCAAGGGCAGCCACGCGGCGATCAAGACCGGCATGCTGGCTGCGGACGCCGCATTCGAAGCCGTGCAGGCCGGCCGCCAGAGCGATGAACTCGCGGC
>NZ_CAJMYZ010000166.1:0-164 GCF_905220155.1 Paraburkholderia sp. J7 | reverse complement strand
GAGCTGCTCAAGCGCGGCCTCGCGATGGTGCCGGAAGGCCGCGGCATCTTCGCGCGCATGTCGATTCTCGAAAACATGCAGATGGGCGCGTACCTGCGCAGCGACAACGACGGCATCCAGAAGGACGTCGACCGTATGTTCGGCTTCTTCCCGCGCCTGAAGGA
>NZ_CAJMYZ010000165.1:0-165 GCF_905220155.1 Paraburkholderia sp. J7 | reverse complement strand
CCTTCCAACGCCTTCGCCTCTCACTGAACCCATTGCGAGATCCCGATCATGAAGACCAAACTCATCGCCGCAGTACTCGTCGCACTTTCGAGCGCTGCAGCCGCGCCCGCGTTTGCCAGTGGCTATGGCCCTGCCCCTGCATATCGTCCCGCGATTGGCGCACCC
>NZ_CAJMYZ010000164.1:0-217 GCF_905220155.1 Paraburkholderia sp. J7 | reverse complement strand
AAGCAACGTGATTTACGAAGTCGGCGCAACGCCCGTGTTCGCGGATATCGATCCCGTCACGCGCAACATCGACCTCGACAAACTCGAAGCCGCCATCACGCCGAAGACGAAAGCCATCATTCCGGTGTTTCTCTCGGGCCTGCCCGTCGACATGGACCGGCTTTACGCGATCGCCCGCCAGCACAAGCTGCGCGTGATCGAGGACGCCGCGCAGGCA
>NZ_CAJMYZ010000163.1:0-217 GCF_905220155.1 Paraburkholderia sp. J7 | reverse complement strand
GAGCAACGTGATTTACGAAGTCGGCGCGACGCCCGTGTTCGCCGACATCGATCCCGTCACGCGCAACATCGACCTCGACAAACTCGAAGCCGCCATCACGCCGAAGACGAAAGCCATCATCCCGGTGTTTCTCTCGGGACTGCCCGTCGACATGGACCGGCTTTACGCGATCGCCCGCCAGCACAAGCTGCGCGTGATCGAGGACGCCGCGCAGGCG
>NZ_CAJMYZ010000162.1:0-219 GCF_905220155.1 Paraburkholderia sp. J7 | reverse complement strand
AAAGTGGTGGGTCTGGATGGATTCGAACCATCGACCCCCGCCTTATCAAGACGGTGCTCTAACCGACTGAGCTACAGACCCCTGAGTCTGTCTTTCTTACAGCCGACAAGTGTGAGCGCTTAAAACGCAGTGAGCGATGAGCTCTGGAAAGGAGGTGATCCAGCCGCACCTTCCGATACGGCTACCTTGTTACGACTTCACCCCAGTCATGAATCCTGC
>NZ_CAJMYZ010000161.1:0-220 GCF_905220155.1 Paraburkholderia sp. J7 | reverse complement strand
GACATCGGTTCTGAAAATCAAGGGTCTGCAGGTCAACTACGGCGGGATCCAGGCGGTCAAGGGCGTGGACATGGAAGTCCGCCAGGGCGAACTCGTCACGCTGATCGGCGCGAACGGCGCAGGCAAGACCACGACCATGAAGGCCATCACGGGCCTGAAGCCGTACTCGGCGGGCGACATCGAGTACATGGGCCAGTCGATCAAGGGCGTGCCGGCGTAC
>NZ_CAJMYZ010000160.1:0-220 GCF_905220155.1 Paraburkholderia sp. J7 | reverse complement strand
AACATCGGTTCTGAAAATCAAGGGTCTGCAGGTCAACTACGGCGGGATCCAGGCGGTCAAGGGCGTGGACATGGAAGTTCGCCAGGGCGAACTCGTCACGCTGATCGGCGCGAACGGCGCGGGCAAGACCACGACCATGAAGGCCATCACCGGCCTGAAGCCGTACTCGGCGGGCGACATCGAGTACATGGGCCAGTCGATCAAGGGCGTGCCGGCGTAT
>NZ_CAJMYZ010000159.1:0-223 GCF_905220155.1 Paraburkholderia sp. J7 | reverse complement strand
GCGTCACAACGTGGCCAGAGCGTGCAAACGCTCGCCGCCGAGCGCAGCGACGCGAGCGCCTCGCAAGAGGCATACGGCGGTGTGCTCGCCGCTGGTTCCGAGACGGGCAATCGCGTCCGCACGACGCTCAACCTAGATTACTTTACGCATCATAAATAACTCGCACGCGATGCACTCGTACGCGATACTACATAGCTCAGACCACGTTACTATCAAGGAATAG
>NZ_CAJMYZ010000158.1:0-229 GCF_905220155.1 Paraburkholderia sp. J7 | reverse complement strand
ACCGCCCAGCGAGCTGGCCGTCGAGCTGGCAAGGGTGTACAGCTGCGAACCGTTCACCGCATCGAAACTCGACGCGCTCACCAGACCGTTCGCCACGTTGTGCAACGCCACTGCCGAGGTCGCACCCGTACCGCCCAGCGTCACCGAGTCATGCGCCGACGAGTCGTACAGCACCGCGTCAGCCAGCTGACCTTGCATGTTCGTGATCTGGCCGTTGATGGTCGTCACG
>NZ_CAJMYZ010000157.1:0-229 GCF_905220155.1 Paraburkholderia sp. J7 | reverse complement strand
GCCGCCCAGCGAGCTGGCCGTCGAGCTGGCAAGGGTGTACAGCTGCGAACCGTTCACCGCATCGAAGCTCGACGCGTTCACCAGACCGTTCGCCACGTTGTGCAACGCCACTGCCGAGGTCGCACCCGTGCCACCCAGCGTCACCGAATCATGCGCCGACGAGTCGTACAGCACCGCGTCAGCCAGCTGACCCTGCATGTTCGTGATCTGGCCGTTGATGGTCGTCACA
>NZ_CAJMYZ010000156.1:0-230 GCF_905220155.1 Paraburkholderia sp. J7 | reverse complement strand
CGGCCATCGGCCAGATACTCGCCGGCGATGAATTCGGGCAGTTCGGCAATCGCCAGGCCATCCAGAAGCGTGGGCAACAGCGCATCGGAATTCGTCACGCGCAGCGGGCCGGTCGGCATCACCGGCTCCTCCTCGCCCGCGTCGTTGGTGAAACGCCAGACATCGCTACGCGCGCGATACGCGTACGAGAGACACGGCCGATCCGCCAGTTCGCGCGGATGGGCCGGCCG
>NZ_CAJMYZ010000155.1:0-231 GCF_905220155.1 Paraburkholderia sp. J7 | reverse complement strand
AGGCGAAAGCCTTGTGGCGACTGGGTCTGCGGGTGATGGGAAGTTGAGCGGCAGGTTGAGCGATGTAAAAAAACCTGTTGACAGATCGCCGGGCAGTCTTCATAATCTCGTTTCTCTGCTGCTGATGCAGCAACGCAGAAAACGCCGGGTAGTTCAATGTTTAACGGCGCTTTCGCGATCGATCTTTAAAAATTTACAGCCGATAAGTGTGGGCGCTTGATGCGGTGGCGG
>NZ_CAJMYZ010000154.1:0-232 GCF_905220155.1 Paraburkholderia sp. J7 | reverse complement strand
GGGCTGGCCGCTTGAGTCCGATACGTATGGTGGCTCGTTCCTGTATCACACCGACAACAACCAGGTGATGGTGGGTTTTGTCGTCGGTCTCGCGTACCAGAACCCGTACCTTTCGCCGTTTGAAGAGTTCCAGCGTTACAAGACGCACCCGGAAATCCGCAAGTACCTCGAAGGCGGCAAGCGCGTGTCGTACGGCGCGCGCGCGATCACCGCAGGCGGCCTGATGTCGCTG
>NZ_CAJMYZ010000153.1:0-232 GCF_905220155.1 Paraburkholderia sp. J7 | reverse complement strand
CGGCTGGCCGCTTGAATCCGATACGTACGGCGGCTCGTTCCTGTACCACATCGACAACAACCAGGTGATGGTGGGTTTTGTCGTCGGTCTCGCGTACCAGAACCCGTATCTCTCGCCGTTCGAGGAATTCCAGCGCTACAAGACGCACCCGGAAATCCGCAAGTACCTCGAAGGCGGCAAGCGCGTGTCGTACGGCGCGCGCGCGATCACCGCGGGCGGCCTGATGTCGCTA
>NZ_CAJMYZ010000152.1:0-235 GCF_905220155.1 Paraburkholderia sp. J7 | reverse complement strand
TGCCCAGCGCCAGGGTCTCGCCGATTACCTGGCCGCGCAAATCCCGATGGGACGTCTGGGCGAGCCCGGCGAAATCGCCAGCGCCGCACTGTTTCTCGCTTCGGACGATGCAAGCTTCGTGAACGGCATCGAACTGTTCGTCGATGGCGGCCAGCAGCAGATCTGAACGAAGCATGGGTGCACGGTTGGGGGCTGTCACATCCGTGCACCCGAACGGAGTTTCATCATGATCGAG
>NZ_CAJMYZ010000151.1:0-235 GCF_905220155.1 Paraburkholderia sp. J7 | reverse complement strand
CGCCCAGCGCCAGGGTCTCGCCGATTACCTGGCCGCGCAAATCCCGATGGGACGTCTGGGCGAGCCCGGCGAAATCGCCAGCGCCGCGCTGTTTCTCGCTTCGGACGATGCGAGCTTCGTGAACGGCATCGAACTGTTCGTCGATGGGGGCCAGCAGCAAGTCTGAACGTAGCATGGGCGCACGGATGGGGACTTTCACGTCCGTGCGCCCGAACGGAGTTTCATCATGATCGAA
>NZ_CAJMYZ010000150.1:0-236 GCF_905220155.1 Paraburkholderia sp. J7 | reverse complement strand
CGCTTGAGCGCGAGCCCGGCAACGAGCCCGATGCATGCGATCGCCGTCATGTAGAGGCCGGGCGCGACAGGTCCGACGCGATGCAGCAGATCGGTCACGACGAGCGGCGTGATGCCCGTGAACAGCACGGTCGCGAGATTGAGCGAGAGCGCGATGCCGGAGAAGCGTACGTGGGTCGGAAAGAGATCGGCGAGCAGGAACGCGTAGGTGCCGTTCACGAAGCCGCCGACGAAGCC
>NZ_CAJMYZ010000149.1:0-237 GCF_905220155.1 Paraburkholderia sp. J7 | reverse complement strand
AACGAGCGCAAGATAGCACGCCACTGCGAGACGCCGCCGCTCCTCGCTGCCGATGGCCGAATCGTGGTCCATATGGCGCGCCTGGCGCTCGACCCACGGGTGCCGCACATAACCCGTCGACGGATGCAGCAGCGGCAGATCGAGCGATTCTGGCGGATACAGATCGAGCCACTCCTGCGGCACGACGAGCGGGAAATGCGGTGCGACGAGACCCACATACAGCACCCACGGACGTTT
>NZ_CAJMYZ010000148.1:0-237 GCF_905220155.1 Paraburkholderia sp. J7 | reverse complement strand
GACCGTCCGTGGGTGCTGTATGTGGGTCTCGTCGCGCCGCATTTCCCGCTCGTCGTGCCGCAGGAGTGGCTCGATCTGTATCCGCCGGAGTCGCTCGATCTGCCGCTGCTGCATCCGTCGACGGGTTATGTGCGGCACCCGTGGGTCGAGCGCCAGGCGCGCCATATGGACCACGATTCGGCCATCGGCAGTGAGGAGCGCCGGCGTCTCGCGGTGGCGTGCTATCTTGCGCTCGTC
>NZ_CAJMYZ010000147.1:0-242 GCF_905220155.1 Paraburkholderia sp. J7 | reverse complement strand
GGGCAAGCGCGTGGAACTCACCGAAGTCGGCCTGTTCTCCGACGGCACGGCAGTCAAGCTCGTGGGCGAGGAAACCTTCCGTCTGTGCCAGACCTATCTCGATGAAGTGCTGACAGTGGACACTGACGCCCTGTGCGCCGCGATCAAGGACGTCTTCCAGGACACGCGCAGCGTGCTCGAACCCGCGGGCGCGCTGGCCGTGGCGGGTGCGAAGCATTACGCGGAGCGCGAGGGCATCGAAG
>NZ_CAJMYZ010000146.1:0-242 GCF_905220155.1 Paraburkholderia sp. J7 | reverse complement strand
AGGCAAGCGCGTGGAACTCACCGAAGTCGGCCTGTTCTCGGACGGCACGGCAGTCAAGCTCGTGGGCGAGGAAACCTTCCGCCTGTGCCAGGCCTATCTCGATGAAGTGCTGACCGTCGATACCGACGCCCTGTGCGCCGCGATCAAGGACGTCTTCCAGGACACGCGCAGCGTGCTCGAACCCGCGGGCGCACTGGCCGTGGCGGGCGCGAAGCAGTACGCGGAGCGCGAGGGCATCGAAT
>NZ_CAJMYZ010000145.1:0-247 GCF_905220155.1 Paraburkholderia sp. J7 | reverse complement strand
CGTCCCGGGCACGTGCCCCTTGCAGGCAGAGCGTCAATCAGCTCTCGCCGGCAGATTGAGCGACTACCGAGAATTCGTCCGATCCAGTCGACATACCAACATCACGCAATTGGCGTAGGCGCGCGTACACGGTAGTACGCGAGATCCGCAATTGCCGCGCCACCGCGGCGACGTTACCTCTGTGCTCACACATGGCTTGCTGGATTGCGACAAGCATGTGTTCTTCCAAGCTTGCTCCCGCTTGCTG
>NZ_CAJMYZ010000144.1:0-247 GCF_905220155.1 Paraburkholderia sp. J7 | reverse complement strand
CCCGCCGATGCGCGCGGCGTGCCGCACACGGTCATCATGAGCGTGGTCTTGCCGGCGCCGTTGCTGCCGATCAGCGTGACGATCTCGCCCTTGTTCACTTCGATCGACACGCCCGCCAGCGCTTCCACCGCGCCATAGTGGGTATGGACCTTTTCCAGCTTCAGCATCAGTCCTCTCCGAGATAGGCCTTGATCACGCGCGGGTCGTTGCGCACTTCGTCGGGTTTGCCGATCATGATCGGCTTGCC
>NZ_CAJMYZ010000143.1:0-251 GCF_905220155.1 Paraburkholderia sp. J7 | reverse complement strand
AGGCCCGGCAAGCGCATGCGCAATGTCTTGAGCAGGCGCGCGGCCGCATCGAACGAGCCGAGCGCGCACAGCGCCGTTTGCGCGGCGGCGGGCTTCGGTTCGAGCTTGAGCACAAGGCGCGTGATGACGCCGAGCAACCCCTCCGAGCCGATGAACAACTGCTTGAGATCGATGCCCGTGGTGTTCTTCGTCACGCGATTGAGCATCGGCAGCACGGTGCCGTCGGGCAGGGCGACTTCGAGACCGAGAAT
>NZ_CAJMYZ010000142.1:0-252 GCF_905220155.1 Paraburkholderia sp. J7 | reverse complement strand
GTGGAGACCCACGATGCGGGCGTGGTGATGACTTCGTCGCCGGGACCCACGCCGGCAATGCGCAGCCCGATTTCGAGCGTGGCGGTGCCGGAGTTGAAGGTGCGCACGGGCCGGCCGCCGCAGTATTCGGAGAGCGCCGCTTCGAACGCCTGGTTCTGCGGGCCGGTCGTGATCCAGCCCGAGCGCAGCACGTCGGCGACGCCCTGGATGGTTTCTTCGTCGATTTCGGGGCGCACGAACGGCAGGAACGGA
>NZ_CAJMYZ010000141.1:0-253 GCF_905220155.1 Paraburkholderia sp. J7 | reverse complement strand
AATGATTGCCGCGAAGATCATCAGGAAGATGCACACGCCGAGGAAATCATGTACCGAGTAATACGGGTGGAACGGAATGCCGTCGAGCGGAATGCCCTTCGCGTCTTTCTTCTCCTTGATTTCGATGCCGTCCGGGTTATTCGAGCCCACTTCGTGCAATGCGATGATGTGCGCGACCACGAGCCCGATCAGCACGAGCGGAATGGCGATCACGTGGAACGCGAAGAAGCGGTTGAGCGTGACGTCCGAGATG
>NZ_CAJMYZ010000140.1:0-253 GCF_905220155.1 Paraburkholderia sp. J7 | reverse complement strand
GGTGTCGGACGTCACGCTCAACCGCTTCTTCGCGTTCCACGTGATCGCCATTCCGCTCGTGCTGGTCGGGCTCGTGATCTGCCACATCATCGCGCTGCACGAAGTGGGCTCGAACAACCCGGATGGCATCGAGATCAAGGAGAAGAAGGACGCGAACGGCGTGCCGCTCGACGGCATTCCGTTCCATCCGTACTACTCGGTGCACGACTTCATGGGCGTTTGCATCTTCCTGATGATCTTCGCGGCGATCGTG
>NZ_CAJMYZ010000139.1:0-258 GCF_905220155.1 Paraburkholderia sp. J7 | reverse complement strand
AATCTCCCTTGAAGCCGTAGTCTGGTCGTCCGTCCCAGTTCGACCCCTAGCCGCCGTTCGAGCGGGCGCGCGCTCCATGGATCGGCCGGCAAACTCCGCGTGCGCAATGCCTTGCCGGACGCCGCCACAAACGCTCCCAGATGCCTCATTGATGCAGAATCGGCGCAATGGCCACAACGACACGACCTGAATACGATGGACGACCCAGAATCGCTTTCCCTGACACTGCCCGACGGCACTAAGGTCTCTGCGCTCCTG
>NZ_CAJMYZ010000138.1:0-269 GCF_905220155.1 Paraburkholderia sp. J7 | reverse complement strand
CGGCGTATTCGCGCCCGTGCTGCTCGTGTTGCTGCGCCTCGCGCAAGGCTTCTTTCTCGCGGGCGAATTGCCGTGTTCGATCACGTACGTCGTTGAAGAGATGCCGCAGCGCGCGAGCCTTGTCGGCGGCCTCGTCGTGTTCTGCCTCAATTCAGGTGTGCTTACGGCGACGCTGATGAGCTTCGCGCTGCACGCAACGCTCGACGCCGCCGACGTCATTGCGTACGGCTGGCGCATCGCGTTCATTTTTGGCGGACTGATCGGGCTCC
>NZ_CAJMYZ010000137.1:0-269 GCF_905220155.1 Paraburkholderia sp. J7 | reverse complement strand
AGAGCCCGATCAGCCCGCCAAAAATGAACGCGATGCGCCAGCCGTACGCAATGACGTCGGCGGCGTCGAGCGTTGCGTGCAGCGCGAGGCTCATCAGCGTTGCCGTAAGCACACCTGAATTGAGGCAGAACACGACGAGGCCGCCGACAAGGCTCGCGCGCTGCGGCATCTCTTCAACGACGTACGTGATCGAGCACGGCAATTCGCCCGCGAGAAAGAAGCCTTGCGCGAGACGCAGCAACACGAGCAGCACGGGCGCGAATACGCCA
>NZ_CAJMYZ010000136.1:0-277 GCF_905220155.1 Paraburkholderia sp. J7 | reverse complement strand
ACGCGTGCCGCGCGCGGCGAGCGCGTCGAGATTGGGGGTGCGGATGAACGGATGGCCCGCGCAGCCCATGAGGCCGTGCTGATGCTCGTCCGAGAGGATGAAGAGGACGTTCGTGGGTCGCATGATCGATTTGTCGGGCCGTCTGGCATAGGGCGCGGCCGTGTCTCCTGCCCTCAATAGTGGTACGCTCACGCATGAGAGACAAGTGAGCATTTTTCAAAAGCGAATAACTTTTTGTTATTCGCAGAAGGCCAGCGACAAGCGACCATGGACCCGT
>NZ_CAJMYZ010000135.1:0-277 GCF_905220155.1 Paraburkholderia sp. J7 | reverse complement strand
GCGCGTGCCGCGCGCGGCGAGCGCGTCGAGATTGGGGGTGCGGATGAACGGATGGCCCGCGCAGCCCATGAGGCCGTGCTGATGCTCGTCCGAGAGGATGAAAAGGACGTTCGTGGGTCGCATGATCGATTTGTCGGGCCGTCTGGCATAGGGCGCGGCCGTGTCTCCTACCCTCAATAGTGGTACGCTCGCGCATGACAGACAAGTGAGCATTTTTCAAAGGCGAATAACTTTTTGTTATTCGCAGAAGGCCGGTGACAAGGGACCATGGACCCGA
>NZ_CAJMYZ010000134.1:0-280 GCF_905220155.1 Paraburkholderia sp. J7 | reverse complement strand
CGCGCGCTCGCAACCGATCCGAAGCTGCTCGCGCTCGACGAGCCGGCGGCCGGCATGAACGCGACCGAGAAGGTCGAACTCACGCGCCTGCTCGACAAGATCCGCGCCGATGGCAAGACCATCCTGCTGATCGAGCACGACGTGAAACTGGTGATGGGCCTGTGCAACCGGATGACAGTGCTCGACTATGGCAAGGTGATCTCCGAAGGGCTGCCGCAAGACGTGCAGAAGGACCCGAAGGTGATCGAGGCATATCTGGGTGCGGGGGTTCACTGATGTC
>NZ_CAJMYZ010000133.1:0-283 GCF_905220155.1 Paraburkholderia sp. J7 | reverse complement strand
CCCTTCGCGCGCCAGATATTCCGGCGACGCCACCACGTATTGCGTCACCGCACATAGCCGCCGCGCCACCAGCGACGAATCGGGCAACGCAGCAATACGCAGCGCGGCGTCGAAGCCATCAGCGACCAGATCGACCGATGCATCCGACAGATGCAAGTCGATCGACACTTCCGGATACGCGCGAAAAAAACCCGGCAGCAGCGGCGCGACCCAGCGCAGCCCGAACGACATCGGCACGGCCAGGCGCACCAGCCCGCGCGGCTGCACCGACATTTCGCGCGCA
>NZ_CAJMYZ010000132.1:0-283 GCF_905220155.1 Paraburkholderia sp. J7 | reverse complement strand
GGCGCGCGAAATGTCGGTGCAGCCGCGCGGGCTGGTGCGCCTGGCCGTGCCGATGTCGTTCGGGCTGCGCTGGGTCGCGCCGCTGCTGCCGGGGTTCTTCCGCGCGTATCCGGAAGTGTCGATCGACCTGCATCTGTCGGATGCGTCGGTCGATCTGGTCGCCGATGGATTCGACGCCGCGCTGCGTATTGCCGCGTTGCCCGATTCGTCGCTGGTGGCGCGGCGGCTATGTGCGGTGACGCAATACGTGGTGGCGTCGCCGGAATATCTGGCGCGCGAAGGA
>NZ_CAJMYZ010000131.1:0-286 GCF_905220155.1 Paraburkholderia sp. J7 | reverse complement strand
CGCCACCGAGCCGGTGTCGAGGTGGTCGCGGCCGATCACGATCGGCGCCTTCAGTTCGCCGTTCTTGACCATTTCGTTGAACGCCTGGCCCAGACGATAGCGGTCCTTCACGCCCACCCAGCAGATACGTGCGGGCAGCCCCTGGAACGCAATGCGCTCGCGCGCCATGTCGAGCCAGTTGTGCAGGTGCGGATCGTCAGGGATCAGCTCCTTGACCTTGGCGTCGGTCTTGTAGATATCCTCAGGATCGCCCGAGAGCGCCACCCAGCGGAACGGGCCCTTGCCT
>NZ_CAJMYZ010000130.1:0-286 GCF_905220155.1 Paraburkholderia sp. J7 | reverse complement strand
GGGCAAGGGCCCGTTCCGCTGGGTGGCGCTCTCGGGCGATCCTGAGGATATCTACAAGACCGACGCCAAGGTCAAGGAGCTGATCCCTGACGATCCGCATCTGCACAACTGGCTCGACATGGCGCGCGAGCGCATTGCGTTCCAGGGGCTGCCCGCGCGTATCTGCTGGGTGGGCGTGAAGGACCGCTATCGTCTGGGCCAGGCGTTCAACGAGATGGTCAAGAACGGCGAACTGAAGGCGCCGATCGTGATCGGCCGCGACCACCTCGACACCGGCTCGGTGGCA
>NZ_CAJMYZ010000129.1:0-290 GCF_905220155.1 Paraburkholderia sp. J7 | reverse complement strand
AGCTTGCGCATCAGGTCAAGCTCTGCATCCGAGCGGGTCAGTCCGAGAAAGGCGCGCTTGACCACGCCGATGCCGTGCTCCGCCGAGATGCACCCGCCCGCGTCGCGCACCGTCTCGTAGACGAGCGCCTCGACATCGAGCAGCGCGGCTTCGTCGGCGTACGGGCCGCTTAGTACGTGCAGATTGCCGTCGCCGAGATGGCCGAAGAACAGATGCTTCTGCTGTGCAAACTTCTCTTCGAGCCGCGCGCGCAGCGTCGCGACGCAACGTTCCATCTCTTCCATCGGCAC
>NZ_CAJMYZ010000128.1:0-298 GCF_905220155.1 Paraburkholderia sp. J7 | reverse complement strand
GTCGTCGTTCGAGTTGATGTGGGACGACTTCATGCTGGCCGCCTGCGACCTGGCGAGGCTCAAGCCTGCCTTTTCGACGCGTTATCCGGTGTACGCCCTCGTCGAGACACTGGGCGAAGCCAACGACGACGCTCAGCGCGCGCTCGAAGAAGCGCTTGGCGACGCACTTGAAGCAGGCACGATCGACGACGTGATCGTCGCGCAGTCGCTGGAGCAGGCAAAGCAGTTGTGGGCCGCGCGCGAGTCGGTCGGCGAGTTGCTGGCCGCCACGCGCCCGCACGCAGCCTTCGACGTTGGC
>NZ_CAJMYZ010000127.1:0-298 GCF_905220155.1 Paraburkholderia sp. J7 | reverse complement strand
TTCGTCGTTCGAGCTGATGTGGGACGACTTCATGCTGGCCGCCTGCGACGTGGCCAGGCTCAAGCCTGCCTTTTCGACGCGTTATCCGGTCTACGCCCTCGTCGAAACACTGGGCGAAGCCAGCGACGATGCACAGCGCGCGCTCGAAGAAGCGCTTGGCGACGCGCTCGAAGCAGGCACGATCGACGATGTGATCGTCGCGCAGTCGCTGGAGCAGGCAAAGCAGTTGTGGGCCGCGCGCGAGTCGGTCGGCGAGTTGCTGGCCGCCGCGCGCCCGCACGCGGCCTTCGACGTGGGT
>NZ_CAJMYZ010000126.1:0-299 GCF_905220155.1 Paraburkholderia sp. J7 | reverse complement strand
CATCGCCCTTTTCTTACTCTCGGCGCAATCAAGAGCGACTGGCTCGATGCGCGGCTGCATTTTCGCGTGGGCGAGACCGGACGCGCGGGACACACGCCGCTCGGCCCACTCCACGTGTGGAACGACGATGAGTTCGCGCCGCGTTCGGGCTTCGGCCTGCATGCCCATCGCAGCGTCGAGATTGTCACGTGGGTGCGCTCGGGCGCGATCACGCACGAAGACGATGCGGGCAATCGCGCCCGGCTGGTCGCCGATTCCGTTCAGGCGATGAGTGCGGGCGCAACGATCCATCACGCCGA
>NZ_CAJMYZ010000125.1:0-301 GCF_905220155.1 Paraburkholderia sp. J7 | reverse complement strand
GGTGACGGCGGGCGTGGGCGTGGCGGGCATCGTCAACGCGGCGAACAGCCTGCTCTTCGTCGTGCTGCCGTCGTACCTCACGACCGTGCTGCACTATTCGCCGGCTATCGCGAGTGCGGCGCAAAACGTCGGCATCGCGACGATGTCCGCGTCGCTGCTCGCCTGCGCGTGGCTCGGCGACCGCATCCCGCCGCGCCTCGTCCATCGCGCGGGCGCGCTCATCATGCTTGCGGGCAGCTATCCGTTCTACCGGCTCGTGGCCGCGCATGCCATCGATCCGTTCACGACGTTCGCCGTAATC
>NZ_CAJMYZ010000124.1:0-301 GCF_905220155.1 Paraburkholderia sp. J7 | reverse complement strand
AATTACGGCGAACGTCGTGAACGGATCGATGCCATGCGCGGCCACGAGCCGGTAAAACGGATAGCTGCCCGCAAGCATGATGAGCGCGCCCGCGCGATGCACGAGGCGCGGCGGGATGCGGTCGCCGAGCCACGCGCAGGCGAGCAGTGACGCGGACATCGTCGCGATGCCGACGTTTTGCGCCGCGCTCGCGATAGCCGGCGAATAGTGCAGCACGGTCGTGAGGTACGACGGCAATACGACGAAGAGCAGGCTGTTCGCCGCGTTGACGATGCCCGCCACGCCCACGCCCGCCGCCACT
>NZ_CAJMYZ010000123.1:0-303 GCF_905220155.1 Paraburkholderia sp. J7 | reverse complement strand
GAACCGCATCCGCGAGCCGAGCAGCTGTTCGCCGGTGCATGGTCGGCCTGCTACATCTCGGCACTCGGCATTGCGGCTTCGCTGAAGAAAGTCGCGCTGCCGCCGGACGCTTCCGTGGACATCCAGGTCGACATCGGCCAGACCGGCGCAGCCTGGTTCCTCGGAGCCCATTTCACGGTGCGGATTCCCGGGCTCGCACAGGACGTTGCCGAAGCGATCGCACGCAGCGCCCATCAGATCTGCCCGTACTCGAAGGCCGTACACGGCAACATCGACGTGAACCAGACCGTCGTCACGGCGTAA
>NZ_CAJMYZ010000122.1:0-323 GCF_905220155.1 Paraburkholderia sp. J7 | reverse complement strand
GCTCATCGGCCGAGCATCGGCAGCTTGAGGCCTGCCTCGCGCGCGGTCTGCTGCGCGAGTTCGTAGCCGGCGTCCGCGTGGCGCATCACGCCCGTGGCCGGATCGTTGTGCAGCACGCGGCCAAGCCGTTCGTGCGCCGCCTGCGTGCCGTCCGCCACGATCACCACGCCCGAGTGCTGCGAGAAGCCCATGCCCACGCCGCCGCCATGATGCAGCGAGACCCACGACGCACCACCCGCCGTGTTCAGCAAGGCGTTGAGCAGCGGCCAGTCGCTCACGGCGTCCGAACCGTCCTTCATCGATTCCGTTTCGCGGTTCGGGCT
>NZ_CAJMYZ010000121.1:0-331 GCF_905220155.1 Paraburkholderia sp. J7 | reverse complement strand
TGCGATTTCCAGACGGCGCTGGTGGCCGTACGAGAGATTGCGCGACGTGTAGTCCGCGTACTGCGCGATGCCCACGTATTCGAGCAGTTCGATCGCGCGTTCCTTGATCTCGCGTTCTTCCTGACGCTCCGACGGCGTCTGGAACACCGCGCCGAGCAGCCCGTGCTTCGTCCGCACGTGGCGGCCGACCATCACGTTTTCGAGCGCGGTCATGCCGCCGAACAGGCGAATGTTCTGGAACGTACGCGCAATGCCGGCCTGCGCCACCTGATAGACGGCGGTCGGCGTATAGGCCGTGCCGTCGAGCTTGAACTCGCCCGAATCAGGCGTG
>NZ_CAJMYZ010000120.1:0-331 GCF_905220155.1 Paraburkholderia sp. J7 | reverse complement strand
CGCGATTTCCAGACGGCGCTGGTGGCCGTATGAGAGATTGCGCGACGTGTAGTCGGCGTACTGCGCGATGCCCACGTATTCGAGCAGTTCGATCGCGCGTTCCTTGATCTCGCGCTCTTCCTTGCGCTCCGCCGGCGTTTGCAGCACCGCGCCGATCAGGCCGTGCTTCGTGCGCACGTGACGGCCCACCATCACGTTCTCGAGCGCGGTCATGCCGCCGAACAGACGAATGTTCTGGAAAGTACGCGCAATGCCGGCCTGCGCCACCTGATAAACCGCAGTCGGCGTATAGGCCGTGCCGTCGAGCTTGAATTCGCCCGAATCAGGCGTA
>NZ_CAJMYZ010000119.1:0-335 GCF_905220155.1 Paraburkholderia sp. J7 | reverse complement strand
GTGATCAGCGCGGCCGTGGGCTTCCTGATGTGGTACTCGATCTCGCGCGACGCGCAGCAGATCCAGCCGCTCGTGCCCGCCCTGCAAAGCTGGTGGATGAAGATCCATGTGCCGGCGAACTTCATCGGCTACGGCAGCTTTGCGCTGTCGGCCATGGTGGGCGTGGCGTACATCATGAAGGAGCGCGGCGTGCTGGCGGACCGCCTGCCCGCGCTCGAGGTGCTCGACGACGTCATGTACAAGTCGATCGCCGTGGGTTTCGCGTTCTTTACCATCGCGACGATTCTCGGCGCGCTGTGGGCCGCGCAGGCCTGGGGCGGCTACTGGAGCTGGGA
>NZ_CAJMYZ010000118.1:0-364 GCF_905220155.1 Paraburkholderia sp. J7 | reverse complement strand
CCAGCAATGCGCGCATCTGTCACCGGCTCGGGAACCGAGATCCGATTATGAAGACCAAGCTCATCACTGCAACGCTCGTTGCTTTCTCGGCTCTTGCAACCGCTCTTGCGTTTGGTGGGAGCCATGGGCTGCTTTCGACCTATAAGCCCGTATCGGCTGAATCACCGAGACAGCGTGACGAGACTATGCAAGAACCTAATGTCTCGCAACAGGCGTCCAGTGGTGTGATCGGCTTCGGCCGGGAAGGGGGCAACCGCCTAGCATCCCGCGGCAAAAAGTCTTTCGCTCGCCACATATATATCGTATGCGATGGCAGCGTGTGCGATATTAGATCCAGTGAAACATCGTATCAATCAAGGACTGA
>NZ_CAJMYZ010000117.1:0-365 GCF_905220155.1 Paraburkholderia sp. J7 | reverse complement strand
GCAGCCCCGACGGACGGAACACGAGCACGACGATCAGCACGATGAATGCGAAGACGTCCTGGTAGTTACTGCCGAACACCCCGCCGGTCAGGTTGCCGATGTAGCCTGCGCCGAGCTGCTCGATCAGACCGAGCACCACGCCGCCGACCATCGCGCCGCCGAGGTTGCCGATACCGCCCAGCACGGCCGCCGTGAAGGCCTTCATGCCGGGGATGAAACCCATGTAGAAGTGCGCGTTGCCGTATTCCGAGGCGATCATCACGCCGGCCAGCGCCGCGAGCGCCGAGCCGATCATGAACGTGGCCGAGATCACGAAGTTCGGGTTCACGCCCATCAGCGAGGCATTGTTCGGATTCTCGGCGATC
>NZ_CAJMYZ010000116.1:0-365 GCF_905220155.1 Paraburkholderia sp. J7 | reverse complement strand
CATCGCCGAGAACCCGAACAATGCCTCGCTGATGGGCGTGAACCCGAACTTCGTGATCTCGGCCACGTTCATGATCGGCTCGGCGCTCGCGGCCCTCGCCGGCGTGATGATCGCCTCGGAGTATGGCAACGCGCACTTCTACATGGGTTTCATCCCCGGCATGAAGGCCTTCACGGCGGCAGTGCTGGGTGGTATCGGCAACCTCGGCGGCGCGATGGTCGGCGGCGTGGTGCTCGGTCTGATCGAGCAGCTCGGCGCAGGCTACATCGGTAACCTGACCGGCGGGGTGTTCGGCAGTAACTATCAGGATGTCTTCGCATTCATCGTGCTGATCGTCGTGCTCGTGTTCCGTCCGTCGGGGCTGT
>NZ_CAJMYZ010000115.1:0-377 GCF_905220155.1 Paraburkholderia sp. J7 | reverse complement strand
CGTGAACGGGTCCTTGCCGAAGCGCTTTTTCTTCGCCGGGACAGCCTGGACGCCGATTTTCACCAGGCCCGACAGTGTGAACTCACCTGCACCCTTCTTATGCACCGAGCCCAGAATCGTGTCTTCGAGCGCAGCCAGAACGGCTTTGGCTGCTTTCGGCTCGACACCGGCTTGCTCGGCAACGTGCGTTGCCAACGACGCCTTCGTGAACGTTTCCTTCAGCGGCTTGAGTACGCCATTGGTCGCAGCCTTCTTCGCCGGAGTAACGGCCTTCGGCGCGGCCTTCCTGGCTGCCGGCTTTGCGGCCTTCGGTGCTGCCTTCGGTGCGGCTGATTTTGCAGCCTTCGGGGCTTTCGTTGCGGTCTTCGTTGCCATGA
>NZ_CAJMYZ010000114.1:0-379 GCF_905220155.1 Paraburkholderia sp. J7 | reverse complement strand
TGGACCGGTGCCGCTGTTGAGCGCATCGAGGAAGGCGACGGTTGCGGTATCGGGCGTGTTCGGGTGAGCTTGCGTGTTCATCGTGATTCTCCTTTCCGGGTGGTTGAGTGGCTTGCGACGTGATGTCGTGCAGCCGATGGAAAGGAGAATACGGATCGGGAGCTATTTGCGAAATAGAAGTGTTCGTAACCTATCTTTGCATAAATGCAATGATAGATCGCCTGTTCATGATTTAGGCCATCGCCACGTGGGATCGGAAAGATGCCCGGCGAAGTAATCGGACAGCGCCGCCACCTTTGCTGGCCGCGCGCGCGCCGACGGCGTGACGAAGTAAAGGCCGCCCCTGGTCAGCGACCAGTCGGTAAGGATCGCTTCGAGG
>NZ_CAJMYZ010000113.1:0-379 GCF_905220155.1 Paraburkholderia sp. J7 | reverse complement strand
GCTCGAAGCGATCCTCACCGACTGGTCGCTGACGAAGGGCGGCCTTTACTTCGTCACGCCGTCGGCGCGCGCGCGGCCAGCAAAGGTGGCGGCGCTGTCCGATTACTTCGCCGGGCATCTTTCCGATCCAGCGTGGCGATGGCCCAAGCCCTGAAGCGGCACCCAATCATTGCATTTATGCAATGATTGGTTTCAAACAATTCTATTTCGCAAATATCTCCCGATCCGTATTCTCCTTTCCATCGGCTGCACGACATCGCGTCGCAAGCCACTCAACCACACGGAAAGGAGAATCACGATGAACACGCACGCCACCCCGAACACGCCCGATACCGCAACCGTCGCCTTCCTCGATGCGCTCAACAGCGGCACCGGTCCG
>NZ_CAJMYZ010000112.1:0-404 GCF_905220155.1 Paraburkholderia sp. J7 | reverse complement strand
GCGCTGCTCGTGCTGGTGAACCAGATCATCACCGGCATTTTCCTCACCATGAACTACAAGCCCGATGCGACGCTCGCGTTCGCCTCGGTCGAGTACATCATGCGCGAGGTGCCGTGGGGCTGGCTCATCCGCTACATGCACTCCACGGGCGCTTCCATGTTCTTCGTGGTCGTGTATCTGCACATGTTCCGCGGGCTGCTTTACGGCTCGTACCGCAAGCCGCGCGAGCTGGTGTGGATCTTCGGCTGCGCGATCTTCCTGTGCCTGATGGCCGAGGCCTTCTTTGGCTACCTGCTGCCGTGGGGCCAGATGTCGTTCTGGGGCGCGCAGGTGATCGTGAACCTGTTCTCGGCGATTCCCTTCATCGGCCCGGATCTCTCGCTGTGGATTCGCGGCGATTACGT
>NZ_CAJMYZ010000111.1:0-408 GCF_905220155.1 Paraburkholderia sp. J7 | reverse complement strand
GTCGCGCGCGTGCTCGCCGAGCCACGTCACCGCCGTGTCGGCCACGCGCATGTCGAAGCGGTTGTAGCTCGAGGTGCCCGCGCCGATCTTGTCGTACAGCGGCGAGCGCCCCATCGTTTCGGGCAGCGGCTCGCGCACCGAACCCCAGACCTGGCCGATGCCGTCGAGGATGTGCACCGCGTGATGCTGCTGGTGAAAGCCCACGGGCGCGTCGTCCGAGCGGTAGTGAAGCTTGCCGACCGACTCGCTCAGCACGTCATGATCGGCGAGGTGATGCGCCCAGCCGCGCGGCACGCCGTCGTAGGCGAGGGCGTTGTCCCAGCAGCGAATGTCGTGCACGTGGCGGCCGGTCGCGAGACTCGCCCGCGCGGGCACGCAGATCGGCGAGGGCGTGTAGGCGTTCGCAAA
>NZ_CAJMYZ010000110.1:0-421 GCF_905220155.1 Paraburkholderia sp. J7 | reverse complement strand
TGATGTAGGTCCCAAGTAGATGGAATGGTCGCCTCTCGCCTTAACGGCCCAACCGGCGCCGCAGTTTCGCGTCCAGAGTCGGCAGTCCGCCCAAGGAGAACCAGATGGAACCCACGACCAATGCCATCGACCTGGCAAGCGCGTTTTCCAGATTCACTATGTCGAGCCTAAGACCGACACGATTCACAGAAAGGCGCTCAAACGCGCCCAGTTCGTACCGTTCTCGCCAACCGGCCGGCGAGCCGTGTCGTCATGGAAGCCTGCGGCAGCGCCCATCACTGGGCCCGGGTTCTGGCGTGACTTGGCGCGAAGTCGACTGGTTCAAGGTCATCCAGGCGGTGACCGAGGCACGGCTCAAGCCTGGCGAGTCGGGCGCTTACGATCATCCACCGTGCGTGGCAGCGCACGAATACCAGGATTT
>NZ_CAJMYZ010000109.1:0-422 GCF_905220155.1 Paraburkholderia sp. J7 | reverse complement strand
GCGCCTTCTGGCAGGTCGTTTCTTCATCGCCAGCGAAGAAAGCCCATGACGTACGCCCGATTTCGCAAGCCGCGTCTGAACAGGAAGAACCGTGCCGTCCCACCGCCTGCACGCATCTAGTTATCGGTAAGGCAGGCAACTGCCCAGGTTACGGCGCTTTGCGGCTTCGCCGAACGGGACACACGTGGCAACTCAGGACCACCTCAAGCAGCGTGCGGAACAAAAAGGCCGCCCAGGATGGTTGACTGCCCAGCTCCCAACGGACGTCCGCTCGAAAAGGCGCCGTCTATATGGTCAAAGCCATTCACACGGACTGGAGAAAATGCTCGCCAGCCTGAGCGGGTGGTGCGCTCGATCAGCTATTGCGTCGTGAACACGACAACGTGACAGTGCCTCTGGAAGGCATCCCTGGTCGCCCCCCG
>NZ_CAJMYZ010000108.1:0-433 GCF_905220155.1 Paraburkholderia sp. J7 | reverse complement strand
ACCAGATTCGTCATTTTCGTCTCGCTCCTTACAGCACCTTGGCTTCCGTCTTCAGCTTCTCGACCAGCGTCTTCACGTCCGGCACCTTCACGCCTGCGCTGCGCTTGGGCGGCTCGGCAACCTTCAGCGTCTTCAGACGCGGCGTGACATCAACGCCCAGGTCTTCCGGCTTGACGATCTCGAGCGGCTTCTTCTTCGCCTTCATGATGTTCGGCAGCGTGACGTAGCGCGGCTCGTTCAGGCGCAGGTCGGTGGTGACCACTGCGGGCAGCGTGAGCGACAGCGTTTCCGCGCCGCCATCCACTTCGCGCGACACGGTCGCCTTGCCGTCTGCAACCACGACCTTCGAGGCGAACGTGGCTTGCGGCAGGTTCGCGAGAGCGGCGAGCATCTGGCCGGTCTGGTTCGAATCGTCGTCGATAGCCTGCTTGCC
>NZ_CAJMYZ010000107.1:0-437 GCF_905220155.1 Paraburkholderia sp. J7 | reverse complement strand
ACGCCTTCTGGCAAGCCGTTTCGTCATCGCCCGCGAAGAAAGCCCATGACGTATGCCCGATTTCGCAGCGGCCGCGCGCGAGAGCCGCGTATGAACAGAAGAACCGCGTAGTCCCACCGCCTGCACGCATCTGCGTATCGGTAAGGCAGTCAGCTACCCAGGTTACGGCGCTTTGCGGCTTCGCCGGACGGGACACACGTGGCAATTCAGGACCACCTCAAGCAGCGCGCGGAACAGAAAGGCCGCCCAGGATGGTTGACTGCCCAGCTCCCAACGGACGTCCGCTCGAAAAGGCGGCCGTCTATATGGTCAAAGCCATTCACACGGACTGGAGAAAATGCTCGCCAGCCTGAGCGGGTGGTGCGTTCGATCAGCTATTGCGTCGTGAACACGACAACGTGACAGTGCCTCTGGAAGGCATCCCTGGTCGCCCCCCA
>NZ_CAJMYZ010000106.1:0-440 GCF_905220155.1 Paraburkholderia sp. J7 | reverse complement strand
CGTACGACTCGTCGGCGCATAACAAGGTGACGCTGGGAGGTGTGGGTTCGACCACGGCGGTGGCCCTGACGAACGTGGCGAACGGTGCGCTGAACGCGTCGAGCCTTGACGCGGTGAACGGCTCGCAGCTGAATGCGACGAACCAGAATCTGACGAGCCTTGCCGGTAATGTGACGAACATTGCTGGCGACATCACGAACATCAAGGGCAAATTGGCCGATGCGGTGACGTACGACACATCGGCGCACGACATGGTCACGCTGGGTGGTGTGGGTTCGACCACGGCGGTGGCCCTGACGAACGTGGCACCGGGTGCGGTGACCGCCTCGAGCCTCGACGCGGTGAACGGCACACAGCTTTACAACCTGGCTAGCTCGACGGCAGACGCGATGGGCGGCGGCTCCACGGCAAATGGCGATGGCTCGATCTCGGCGCCGAC
Organism: Paraburkholderia sp. J7; assembly: GCF_905220155.1. Lineage (NCBI taxonomy): Bacteria > Pseudomonadati > Pseudomonadota > Betaproteobacteria > Burkholderiales > Burkholderiaceae > Paraburkholderia > Paraburkholderia sp. J7. Next base: position 1 of record NZ_CAJMYZ010000106.1, on the reverse strand, counting down.
A
>NZ_CAJMYZ010000104.1:0-446 GCF_905220155.1 Paraburkholderia sp. J7 | reverse complement strand
AGCATCGCGCCGAGCACGAACGTGAACGAGATCACGCGGTTCGTGTCGATGCCGAGCAGGTTGGCCATCTTCATGTCTTCCGCGCAGGCGCGGCACGCGCGGCCCATGCGCGAGCGCGAGATGAAGAGCGTGAGCGCGATCATCAGCACGAGCGTGACGCCGACGATCAGCATGCGCGCGTACGGAATCGTCACTTCGAAGTTGCCGCCCATGTTGAAGTCGAGCGCGCCGGAAATGAGCATCGGCACGGAGACGTCGCGCGCGCCCTGCCCGATCTGCACGTAGTTCTGCAGAAAGATCGACATGCCGATGGCGGAGATGAGCGGCACGAGGCGCGGGCCGCCGCGCAGCGGCCGATACGCCACGCGCTCGACCGCGAAACCGTAGAGCCCGGTGACGAGCACCGAGACGATGAGCGCCGCGCCCAGCACGAGCGGCAGCGGATA
>NZ_CAJMYZ010000103.1:0-467 GCF_905220155.1 Paraburkholderia sp. J7 | reverse complement strand
AGCAAATATCAAGCCAGCCTGACCGGCGCGCGTCGCATCCCGATGTGTGGCCCGCTCTGCGGGCCAGATTTTTTGCGCCCTGTGCATCAATCTCTAATGCGGCGATGGGCATCCGGCACATGTCCGCGCCATGCTTTTTGAGCGTCAACAGTGGTTTTGTGCGAAACACGATGTCCTGGCGCGCCCTCCTCGCGACATCGATCGATTCTCCGGATGTTCGTTGACGAAGTGTAAGCGTTTCGCCATAGGCGTGAAGACGCAGGGCGAAGCGCGCGTTTGCGGTAGCGTTGATGCCGCGCTTTCGGCCACGCTGCCCGGATCCATCATCGCCTGGCAAAACAGCGGATATCCTCTGAAGGAAGACGGTTGAACTCCGCGGCAGCAATAACACTGTCCTCGACGAATCGACTTCCCCGACCAGAAGCACTACGATCAAAAACATGCCGGCCGCCATGGCAGGTGCTTGC
>NZ_CAJMYZ010000102.1:0-468 GCF_905220155.1 Paraburkholderia sp. J7 | reverse complement strand
ACGAGCACCTGCCATGGCGGCCGGCATGTTTTTGATCGTAGTGCTTCTGGTTGGGGAAGTCGATTCGTCGAGGACAGTGTTATTGCTGCCGCGGAGTCCAACCGTCTTCCTTCAGAGGATATCCGCTGTTTTGCCAGGCGATGATGGATCCGGGCAGCGTGGCTGAAAGTGCGACATCAACGCTACCGCAAACGCGCGCTTCGCCCTGCGTCTTCACGCCTGTGGCGAAACGCTTGCACTTCGTCGACGATCATCCGGAGAATCGATCGATGTCGCGAGGAGGGCGCACCAGGACATCGTGTTTCACACAAAACTACTGTTGACGCTCAAAAAGCATGGCGCGGACATGTGCCGGATGCCCATCGCTGCATTAGAGATTGATGCACAGGGCGCAAGAAAAACTGGCCCGCAGAGCGGGCCACACATCGGGATGCGACGCGCGCTGGTCAGGCTGGCTTGATATTTGCA
>NZ_CAJMYZ010000101.1:0-477 GCF_905220155.1 Paraburkholderia sp. J7 | reverse complement strand
GCAGTGGCGCTGCACAACGTGGCCAACGGCGCGCTGAGCGCATCGAGCCTGGATGCGGTGAACGGCTCGCAGCTGTACGAGACGAACACCAACGTGTCGAACCTCGCGGGCAATGTGACGAACCTCGCCGGTGACGTGACGACGCTGCAGGGTGACGTGACGACCATCAACGGCCAGATCACGAACATGCAGGGTCAGTTGGCCGATGCAGTGCTGTACGACTCGTCGGCACATGACTCGGTGACGCTGGGCGGCACGGGTGCCACTTCGGCAGTCGCGCTGCACAACGTGGCGAACGGCACGCTGAGCGCAACGAGCCTCGACGCGGTGAACGGCTCGCAGCTGTACGAGACGAACCAGAGCATCTCGGACCTGGCTGGCGACATCACGAACATCAACGGCACGATGGCAGATGCCGTGATGTACGACTCGTCGGCACACGACTCGGTGACGCTGGGCGGTACGGCAGCAACGTCA
>NZ_CAJMYZ010000100.1:0-478 GCF_905220155.1 Paraburkholderia sp. J7 | reverse complement strand
AACGGCTGCGCTGCCGCCTTCGGCTGCCACTGCATCGAACGCCGTCGTGCGAACGGTGATGACCTTGATCGGATCGACCGATTGCACCGTGGCGATCGCATTGCCCGCGTAGATCGGACGCTCGAACGTGTCCGGCGAATCGACTGCCGTGATGTCGCTGATCTGCGCGACGTCGAGCTTCGCGGCAATACGCGGCGTGACGTTCTTGCCCGCAGCCGTTGCCGGAGCCAGGATGTGCGAGTAGTTCTTCGCAATCGCAACAACCGTCGCTTCGACGTTTTCAGCAAGACCCTGTTCGAGTTGCGGCGCGTCGGCGAGCAGCACCTTTGCAACGCCTGCGATCTTCGCGGCTGCGTCCGCTGCGGCTTGCGCGTTGTGGCCCGCGACCAGCACGTGCACGTCGCCGCCAATCTTCTGTGCTGCAGCGACCGTGTTCAGCGTCGCGGCCTTGATCGAGTGATTGTCGTGTTCAGCAATA
>NZ_CAJMYZ010000099.1:0-487 GCF_905220155.1 Paraburkholderia sp. J7 | reverse complement strand
GACCGCTGCGCTGCCGCCTTCGGCTGCGACTGCATCGAACGCCGTCGTACGCACGGTGATGACCTTGACCGGATCAACCGATTGCACCGTCGCGATCGCGTTGCCCGCGTAGATCGGACGCTCGAACGTGTCCGGCGCATCCACGGCGGTGATGTCGCTGATCTGCGCGACGTCGAGCTTCGCGGCAATACGCGGCGTGACGTTCTTGCCCGACGCCGTTGCCGGCGCGAGTATGTGCGAGTAGTTCTTCGCAATGGCGAGGACCGTCGCTTCGACGTTCTCGGCAAGACCCTGTTCGAGTTGCGGCGCGTCGGCGAGCAGCACCTTCGCTACGCCTGCGATCTTCGCGGCTGCGTCCGCGGCGGCCTGGGCGTTGTGGCCCGCGACCAGCACGTGCACGTCGCCGCCAATTTTCTGTGCTGCAGCGACGGTGTTCAGCGTCGCGGCCTTGATCGAGTGATTGTCGTGTTCAGCGATTACCAGATTC
>NZ_CAJMYZ010000098.1:0-490 GCF_905220155.1 Paraburkholderia sp. J7 | reverse complement strand
GGCTCGCAGCTGTACGCGACGAACACGAACGTGTCGAATCTCGCGGGCAACGTGACGACCATTCAGGGCAACGTCTCGACGCTCTCGGGCGACGTGACGACCATCAACGGCCAGATCACGAACATGCAGGGTCAGCTGGCTGACGCGGTGCTGTACGACTCGTCGGCACACAGCTCGGTGACGCTGGGCGGCACGGGTGCGACCTCGGCAGTGGCGCTGCATAACGTGGCAAACGGCGCGCTGAGCGCGTCGAGCCTCGATGCGGTGAATGGCTCGCAGCTGTACGCGACGAACACGAACGTGTCGAACCTCGCGGGCGATGTGACGACCATCCAGGGCAACATCTCGACGCTCTCGGGCGACGTGACGACCATCAATGGCCAGATCACGAACATGCAGGGTCAGCTGGCTGACGCGGTGCTGTACGACTCGTCGGCGCATAGCTCGGTGACGCTGGGTGGCACGGGCGCAACCTCGGCAGTGGCGCTGC
>NZ_CAJMYZ010000097.1:0-510 GCF_905220155.1 Paraburkholderia sp. J7 | reverse complement strand
ACCAATCCGCTTTCATCGCCGGAGGCGCAGCAGGACGCATTGACCCTGTTGCCTCCGGGATGATGTGCAAAATACTGACGGAGTCTCCCCATGAAGATCGGATTCATCGGCGCGGCTAATCTCGCGCAGACCTACTCGAAACATTTGCTTCACAGTGGGCACTCCGTGGTTTTGAGCAACAGACGCGGGCCCGAAACGCTGGCTCCCCTGGTGGAGTCTTTCGGTCCACGCGCCTCAGCGGCGTCGGTCGAGGTAGCAGCAAAGGCCGAGGTTGTTGTACTAGCGTTGCCATGGACACAACTCCAATCTCTTCAGCAAAGAGACATCGACTGGCGTGGCCGGATCGTCATCGACGCGACGAACGCGCTGCTTACCTATGCGCCAGACTTTCGACGGGCAGACCTCGGAGGCAGGACATCCAGCGAAATAGTCGCGGACATGCTACCGGGCGCCCGGGTCGTAAAGACGCTCAACACGCTCTATTTCAAGGTGCTCGAACGAGAGCCCACC
>NZ_CAJMYZ010000096.1:0-529 GCF_905220155.1 Paraburkholderia sp. J7 | reverse complement strand
TGCGCCGCCCGTGGCGAACAGCGTGGTCTTGCCTTCGAGGATGTAGACGTCGCCCGTTTCCATTTCGAGCGCGGTCACGCCGAGCACGTCGCCTTCGGCGTCGCGAATCAGGTCGAGCGCCATCCATTCGACGAAGAACGTGGTCTTCGCCGCGACGTTTTGCTGATACAGCGTGTGCAGCAGCGCGTGGCCGGTACGGTCAGCAGCAGCACAGGCGCGCTGAACCGGCTTCTCGCCGTAGTTGGCCGTGTGGCCGCCGAACGGGCGCTGGTAAATCGTGCCGTCGGCGTTACGGTCGAACGGCATGCCCATGTGTTCGAGCTCGTACACGGCGTTCGGCGCTTCACGGCACATGAACTCGATCGCGTCCTGGTCGCCGAGCCAGTCGGAGCCCTTGATCGTGTCGTAGAAGTGATAGTGCCAATTGTCTTCGCTCATGTTGCCGAGCGAAGCGCCGATACCGCCTTGAGCGGCGACCGTGTGCGAACGCGTCGGGAACACCTTCGAGAGCACGCAAACCGACAGGCCA
>NZ_CAJMYZ010000095.1:0-529 GCF_905220155.1 Paraburkholderia sp. J7 | reverse complement strand
CGCGCCGCCCGTGGCGAACAGCGTGGTCTTGCCTTCGAGGATATAGACGTCGCCCGTTTCCATTTCGAGCGCGGTCACGCCGAGCACGTCGCCTTCGGCGTCGCGGATCAGGTCGAGCGCCATCCATTCGACGAAGAACGTGGTCTTCGCCGCGACGTTCTGCTGATACAGCGTGTGCAGCAGCGCGTGGCCGGTACGGTCAGCAGCCGCACAGGCGCGCTGAACCGGCTTCTCGCCGTAGTTGGCCGTGTGGCCGCCGAACGGGCGCTGGTAGATCGTGCCGTCGGCGTTACGGTCGAACGGCATGCCCATGTGTTCGAGTTCGTACACGGCGTTCGGCGCTTCACGGCACATGAACTCGATCGCGTCCTGGTCGCCGAGCCAGTCGGAACCCTTGATCGTGTCGTAGAAGTGATAGTGCCAATTGTCTTCGCTCATGTTGCCGAGCGAGGCGCCGATGCCGCCCTGCGCCGCCACCGTGTGCGAACGCGTGGGGAACACCTTCGAGAGCACGCAAACCGACAGGCCG
>NZ_CAJMYZ010000094.1:0-530 GCF_905220155.1 Paraburkholderia sp. J7 | reverse complement strand
GCGTTCCAGGGCTTCGTGTCGCCGGAATCGTTCACGTTCTGGGAATCGGTCGTCGTGCTCGCCTGCGTGGTGCTGGGCGGCATGGGCCACATCCCCGGCGTGATTCTCGGCGCCGTGCTGCTCGCCATTTTCCCCGAGTTCCTGCGCTCGACGATGGGTCCGCTCCAGCACATGCTGTTCGGCCACGAAATCGTCGATACGGAAGTCATCCGCCAGTTGCTCTACGGCCTCGCCATGGTCGTCATCATGCTGTATCGCTCGGAAGGCCTGTGGCCCGCGGCGAAGCACGAGGACAAGATCGCCAAGATCGCCAAGCGCGCCAGCAAGAAGCCGATTCGCGCATAACGGGGAGAACAGACTATGAGCAACAAATCCATTCGCCTGTCCGTGAAGGGCGTGAACAAGCGCTTCGGCGGCCTGCAGGCGCTGTCCGACGTCGGCCTGCAGATCGAGGAAGGCACGATCTACGGCCTGATCGGTCCGAACGGCGCCGGCAAGACCACGTTCTTCAACGTGATCACCGGTCTCTA
>NZ_CAJMYZ010000093.1:0-533 GCF_905220155.1 Paraburkholderia sp. J7 | reverse complement strand
CGAGCGGGCTTTTTGTTTTCAGGGCACCGCCACCGTCATTGAGGCCAATCATGCACTGCTTGCGGGAACCTTAAGCCGCACGGAACTCACAACGGTGCGCCACAATTGCGGCACGCTTCGGCCTTAACCACCTCAAAATATGCACAGCGACGAGGTCAAACTTAAGAGGCAATTAGCCGGCGCGTTTGCGACGACGAAGTGAGCGCCGAGCGGCCCATATGTGCCGGCCCATGACCAGACACCCGCTACGATCCACCGTCACATGTTGGGAGCCATTGCTGCCGCTATACTCCGGATCTCCCTTCCTCACACATTCCCGGCATGAATCGCGTTTCCGTTCGGCACTCTCCCATTCACGGAAAGGGCGTCTTTGCCTTGCGGGCGCTTTCCGTCGGCGAGCGCATCTTTGAGTACAAGGGGCTTGTCACCACCTGGCGGGAAGCGACCCGCACGTACGCGCGGCGCGCCGATGCCGGGCACACTTTCCTCTTTGGATTGTCGGACGGGCGCGTCATTGATGGCGGCCGCGGCGG
>NZ_CAJMYZ010000092.1:0-554 GCF_905220155.1 Paraburkholderia sp. J7 | reverse complement strand
GCCTTGATCGACTGCGCCATCGCGCAGGAGTCATCGGTCTGCACGCCGATCACCTTGATGTCGGGGCGCACGGCCTTCACGTAGGCCGCCACGCCTGCCGCCAACCCGCCGCCGCCGATCGGCACGAAGATCGCGTGAATCGGGGCCTGATGCTGGCTCAGCACTTCCATCGCCACGGTGCCCTGGCCGGCGATCACGTAGGGATCGTCGAACGGATGCACGAAGGTCAGGCCGCGTTCTTCCTGCAGGCGCACGGCGTGGGCGTAGGCGTCGCTGTACGACTCGCCGGCCTGCACGACCTCGACGGTCGCGCCGCCGTGGGCGCGCACCGCATCCACCTTCACCTGCGGCGTGGTCACCGGCACGCAGATCACGGCCTTCACGCCCAGTTTCGCCGCCGAAAGCGCCACGCCCTGCGCGTGATTGCCCGCCGAGGCGGTGATCACGCCGCGCTCCAGCTGCGCGGGCGAGAGGTGCGCCATCTTGTTGTAGGCGCCGCGCAGCTTGAAGGAGAACACCGGCTGGTTGTCCTCGCGCTTGAGGAACACGGCGTT
>NZ_CAJMYZ010000091.1:0-560 GCF_905220155.1 Paraburkholderia sp. J7 | reverse complement strand
CGCAAGATAATTTGCTGACGATTCGCACCCACCGTGCCAGACGCCCACCGATGTAGTGGCCCATAGCGCCTCGCGACGCATGCGTAGTGAACCCGCGCGGTCCCGTGCATGATCGCGGTGACCGTGACGCAGTCCGCCGCGTAGACTGTTCGAATCAGGCGAGGAGGCAAGTGCCGGAAATGCGTGGCGCTATCCTCGGTGGGTGCCTGTCGATGCCACCACCCAGTGGATCGATGTCGGGAGCCGTGCTTTCAGGGGAATCGCCATGACGACGACTGAGTCACTTCTGACGTTGGCCGAGTATCTCGAGCTGTCCCTGAACTCCGGCGGAAGTGTGATCATGATGCAGAAATGCAATGACGTCTGTGCCATGTACGTTGGCGATGCCAGGAGAGATCAGGATCGCCTGAGATATCACGGGAACATTGCCGCAACCCAGGCCGAAGAGATTCTTGAGCAAACCCACGCTGGACGAAACCGGCTGGAGATCGGCGGGCAGCTATACCGTTTCATCCGGAGCTTCAAACATTTTGAGGATCGCGGCGCGGTCGTTTTCGCGC
>NZ_CAJMYZ010000090.1:0-563 GCF_905220155.1 Paraburkholderia sp. J7 | reverse complement strand
CGCACGCGTTCGGGCGGCTGCTTGAACGTGCCAAGCGGCGTCCAGAACGGCATGCCGAGGAAGAAGGCGAAATAGACGAGCGCGCAGATCTGGGCGATCAGCGTGGCCGCCGGCGATGGCGGTTTCGTGCCAAGGAACGCGAGCGTCAGGAACGCCAGCACGAAGATGCCGAGAAACACCTTGTGGAAGAACGGCCGGTAGCGGATCGATTTCACCGGCGAGCGATCGAGCCACGGCAGGAAGAAGAGCGAGACCACCGCCGTGCCCATGACCACCACGCCCCAGAACTTCGACTCGGTGAAGTACATGGCGAGGATCACGAGCACCGCCAGCACCGGCAGCCCGGCGCGCCATTTGCCGCGGGCGCGCACGAGCGCGAGCAGGCCGAGCAGCGCGATCACGATCATCAGCACGATCTTGAACGGGTCGGTGGTGGCACGCAGCATCGCGTAGAACGCCGTGAAGTACCAGACCGGCGCGATTTCGGGCGGCGTTTGCAGCGAGTTGGCCGGCACGAAGTTATTCGCCTCGAGGAAGTAGCCGCCCATTTCCGGCGCGAAGAA
>NZ_CAJMYZ010000089.1:0-577 GCF_905220155.1 Paraburkholderia sp. J7 | reverse complement strand
GCTCGGCGGCAAGGTCGAGCGCATGCATCAGGCCGACTAGGCGACACCCCCGACTCCTTCGATCCCAACCGACCAAACCATGCAAGCCTCGCCTCCGATGTCCCTTCCCGACGCACTCGCGAATGCGCTTGGCGCCGACCGCGTGAGCACCGATCCGGCCGTCGCCAACTCGCACGCGGCCGACTGGAGCGACGCGCCGCGCTGCGCGCCGCCGCTCGTGATCCTGCCGCGCACACCCGAGGAAGTCGCGCGTGCGCTCGCCGTGCTCACGCAATATCGACAGCCGGTGGTCGTGCAAGGCGGCTTGACCGGCCTCGCTGGCGCGGCCACGCCGCAGGCGGGCGAAGTGGCGCTTTCGCTCGCGCGCCTGAATGCGCTCGAGGCGTTCGATACGATCGGCGGCACCGTGACCGTGCAGGCCGGCGTGCTCCTCGAGCAGTTGCAAACGCACGTCGAAGCCGAAGGCTGGTTCTTCCCGCTCGATCTGGGCGCGCGCGGCTCGTGCCAGTTGGGCGGCAACGCGGCAACGAACGCGGGCGGCAATCGCGTCGTGCGCTTCGGCACCATGCGCGAGCGT
>NZ_CAJMYZ010000088.1:0-577 GCF_905220155.1 Paraburkholderia sp. J7 | reverse complement strand
ACTCGGCGGCAAGGTCGAGCGCATGCATCAGGCCGACTAGGCGACACCCCCGACTCCTTCGATCCCAACCGACCAAACCATGCAAGCCTCGCCTCCGATGTCCCTTCACGACGCACTCGCGAATGCGCTTGGCGCCGACCGCGTGAGCACCGATCCGGCCGTCGCGAACTCGCACGCGGCCGACTGGAGCGACGCGCCGCGCTGCGCGCCGCCGCTCGTGATCCTGCCGCGCGCACCCGAGGAAGTCGCGCGTGCGCTCGCCGTGATCACGCAATATCGACAGCCGGTGGTCGTGCAAGGCGGCTTGACCGGCCTCGCTGGCGCGGCCACGCCACAAGCGGGCGAAGTGGCGCTTTCGCTTGCGCGCCTGAATGCGCTCGAGGCGTTCGATACGATCGGCGGCACCGTGACCGTGCAGGCCGGCATGCTCCTCGAGCAGTTGCAAACGCACGTCGAAGCCGAAGGCTGGTTCTTCCCGCTAGATCTGGGCGCGCGCGGCTCGTGCCAGTTGGGCGGCAACGCGGCAACGAACGCGGGTGGCAATCGCGTCGTGCGCTTCGGCACGATGCGCGAGCGC
>NZ_CAJMYZ010000087.1:0-604 GCF_905220155.1 Paraburkholderia sp. J7 | reverse complement strand
TACGCCGGATTGCTCGTCTCTTCCCAATACGGATAGCCGAGCGTGGCGAGGAAGCGGCGGAATTCGGCGTCCTCGGCTGCGGGCACCTGGATGCCCACCAGAATCGAGCTGTAGTCGGCGCCCTGGTTGCGGTAATGGAAGAGGCTGATGTTCCAGTTCGGCGCCATCGACGACAGGAAGCGCATGAGCGCGCCCGGCCGCTCCGGGAACTCGAAGCGGAACAGACGCTCGTCGTGCGCGAGCGGCGAGCGCCCGCCCACCATGTAGCGGATGTGCTGCTTCGACAGTTCGTCGCCAGTGAGATCGACGGTCGGGAAACCGTGATCGACGAAGGTCTTCGCGATCTGCTGCGACTCGCCACGGTTGCGGATCTGCACGCCCACGAAGATGTGCGCGCGCTCGGCGTCGTCGATGCGGTAGTTGAACTCCGTCACGCTGCGCGTGCCGACCAGCTCGCAGAAGCGCTTGAAGCTGCCGCGCTCCTCGGGGATCGTCACCGCGAACACTGCCTCGCGCGCTTCACCCACCTCGGCGCGCTCGGCCACGAAGCGCATGCGGTCGAAGTTCATGTTCGCGCCCGAGGTGATCGCCACCAGCGTCTGGC
>NZ_CAJMYZ010000086.1:0-614 GCF_905220155.1 Paraburkholderia sp. J7 | reverse complement strand
CGAGTGCCGGAGGACGCGCGAGCCCTGTATGTCTTCGCGCACGGCGCCGGGGCGGGCATGCAGCATGCCGGCATGTCGTCATTGGCCGACGCGCTTGCGGCGGCCAATGTCGCCACATTACGCTACCAGTTTCCGTACATGGAGCGGGGCTCCAAGCGGGTGGACTCGTCGGCCGTGGCACATGCTGCCGTGCAGGCGGCCGTCGCAGAGGCCCGCCGGCGGCTGCCAGCCCTGCCACTCTTCGCGGGCGGCAGGTCGTTCGGCGGCCGCATGACCTCCCAGGCTCAAGCCATCTCCCCGCTCGACGGCGTGCGTGGCCTCGCTTTCGTCGCGTTCCCGCTGCACCCGGCGGGCGCGCCTGGCGTGGAGCGGGCACGGCATCTGGCGGACGTCACGGTGCCGATTCTCTTCCTGCAGGGCACGCGCGACAAGCTGGCCGAGCTTCCCCTGCTGAGGTCGGTCGTCGAGACGCTGGGGCCACGCGCCACGCTGCATGTGGTGGACGACGCAGATCATTCGTTCCACGTGCGCGCGTCCTCCGGCCGGACCGACGCGGAGGTCGTGCTCGAACTGGCACGGACGATGTCGGCGTGGTTCTTCGCCGAAGGAGAGTT
>NZ_CAJMYZ010000085.1:0-623 GCF_905220155.1 Paraburkholderia sp. J7 | reverse complement strand
ACGCGCGCCACGTCGGCCTCGGTCATCTGCGTGAAGAGCGGCAGCGTGACCGTGCTCGCGCCGAAGCGCTCCGCGTGCGGGAACATGCCCGCCTTGAAACCGCGCTCGCGGTAGAGCGTGAAGAGGTGGATCGCCGGGTAATGCACGCCCGAGCCGATGCCGCGCTCTTTCAGCTCACCCATGAAGCCCGCGCGGTCGATCGCGAGCTTTTCGAGCGGCAGCGTGATCTGGAACATGTGCCAGTTGCTGTTGGCGAAATCGGCGAGCGGCAGGCCCATGCCGAGCTTCACCGCCGCGCCGCCCTCGAAACCCGCGAAGTAGGCCCGCGCAAGCGCACGACGCTGCACGGTGAAGCGCTCGATGTGCTTGAGCTGGCCGAGTCCGACGCGCGCCGCGACATCCGTGAGATTGTACTTGCCGCCGAGCACGTCGCAGTCCATGCGGTCGAAGCCGGTGCGCGTGATGCCCTGCAGGCGGTACTTCTGCGCGAGCACGGCCTCGGCTTCGTCGTTGAGGACGAGCGCGCCGCCTTCGATCGACGTGAGGTTCTTGTTGGCGTGAAAGCTGAACGAGACGATGTCGCCGATCGCGCCGATGCGCTTGCCGTTCCAGCTCGAGCCGAA
>NZ_CAJMYZ010000084.1:0-682 GCF_905220155.1 Paraburkholderia sp. J7 | reverse complement strand
AATGGAGTTCAGCTTCAACCTGAACCGCACGGCCAACGCCTCGGCGTGGCGCGTGCTGCCGAACCGCTGGGACTTCGTGGCGTTCCCGCTGATGATCGGCCTGATCGCGATGGCGGCCGTGGGCTTTCACGAGACCATGGCGCCCATCGCCACGCTCAAGACCCAGGTCATCTCGCTCGATCCGGCCAACCTGCCCGAGTACGCCATGCGCACCACGCTGCGCATGCTCGCGGCGATGGTCGCCTCGCTCACCTTCACGCTCGTGTACGGCACGCTCGCGGCGAAGAGCCGTCGCGCGGGCCAGGTGCTCGTGCCGATTCTCGACATCCTGCAGTCGGTGCCGGTGCTCGGCTATATCTCGTTCACGGTCACGTTCTTTCTCGCGCTCTTTCCCTCGCGCGTGCTCGGCGCCGAACTCGCGGCGATCTTCGCGATCTTCACGAGCCAGGCCTGGAACATGACCTTCAGCTTCTACCAGTCGCTGCGCACGGTGCCGCGCGATCTGGACGAGGTCTCGCGAGGTTTCCACCTCACGGGCTGGCAGCGTTTCTGGAAGCTCGAAGTGCCGTTCTCGATGCCGGGCCTCATCTGGAACATGATGATGTCGATGTCGGGCGGCTGGTTCTTCGTGGTGGCTTCCGAAGCGATCACGGTGGGCAACAACACGATCACGTTGCCGGGC
>NZ_CAJMYZ010000083.1:0-695 GCF_905220155.1 Paraburkholderia sp. J7 | reverse complement strand
GCCGTGTGGATCACGAGGCCCGGCTGGTGCTTCGCCGGATCGATTTCCCACAGTTCCTTGATGCCGATGCCGTAGACCTGCGGGTCCGAATCCTTGCCCAGCTTGAACTTCTCGTTCAGCTGACGGCCCAGGTGTCCGCGGCAGCCTTCGCAGAACAGCGTGTATTTGGCGTGCAACTCCATGCCGAGCTGGAAGTTCTCGGTGGGCTCGCCGTCCTTGCCGACACCCATGTTGCCGGTGGCGACGCCCTTCACGGAACCATCGTCGTTGTAGAGCACTTCCGCAGCCGGAAAACCGGGGAAGATTTCCACGCCCAGCGCCTCGGCCTGCTGGCCCAGCCAGCGCGTGACGTTGGCGAGGCTGATGACGTAGTTGCCGTGGTTCTTGAAGTTGTCGGGCAGCGCCCAGTTCGGCACAGACTTAGCCCCCGTTTCGGAAAGAAAAAGGAACTTGTCCTCAGTCACGGGCACGTTCAGCGGTGCGCCTTGCTCTTTCCAGTCCGGCATCAGCTCGTTCAGGGCACGCGGATCCATGACCGCGCCCGAGAGGATATGCGCCCCGATTTCCGAGCCTTTCTCCAGCACGCAAACGCCGATTTCAGCGCCTTTTTCCGCGGCCAGCTGCTTCAGGCGGATCGCGGCGGACAGCCCGGCGGGGCCACCGCCGACGATCACGACGTCGTATTCCATCGACTC
>NZ_CAJMYZ010000082.1:0-703 GCF_905220155.1 Paraburkholderia sp. J7 | reverse complement strand
GGATCGATCCGTCCGGCGCACACCGTCTTGAGCAGCATGGGCGTGCTCACGGTATCGACGAGGCGCGTCGTGATCGACACGTTGCGGTCCCACAGCTTGTCGAGGAACAGCGACGCCGGCACGCCATGCACGCCGATGTTCGCGATCACGCCGCCCGGCGCCACGATCTGCTGGCACAGCTCGAACGTCGCAGGCACGCCGACGGCCTCCATCGCGCAATCCACGCCCACGCCGTCCGTGAGCTTCATCACCGCATCCACGGCGTCGCCCGCGCGCGGATCGATGCACGCCGTTGCGCCGAATCGCTTCGCGCATTCCAGACGGTTGGCGTCCATGTCGATCATGATGATCTGCGCAGGCGAATAAAACTGCGCGGTCAAAAGCGCGGCCAGCCCGATCGGTCCTGCCCCGACAATGGCGACCGTGCTGCCGGGTTCGACTCGGCCGTTGAGCACGCCGCACTCGAAACCCGTTGGCAGGATGTCTGAAAGCATCACGAGCGCCGCCTCGTCGAGGCCGGCGGGAATGCGGTACAGGCTCGTTTGCGCGTGCGGGGTCCGCACGTATTCGGCCTGCGTGCCGTCGATGCGGTTGCCGAGAATCCAGCCGCCCGTCTTGCAGTGCGAGTACATTCCGCGCCGGCAGTATTCACACTGCCCGCAGCTCGAAATGCAGGAGACGAGCACGTGATCGCCGGCTTTCA
>NZ_CAJMYZ010000081.1:0-760 GCF_905220155.1 Paraburkholderia sp. J7 | reverse complement strand
CCTCGCGGTGGGTATCGTGACGGCCATCGTCGTGGCCGCGCTGCCCTTCGTGGTCGGCGCCACGGGTGGCAACTACTGGGTGCGCGTGCTCGACTTCGCGATGCTGTACGTGATGCTCGCGCTGGGCCTGAACGTGGTGGTGGGCTTCGCCGGCCTGCTGGACCTGGGCTATATCGCGTTCTACGCGGTGGGCGCCTACACGGCCGCGCTGCTGACTTCGCCGCACCTCGCGAACCAGTTCACCTGGATCGCGAACATGTTCCCGGGCGGCATGCACACGCCGTACTGGATTGTGATTCCGTGCGCGATGGCGCTCGCCGCGCTGTTCGGCGTGCTGCTCGGCGCGCCGACGCTGCGGCTGCGCGGCGACTACCTCGCCATCGTGACCTTGGGCTTCGGGGAAATCGTTCGTATCTTCATGAACAACCTCGACCGTCCGGTGAACATCACCAACGGGCCGCAGGGTATCACTGGCGTCGCGCCGCTGCAGGTCATGGGCTTCAACCTCGCGCAGCCGCACGAGATCCTCGGCTTCACCTTCACGTCGGTGTACATGTACTACTACGTGTTCGTGATCTGCGCGCTGCTCGTGATCTGGGTGTGTACGCGCCTGCAGCACTCGCGCATCGGCCGCGCATGGGCCGCGATCCGCGAAGACGAAATCGCCGCCAAGGCCATGGGCATCAACACCCGTAACGTCAAGCTGCTCGCGTTCGCGATGGGCGCGTCGTTCGGCGGTCTTTCGGGCGCGATGTTCGGC
>NZ_CAJMYZ010000080.1:0-760 GCF_905220155.1 Paraburkholderia sp. J7 | reverse complement strand
TCTCGCAGTGGGCGTCGTGACCGCCATCGTCGTTGCTGCGCTGCCCTTCGTGGTCGGCGCCGCGGGCGGCAACTACTGGGTGCGCGTGCTCGACTTCGCGATGCTCTACGTGATGCTCGCGCTGGGCCTGAACGTGGTGGTGGGCTTCGCCGGCCTGCTGGATTTGGGCTACATCGCGTTCTACGCGGTGGGCGCCTACACGGCCGCGCTGCTGACTTCGCCGCACCTCGCGAATCAGTTCATCTGGATCGCGAACATGTTCCCGGGCGGCATGCATACGCCGTACTGGATCGTGGTGCCGTGCGCCATGGGGCTCGCCGCGATCTTCGGCGTGCTGCTCGGCGCGCCGACGCTGCGTCTGCGCGGCGACTACCTCGCGATCGTGACCCTGGGCTTCGGGGAAATCGTTCGTATCTTCATGAACAACCTCGCCCGTCCGGTGAACATCACCAACGGGCCGCAGGGCATTACCGGTGTCGCGCCGCTGCAGGTGTTCGGCTTCAACCTCGCGCAGCCGCACGAGATCCTCGGCTTCACTTTCACCTCGGTGTACATGTACTACTACGTGTTCGTGATCTGCGCGCTGCTCGTGATCTGGGTGTGTACGCGTCTGCAGCACTCGCGCATCGGCCGCGCATGGGCCGCGATCCGCGAAGACGAAATCGCCGCCAAGGCCATGGGCATCAACACCCGCAACGTCAAGCTGCTCGCGTTCGCGATGGGCGCGTCGTTCGGCGGTCTGTCGGGCGCGATGTTCGGT
>NZ_CAJMYZ010000079.1:0-789 GCF_905220155.1 Paraburkholderia sp. J7 | reverse complement strand
CGCTCAGACCTGAGCCTGGCCGCCGTCGGCGGTGAACTCCGCACCATTGACGAAGCTCGAATCGTCCGATGCGAGGAACGTCACGACCTTGGCGATTTCCGACGGATCAGCCAGGCGTCCAATCGGCACCAGGGAGGCCAGGTAGGCCGCCAGTCCATCCTGTGCTTCCTTCGTGTCGCCGGCCAGCTCCACCAGCCCCGTCGTCAGCGTCGCACCGGGGCTCACCACGTTCACGCGGACGCCACGGTCCTTGAGATCCAGCACCCAGCTACGGGCCAGGGCACGGACTGCGGCCTTGGACGCGCTGTAGATGCTGAACGCGGGCGTGCCCGTCGAACCGGCGATCGAGCCGTTCAGGATCAGCGAGCCGCCTTTTTGCATCAGCGGCAACGCTTTCTGTACCGTGAAGACCACTGCGCGCACATTGCGATTGAACGTGTCGTCGAAGTGCTTTTCGGTGATCTCGCCGAGCGGCAGCATCGAGCCGCCACCCGCGTTGGTGAACACGATATCCAGCCGGCCCTGTTCGGCGCGGAGCGTCCCGAACAGGGCGTCGAGGTCTTCGGCACGCGTGACATCGCCCTGCACGCCGCGGGCGCCGTGCCCGATCGCCTCGACGGCGGCATCCAGTTCGGCCTGACGGCGTCCCGTGATGTACACCTTCGCGCCTTGCGCTGCGAGATCCTTTGCCGCGGCCAGACCGATGCCGATGGTGCCGCCCGTTACCAGTGCGACCTTGCCTTCCAGTTTCTTGCTCATGATTTGCTCCGGGTTGTTGAGTGTTGATGG
>NZ_CAJMYZ010000078.1:0-905 GCF_905220155.1 Paraburkholderia sp. J7 | reverse complement strand
GCACGCGCGAGTTGCAGCGAAGCGCGCATCCCCGAGCCGCCAGCACCGACGATGACCACGTCGAACTTGCGACGCGGCAGTGAATTCTTGATTGCAGCCATTCTTTTACACTCTCCAGAGAATCTGAGCGGCGTAGCCGAGGCTGCCCAGCAGCCATGCGATCGTGAGGACGTCCAGCGTGATGCGCAGGCCGACCGGCTTGATGTAGTCCATCCAGATGTCACGCACGCCAACCCACGCGTGCAGGAACAACGCGACCAGGGTGACGAACGTGGCGAGCTTCATCCACTCAGCGGAGAAGATCGACGCCCAGCCGTCATACGAGAAGTCGTGCGCGCCAAAGAACAGGACGAGCAGCACGACCGTGTAGATCGCCATGATCACGGCGGTGGCGCGTTGTGCGATCCAGTCGCGAATGCCGTAGTGAGCGCCGACGACGTGGCGCTTCGGACCGATACCGTTTTTAGCCGACATTTTTTAGAACGCTCCGAAGAGTTTTGCCGCAAAGGCGATCGTGAGAACCGTGGAGATGATCACGACGACCAGGGAGGTCGACTTGCCTTTTTCCTTGCTCACGAGGCCATGGTTGAAGTCCATGCACAGGTGACGCACGCCAGCGCAGAAGTGAAACAGGAACGCCCATCCGAGGACCAGCACGATGAGCTTGACGATGATGTTGGAAAGGAAGCCCTTGAATACCTCGAAGCTAAGCTCCGAAGTGAGGCTCTGGTCCAACAGGAACAAGATGAAAGGCAGGAACAGGAACAAGAGCACACCGCTGATGCGGTGGCCGATCGACACACGACCTGCCAACGGCAGGCGGTATGCGAACAAGATCTGCCCAAGCCCGATGTTCCGGTATTCCGGCCTCGGTTTTTTTGCGGCTTCTGCCATGCTAGACCCCT
>NZ_CAJMYZ010000077.1:0-977 GCF_905220155.1 Paraburkholderia sp. J7 | reverse complement strand
GCATCGCGGCGCTGCATTTCGTGCAGCAGCGTCACGAGAATCCGGCAGCCCGACGCGCCGATCGGGTGACCGATCGCAATCGCCCCGCCGTTCACGTTGATCTTCGACGTATCCCAGCCCATCTGCTTGTTCACGGCCAGCGCCTGCGCAGCAAAGGCCTCGTTGATCTCCATGAGATCGAGGTCGTTCACCGACCAGCCCGCGCGCTCCAGCGCACGCTTCGAGGCCGGCACCGGGCCCATGCCCATGATCTTCGGGTCCACGCCGCCGCTTGCGTACGCCTTGATGCGCGCGAGCGGCGTGAGGCCCAGCGCTTCGGCCTTCTTCGCCGACATCACCACGACCGCGGCCGCGCCGTCGTTCAGGCCCGAGGCGTTCGCCGCCGTCACCGTGCCTTCCTTGTTGAACGCCGGCTTCAGACCCGCGAGCGATTCGGCCGTCACGCCGTGGCGCACGAATTCGTCGGTCGCGAACTGCAGCGGCTCGCCCTTGCGCTGCGGAATCGCCACCGGCACGATTTCCGCGTCGAAGCGGCCCGCCTTCTGCGCCGCCTCGGCCTTGTTCTGCGAGAGCGCCGCAAACGCGTCCTGCTCCTCGCGCGTGATGCCGTATTCCTTCGCGACGTTTTCCGCCGTCACGCCCATGTGGTACTGGTTGTACACGTCCCACAGGCCGTCGACGATCATGCTGTCGATGAGCTTCGCATCGCCCATGCGGAAGCCGTCGCGCGAGCCCGGCAGCACGTGCGGCGCGGCGCTCATGTTTTCCTGGCCGCCGGCCACGACGATGTCCGAGTCGCCCGCGATGATCGCGTTCGCGGCCAGCATCACGGCCTTCAGGCCCGAGCCGCACACCTTGTTGATCGTCATGGCGGGAACGGCCGTAGGCAGGCCCGCCTTGATCGACGCCTGGCGCGCCACGTTCTGGCCCGAACCGGCGGTCAGCACCTGACCCATGATCACGTCGCTCACCTGCTC
>NZ_CAJMYZ010000076.1:0-1003 GCF_905220155.1 Paraburkholderia sp. J7 | reverse complement strand
GCATCGTCGCCGGCCAGGTCGAGCAGGCCGGGCGTGCGGGTCGCGCCCGGGCTGATCGTGTTCACGCGGATCTGGCGATCCTTGAGGTCGAGAATCCAGTTGCGTGCGAACGAGCGCACCGCAGCCTTCGACGCCGAATACACGCTGAACGCCGCCGTGCCCGCGCTGCCCGCGGTCGAACCCGTAAGAATCACCGATGCACCCCTGGCCAGCAGCGGCAGGGCCTTCTGCACCGTGAACAGCACGCCCTTCACGTTGCGGTTGAAGGTGTCGTCGAAGTGTTCTTCGGTGATGTTGCCGAACGGCAGCATCGATCCGCCGCCTGCGTTGGCGAACAGCACATCCAGACGGCCCTGTTCTTCCTTGATCTGCGCATACAGCGCGTCGAGTTCTTTCAGCTTCGTGGAATCGACGCGCACGCCGGTCGCCTGGCCGCCCGCTTCGCGGATGCTCTTGACGGCGGCATCGAGTTCGGCCTGACGGCGGCCGGTGAGATATACATGCGCGCCTTCGGCGGCGAAGCGCTGGGCGGTGGCGAGGCCAATGCCGCTGGTTGCGCCGGTGACGAGTGCGATCTTGTTGTCGAGTTTGCGTGCCATGGTCGTGCTCCTTTCGTTTCGTTCGGTAGAAGTGGGTGCTGGCTGGTTCGGTGTTGCGTGCTGCGATGTGAGAAGAATATCGACGTCCCGGTCTTATCGAAATAGAATTGATTGCAACCTAACGTTGCATAAATGAAAAGATGAGGGGAAATGGCGAAGCTGCCTGATTTCGAAGGACTCGCGATGTTCGCGAAGGTCGCCGAGGAGGGATCGTTCGCGGCGGCGGCGCGCGCGATGGGCGTGTCGGTGGCGACGGTCTCGCGCGGTGTGGCGCGTCTGGAGGACCGGCTGGGCGCGCGGCTTTTCAACCGCACGTCGCGCCAGCTGTCGCTGACCGAGTTCGGCCGCACGATCTGCGAGAAGGCCGGCGAGATCTACCGGCAGGCGGAAGAGGCCGAAAGCGC
>NZ_CAJMYZ010000075.1:0-1072 GCF_905220155.1 Paraburkholderia sp. J7 | reverse complement strand
TCGTTCATGGACGCGCAGGCCGGCAAGGTGCTCGACGCGCTGCGCGCCAACGGTCTCGAAGAGACGACCACCGTGATCTACAGCAGCGACCACGGCGACAATCTGGGCAAGCGCGGCATGTGGAACAAGTGCCTGATGTACCGGGAATCCACGGGCGTGCCGATGATCCTCGCCGGCCCGGGCATTCCCGCAAGCAAGGTCAGCGAGACACCGGTGTCGCTCGTCGATGTCCAGAACACGCTGCTCGATCTGACCGGCTGCCCCAAGACGCTGATGACGGGCCCTGGCACCTCGCTCGCGCAACTGGCGAACGCGCCCGCGCAGCGCGAGCGGCTCGCGTTCAGCGAGTATCACGCCGTGGGCTCGGAAGCGGCGGCCTATCTGCTCGCCGACGCGCGCTACAAGTTTCACTATTACGTTGGCCTGCGCCCCGAGTTGTTCGATCTCGAACGAGACCCCGAAGAACTCGACGACGTGGCCGCCGATCCCGCCTACGCGCACGTGCTCGCGCGCTTCGAAGCGCAGTTGCGCGCACTGCTCGATCCCGAAGCCGTCGATGCCGCCGCGAAGGCCGATCAGGCACGGCTGATCGAATCGTTCGGCGGACGCGAAGCCGCGCTCAGGACCGGCACGCCCGCCGCGACGCCGGTACCGGCGGCATAGTGCGCGCCACCGCGCACTGACCGACAAGAAAAGACGACAAAGACAAACTGGAGACGACCATGCCATCAGCCGGACTCGCCGCGGCCGCCACGCCGGCCGGCCTCAAGCGCAAGTGGAAGACGGTGATACTCGCGAGCCTCGGCGGCTCGCTCGAAATCTACGACTTCATCATCTACGGCGTGTTCGCGCGCGAGATCGCGAGGCAGTTCTTCCCCGCCGCCGATCCGATCGCCTCGCTCATCAGCACGTTCAGCGTATTCGCGATCGGCTACGTCTCACGGCCGCTCGGCGGCATCGTGCTTTCGAGCCTCGGCGACCGCTTCGGCCGGCGCGCGATCTTTCTCGTCTCCGTGCTTGCGATGTCGGCCTCGACGATCGGCATCGGCCTCATTCCCGGCTACGCGAGCAT
>NZ_CAJMYZ010000074.1:0-1082 GCF_905220155.1 Paraburkholderia sp. J7 | reverse complement strand
ATGAACCACCCGAACTTCACCGATCCCCGCCTCGACCCGACCCGCACGATCCGCGCGCCGCGCGGCAGCGAGAAGGTGTGCAAGACCTGGCTGGCGGAAGCCGCCTACCGGATGATCCAGAATAATCTGGATCCCGAAGTCGCCGAGCATCCGCATGCGCTCGTGGTGTACGGCGGCATTGGCCGCGCCGCGCGCAACTGGGAGTGCTTCGACCAGATCCTCGCCTCGCTCAAGGACCTGAACGAAGACGAAACGCTGCTGATCCAGTCGGGCAAGCCCGTGGGCGTGTTCCGCACGCATGCCGACGCACCGCGCGTGCTGCTCGCGAACTCGAACCTCGTGCCGCACTGGGCCACGTGGGAACACTTCCACGAACTGGACCGCAAGGGCCTCATGATGTACGGCCAGATGACGGCGGGCAGCTGGATCTACATCGGCTCGCAGGGCATCGTGCAGGGCACGTACGAAACGTTCTATTCGGTGGCGAACCAGCACTTCAACGGCAACCCGAAAGGCCGCTGGATTCTCACGGGCGGCCTCGGCGGCATGGGCGGCGCACAACCGCTCGCGGCGACGATGGCGGGCTTCTCCATGATCGCGGTGGAGTGCGATGAAACGCGTATCGACTTCCGCCTGAAGACGCGCTACGTGGACCGCAAGGCAAAGACCATCGACGAGGCGCTCGCCATCGTCGAGGAAGCGAAGCGCACAGGCAAGCCGGTCTCGGTGGGCCTGCTCGGCAACGCCGCCGACGTGTTCGCCGAGTTCGTCAAGCGCGGCATCACGCCGGACTGCGTGACGGACCAGACGAGCGCGCACGACCCGATCAACGGCTATCTGCCGCAGGGCTGGACGGTGGAGCAGTGGCGCGACGCGCAGAAGGTTGCGCCCGAAACCATCGTGAAGGTCGCGAAGGAGTCGATGGCCAACCAGGTGCGCGCGATGCTCACGCTGCAGGAGCGCGGCGCGGCCACGCTCGACTACGGCAACAACATCCGCCAGATGGCGCTGGAAATGGGCGTGGAAAACGCGTTCGACTTCCCGGGCTTCGTGCCGGCGTATATCCGCCCGCTGTTCTGCGA
>NZ_CAJMYZ010000073.1:0-1117 GCF_905220155.1 Paraburkholderia sp. J7 | reverse complement strand
TTCCGTACATGTCAAGGGTAGGTAAGGTTTTTCGCGTTGCATCGAATTAATCCACATCATCCACCGCTTGTGCGGGTCCCCGTCAATTCCTTTGAGTTTTAATCTTGCGACCGTACTCCCCAGGCGGTCAACTTCACGCGTTAGCTACGTTACCAAGCCAATGAAGGCCCGACAACCAGTTGACATCGTTTAGGGCGTGGACTACCAGGGTATCTAATCCTGTTTGCTCCCCACGCTTTCGTGCATGAGCGTCAGTATTGGCCCAGGGGGCTGCCTTCGCCATCGGTATTCCTCCACATCTCTACGCATTTCACTGCTACACGTGGAATTCTACCCCCCTCTGCCATACTCCAGCGATGCAGTCACCAATGCAGTTCCCAGGTTAAGCCCGGGGATTTCACATCGGTCTTACATCACCGCCTGCGCACGCTTTACGCCCAGTAATTCCGATTAACGCTTGCACCCTACGTATTACCGCGGCTGCTGGCACGTAGTTAGCCGGTGCTTATTCTTCCGGTACCGTCATCCCCTCTCGGTATTATCGAAAAGGATTTCTTTCCGGACAAAAGTGCTTTACAACCCGAAGGCCTTCTTCACACACGCGGCATTGCTGGATCAGGCTTTCGCCCATTGTCCAAAATTCCCCACTGCTGCCTCCCGTAGGAGTCTGGGCCGTGTCTCAGTCCCAGTGTGGCTGGTCGTCCTCTCAGACCAGCTACGGATCGTCGCCTTGGTGAGCCTTTACCCCACCAACTAGCTAATCCGCCATCGGCCACCCCAATAGCGCGAGGCCCGAAGGTCCCCCGCTTTCATCCAAAGATCGTATGCGGTATTAATCCGGCTTTCGCCGGGCTATCCCCCACTACTGGACATGTTCCGATGTATTACTCACCCGTTCGCCACTCGCCACCAGGTGCAAGCACCCGTGCTGCCGTTCGACTTGCATGTGTAAGGCATGCCGCCAGCGTTCAATCTGAGCCAGGATCAAACTCTTCAGTTTAAACCTGTTACTGTTTTCGGTTTCTCTCGAAACCGGTCGCTCACTCAAAGCTGACAGGTCATTGAATAAATTCAAAAACCTGACTTACTTTAGTGTGAGACTCTTGATACTTTTGCT
>NZ_CAJMYZ010000072.1:0-1175 GCF_905220155.1 Paraburkholderia sp. J7 | reverse complement strand
ACAACGTGGCGAACGGCGCGCTGAGCGCATCGAGCCTCGACGCAGTGAACGGCTCGCAGCTGTACGCAACGAACACGAACGTGTCGAACCTCGCGGGCAATGTGACGAACCTCGCCGGTGACGTAACGACCATCAACGGCCAGATCACGAACATGCAGGGTCAGCTGGCTGACGCGGTGCTGTACGACTCGTCGGCGCATAGCTCGGTGACGCTGGGTGGCACGGGTGCGACCTCGGCAGTGGCGCTGCATAACGTGGCGAACGGCGCGCTGAGCGCAACGAGCCTGGATGCGGTGAACGGCTCGCAGCTGTACGCGACGAACACGAACGTGTCGAACCTCGCGGGCAACGTGACGAACCTCGCCGGTGACGTGACGACGATCCAGGGCAACATCTCGACGCTCTCGGGTGACGTGACGACCCTCAACGGCCAGATCACGAACATGCAGGGCCAGCTGGCCGACGCGGTGCTGTACGACTCGTCGACGCATAACTCGGTGACGCTGGGCGGCACGGGCGCAACCTCGGCAGTGGCGCTGCACAACGTGGCCAACGGCACGCTGAGCGCATCGAGCCTGGATGCGGTGAACGGCTCGCAGCTGTACGCGACGAACGCGAACGTGTCGAATCTCTCGGGTGACGTGACGACCATCAACGGCCAGATCACGAACATGCAGGGCCAACTGGCTGACGCGGTGCTGTACGACTCGTCGGCGCACAGTTCGGTGACGCTGGGTGGCACGGGTGCGACCTCGGCAGTGGCGCTGCATAACGTGGCGAATGGCACGCTGAGCGCATCGAGCCTGGATGCGGTGAACGGCTCGCAGCTGTACGCGACGAACACGAACGTGTCGAACCTCTCGGGCGACGTGACGACGATCCAAGGCAACATCTCGACGCTCTCGGGTGACGTAACGACCCTCAACGGCCAGATCACGAACATGCAGGGCCAGCTGGCTGACGCCGTGCTGTACGACTCGTCGGCACATGACTCGGTGACGCTGGGCGGCACGGGTGCGACCTCGGCAGTGGCGCTGCATAACGTGGCAAACGGCGCGCTGAGCGCGTCGAGCCTCGATGCGGTGAACGGCTCGCAGCTGTACGCGACGAACCAGAGCATCTCGGACCTGGCTGGCGACATCACGAACATTAACGGCCAGCTGGCTGACGCGGTT
>NZ_CAJMYZ010000071.1:0-1213 GCF_905220155.1 Paraburkholderia sp. J7 | reverse complement strand
GGGTCGGACAAGCTAACTAACCGACCCTACCCGATTGGCGTTACCCTATGTGCTTACCGCTGCCGACGTTTGAAGCGTGCCGCAATGAGGTAGCCTGAAAGAACGTGCGCAATGAACCTGGTTTTCAGAAGCGGTGTCGTATGCCCACGATCGCGAGCTCTTGCGAGGCTGTTCCACCCGCAGTATACGAATCCGCGATAACCGCTTGAGCCGGGCCAATTCCGTTCGTTCCGGACGCATGGCCATACCCGGCAGAGAAGTACAAGTCCGTTCGCTTCGACAGTGCGTAGTCTGCCGCGAAGGTAATCTGATGATAGGTAGCGGACGAGTCACCATGCGACTTCAGGTAGTCGTACCCGAGTTCAAGCATTGTCGTTTCCGTCATCTGCCATGCGGCAAAGACAGATCCATTGTTGTAGCGCTCAGCTGATCGAAAGGTCGAATCTGCATCCGCCAGATATTCAGCATAGCTGTAATACCCGCCGATGGTGACTGGACCAATTGCGTATGCAGCTCCAACTCGCGCAACGTTGTAACCACTTGCACTTGCGTACGCGGAATTCACGGGACTAAAGAAGCCGCCAGAAGCGCTTGAAAGCCCGCGGGTCGAGGTCCTGGCGTTGCCATTGTCCGCATGAAAGTAGCCTCCGGCCAACGTTAGCGCGCCGATCGAATAGTTCAATGCTGCACTGTAGGACTGACCTGAACCCAGTGAACCAGCGACGTTACCGAAACCGTATTGGAGCGCGATCTGAAGCCCCGCCCACGTCGGACTGGACCATTGGACAGCGTTATCGACTCGCGTCGTTCCGTCGGCGAGATCAATGTCCCCTGGTGCTGTGAAGTATTCGAGGAAGAAGTTACCTTGAACTGGCGCCACAAGGTTTAACATGCCGTCGAGTTGACGACCAAAGGTGAAAGTGCCGTATTGATCGCTTTTCAGTCCGACGAATGCTTGCCGGGAGAAAAGCCTCTTGGAATCCGTCGACGCACCACTATTAATATCGAACCAATTCTCGAGGGTGAAAATTGCGGACCAACCGGCACCTAAGTCCTCGCTTCCTCGAAAGCCGAAAACAGTTGGCGACATCTGTCCGCTCTGCATCGATAGAGAGTTGTTGGCCCCGCCATTATTGTGAACATATTGAATAGAGTTGTCTAGAACGCCGTACAGCGTGACAGACGATTGTGCAAACACGCTTGCAGAAAACCA
>NZ_CAJMYZ010000070.1:0-1337 GCF_905220155.1 Paraburkholderia sp. J7 | reverse complement strand
TGGAGTTGACCCTGCAATCCCGGACACAGCTTCACACTAAGGTTGCTGAGTCCATCGAGCGCCGGAACTCGCGAGGCGAGCGGTATTTCAGCGCGCTATGGGGATGCTTCTCGTTGTAATGCTCGAACGCAATGGCCAGGTTGCTTGCCGCGGTCGCTGCATCCGGCTTCGGCATGAAGGCGACGTAGTCGCGCTTCATCGTTTTCACGAAACTCTCGGCCATGCCGTTACTTTGCGGGCTACACACCGGCGTGGTCAATGGCTTCAGCCCGATGGCGACTGCGAACCGACGTGTGTCGTCGGCCGTGTAGCCCGAACCGTTGTCGCTCAGCCACTCGATTTCGGACGGTGTATGCAGCTCGTTGCCAAACCGGTTTTCCACTGCAGCCAGCATCACGTCGCGCACAATGTCGCCGCTGTGGCCTGCCGTCGTGGCCGCCCAGCTCAGCGCTTCACGGTCGCAGCAGTCCAGTGCAAACGTCACGCGCAATGGTTCACCGTTGTCGCAGCGAAACTCGAAGCCGTCGGAGCACCATCGCTGATTGCTGCGCGCTACGGCCACCTTGCCGTCGTGCCGGCGTTGCGGCCTGGGTGGTATCGGTCGGCGCTGCATCAACAGCCCGTGCGTGCGCATGACGCGGTAGATACGCTTTGCATTGAAGGGCACCAGACCAAGCGCAATGCGTTCGTTGCGCAAAGTGCCCCAGACGCGGCGATAGCCATAGCTGGGCAAATCGCCGACGACGCGCCTGATTTCCTCGACCACGCTCGCATCGTCGGTCTGTCTCGATTGACGTCTATCCCGCCATGTAGCCGGACGCGACAGTCGTGCCGATACGTTCGAGCGCGACACGCCGAGAACTTCACAGACCAGCTTCACTGGTCGTCCTCCGGCAGCAAGGGCGAGTGCGCTATCCATTTTTTTGCCCGACCATACTCGACTGCTTCGCGAAGAATCTCGTTCTCCATGGTCTTCTTGCCGAGCATCCGTTGCAGCTCGCGAATCTGCTTGAGTGCATCGGCCAATTCCGATGCCGCAACAACTTCTTCGCCGGCCTTTACCGCTGACAGGCTCCCGTCCTGGTACAACTTGCGCCAGTGGAACAGCTGGTTCGGGTTCACGCCATGCTGGCGCGCAACCATCGAAACCGATTTCCCCGGTTCGAAGCTCTCTCGCACCATCGCCAGCTTTTGTTCCGCCGTCCAGCGCCGCCGACGCTCCGGGCCCGTCAACACTTCCATCACTTCCTGCCTGGTGTTAGTCAAAAACACAGTCTTATGCCTACTCGTTAGTTTAAGCGGGAGACTGTGTCCGGTGATTCAGGGGGCTGCTCCAC
>NZ_CAJMYZ010000069.1:0-1374 GCF_905220155.1 Paraburkholderia sp. J7 | reverse complement strand
TCGTCGGCGCATGACAAGGTGACGCTGGGTGGTGTGGATTCGAGCACGACGGTGGCGTTGACGAACGTGGCGAACGGCGCGCTGAGCGCGGCGAGTGTTGACGCGGTGAACGGTTCGCAGCTGTACGCACTGGGCGCGACGACCGACGCATCGGGCAACATCACGAATGCGTTCGTAGCCTACGACGACACGTCGAAGAGCAAGGTGACGCTGGGCGGTGTGGATTCGGGCACGCCGGTGGCGCTGACGAACGTGGCAGCGGGTGCCGTGACTGCCTCGAGCCTCGACGCGGTGAACGGCACGCAGCTTTACAACCTGGCCAGCTCGACGGCAGATGCGATGGGCGGCGGCTCCACGGCAAATGGCGATGGTTCGATCTCGGCGCCGACATACAACATCGGCGGCAAGACGTACAACAACGCCGGTGATACGTTCACGGCGCTCTATGGCGACATCACGAGCATTAACGGCACGATCGCTGATGCCGTGGTGTATGACTCGTCGGCGCATGACAAGGTGACGCTGGGCGGTGTAGGTTCGACCACGCCGGTGGGGCTGACGAACGTGGCGAACGGCGGTTTGACTGCCTCGAGCGTTGACGCGGTGAACGGTTCACAGCTGTACGCACTGGGCGCGACGACCGACGCATCGGGCAACATCACGAACGCGTTCGTGGCCTACGACGACACGTCGAAGAGCTCGGTCACGCTGGGCGGTGTCGGTACAAGCACCGGGGTGGCGCTCCATAATGTCAAGGCGGGTGCAGTCAATGCGTCGAGCCTCGACGCGGTGAACGGCACGCAGCTCTACGGTCTGGCCAGTTCGACGGCTCAGGCATTGGGTGGCAAGACGCAGGTGAACGCGGATGGCTCGATCGGCGCACCAACCTATATCCTCTCAGACCATACCTACAATGACGTTGGTACGGCCCTCGACGCGGTCATGGCCGCAGCGGTGAGTGGTAACGTGGACGGCGTGATCTATGACTCGACGGCACACACCAAGGTGACCTTCGGCGGGCAGAACGCAACGTCAACCGTGCTCCTGACGAATTTGACGAATGGCACGCTGACAGCATCGAGTTCCGACGCGGTGAACGGTTCGCAATTGTACGCACTGGGCGCAACGACCGACGCATCGGGCAACATCAACAACGCGTTTGTGGCCTACGACGACAAGTCGCTGGGCAAGGTCACGCTGGGCGGCTCGGACCATGCGGCAGTCACGTTGACCAACGTGGCAGCGGGTGCGGTGACCGAATCGAGCCTCGACGCGGTGAACGGCACGCAGCTTTACAACCTGGCTAGCTCGACGGCAGACGCGATGGGCGGCGGCTCCACGGCAAATGGCGATGGCTCGATCTCGGCGCCGACG
>NZ_CAJMYZ010000068.1:0-1437 GCF_905220155.1 Paraburkholderia sp. J7 | reverse complement strand
TATGAAAACGCTGTTTCTGCAGGCCCCGTCGTATGACGGCTTCGACGGTGGCGCGGGCTCGCGCTACCAGGCAAAGCGCGAGATCCGCTCGTTCTGGTATCCCACGTGGCTTGCGCAGCCCGCGGCCCTCGTGCCCGACAGCCGCGTGCTCGACGCGCCGGCCGACGGCATCGGCGTGGAAGCCACGCTGAAGATCGCGATGGACTATGACCTCGTGATCATTCACACGAGCACGCCGTCGTTCCCGACCGACGCGCTCTTCGCCGAGGACCTGAAGAAGCGCAAGCCGTCGCTCATCGTCGGCATGGTCGGCGCGAAGGTGATGGTCGATCCGCACAACTCGCTCACGGCGACCGAGGCAATCGATTTCGTCTGCCGAGAAGAATTCGATTACACCTGCAAGGAAATCGCCGAGGGCCGGCCGTTCCCCGAGATCAAGGGCTTGAGCTGGCGCGCGAAGGACGGCTCGATCGAGCACAACGAGGCGCGGCCGATTCTCGAGAACATGGACGAACTGCCGTTCGTCGCGCCCATTTACAAGCGCGACCTGAAGATCGACAACTACTTCATCGGCTATCTGAACTACCCGTACGTGTCGATCTATACGGGGCGCGGCTGCAAGTCGCGCTGCACGTTCTGCCTGTGGCCGCAGACGGTGAGCGGCCACCGCTACCGCACGCGCTCGGTCGAGAACGTGCTGGCGGAAGCGAAGTGGATTCGCGACAACATGCCGGAAGTCAAGGAGCTGATGTTCGACGACGATACCTTCACCGACGACCTGCCGCGCGCCGAAGCGATTGCGATTGGCCTTGGCAAGCTCGGCATGACGTGGTCGTGCAACGCGAAGGCGAACGTGCCGTACAAGACGCTGAAGGTGATGAAGGAGAACGGCCTGCGTCTGCTGCTCGTGGGCTTCGAGTCGGGCGACGACCAGATTCTCGTGAACATCAAGAAGGGCGTGCGCACGGACTTTGCGCGCCGCTTCAGCGCCGACTGCAAGACGCTCGGCATCAAGATCCACGGCACCTTCATTCTGGGGCTGCCGGGCGAGACGCAGGACACGATCAGGAAGACGATCGAGTACGCGAAGGAAATCAATCCGCACACGATTCAGGTGTCGCTCGCCGCGCCGTATCCGGGCACGACGCTGTACAAGCAGGCCGTGGAAAACGGCTGGATGGAAGAGAACAAGACGATCAACCTGGTGAGCAAGGAAGGGGTGCAGCTGGCGGCGATCGGCTATCCGAACCTGCCGCGCGAGGAGATCTATCACCATCTGGAGCAGTTCTATCGCCAGTTCTATTTCCGGCCTTCGAAGATCTGGGAGATCGTGCGCGAGATGCTCACGAGCTGGGACATGATGAAGCGGCGTCTGCGCGAAGGCGTGGAGTTCTTCCGCTTCCTGCGCGCGCACGAGGCATGATGGACCGCGCGCAC
>NZ_CAJMYZ010000067.1:0-1650 GCF_905220155.1 Paraburkholderia sp. J7 | reverse complement strand
ATGTAGGAGCTATATCCTAATGTCGTGTTCTGGCTATTTACAGATGTCGTGTTTTTGACCACTGGCATGCTAACCGGCTCGTGCGAACTGCGGAGCCAGCCATGCGACCAGGCGAACTGGTGACACTGACGATGCAAGAGCTTGACCGACTCAAGGTGATCCAGGCGGTGGCCGAGACGGGTTTGAAGCCCGGGCGCGCCGCCGAACGGCTGGGTCTGAGCGTGCGCCAGGTTGAGCGACTGGTGATCCGCTATCGCGAACACGGACCCGCGGGGGTGGCTTCGGGCCGGCGCGGACGGCCAGGCAACCGGAAGCTCGACGAAGGCCTGGCGTTGCGCGCGCTGGCACTGATCCGCGAACGCTACGCCGATTTTGGCCCGACGCTGGCGTGCGAGAAGCTCGCTGAATGTCATGGCATCCGGCTCGCGAAGGAAACGGTCAGGAAGCTGATGGCAGACGCCGGGCTATGGATTCCACGCGCGCAGCGTCCGCCGAAGGTCTACCAGCCCCGTGCGCGCCGCGCGTGCCTGGGCGAACTGATCCAGATCGACGGCAGCGACCATCGCTGGTTCGAGGAGCGCGCGCCGGCCTGCACGCTGCTGGTGTACGTGGACGACGCGACGAGCCGCCTGATGCACCTGCACTTCACGGCCACGGAGTCGACCTTCAGCTATTTCGAGGCCACGCGTGCGTACCTGGAGCGTCACGGCAAGCCGGTGGCGCTGTACAGCGACCGCGCCAGCGTGTTTCGCAGTGTCAGCGCCGGCAAGACCGGGCGCAGCGTGACGCACTTCGGGCGCGCGATGTACGAGCTGAACATTGACACGTTCTGCGCGAACTCCAGCCCGGCCAAGGGCCGCGTGGAGCGTGCGCACCTGACGTTGCAGGACCGTCTGGTGAAGGAGATGCGGCTGCGCGGCATCAGCACGCTGGCTGAAGCGAATGCCTGGGCGCCCTCCTTCATGGCGAGCTACAACGCCCGCTTTGCGAAGCCACCGAAGAGCGGCTTCGACGCCCACCGGCCGCTGCGCGCCGACGAGAATCTCGATCTGCTGATGACCTGGCGCGAGACGCGGCGGGTGACAAATGCGCTGACGGTGCAGTACGACCGCGTGATGTACCTGCTCGACGATACGCCGCAGAACCGCAAGCTGGTTCACCGCTACATCGAGGTGTGGGAGTACCCGGACGGACGCATCGAGATCCGTGCTGACGGCCAGCCGCTGCCGTACCGCGAGTATGACCGCCTGACCGAGGTGGACCAGGGTGCGGTGATCGAGCACAAGCGTCTGGCGCACGCGCTCTCGGTGGCGCAGGCCCTGCAGGCGCAGCGCGACGACCGGCGAGCTTCGGGCTCGCCCTCGCGCACGAACCGTGGCGTCGAGGTACGCCGGGCTGAACGGGTGCCGGGCACGAAGAAGACGCGCGAATTCACGCAGGCGGACATGGACGCGGTGATCGTGAAGCTGGCACGGGCGGCAAAGCCAGATTCAAAGTCTGGCCGTCGGTCTGCCAGGGCTCGCTGAATGAACACAGGCGCCCTGCTGCTTCAACCCGTGCTCTTCAACAATACGGGCGAACAGAACCATGAAAGAGATGCGACATCTGTAAATGGCTGGCCGTACGACATCTGTATCTGGCCACGACATT
>NZ_CAJMYZ010000066.1:0-1908 GCF_905220155.1 Paraburkholderia sp. J7 | reverse complement strand
GACTGATGCGATTCCATTTCAGAACAGCAACATCAAACCGCGCGGCGGAACATCAGTTCCTTGATCTTGCCGATCGCCTTCGTCGGGTTCAGGCCCTTCGGGCAAACGTCGACGCAGTTCATGATCGTGTGGCAACGGAACAGACGGTACGGGTCCTCGAGGTTGTCGAGGCGCTCACCGGTTGCTTCGTCGCGGCTGTCCGCGATGAAGCGGTAAGCCTGCAGGAGACCTGCCGGGCCGACGAACTTGTCCGGGTTCCACCAGAAGCTCGGGCACGACGTCGAGCAGCTTGCGCACAGAATACACTCGTACAGGCCATCGAGTTCGTCACGCTGCTCAGGCGACTGCAGACGCTCCTTCTCGGGCGGCGGCGTGTCGTTGATCAGGTACGGCTTGATCGAGTGGTACTGGTTGAAGAACTGCGTGAAGTCGCAAATCAGGTCGCGCACGACGGGCAGGCCCGGCAGCGGACGCAGCACGATCTTCTGCGGCAGCTCGTTCAGGTTCGTCAGGCACGCCAGACCGTTCTTGCCGTTGATGTTCATCGCGTCCGAACCGCACACGCCTTCGCGGCACGAGCGGCGGAACGACAGCGTTTCGTCCAGTTCCTTGAGCTTGACCAGCGCGTCGAGCAGCATGCGCTCGTGCGTGATTTCCAGCTCGTACGTTTGCATGCGCGGCGCTGCGTCCTTGTCCGGGTCGTAGCGATAGACTTCAAAAATGCGTTTGGCCATTTCCAATTCCTTTTGACTGGCGTGTGCCTTAGAACGTACGCGCCTTCGGCGGCACGGACTCGACGGTCAGCGGTTGCATGTGGACCGGCTTGTAATCGAGTCGGTCACCTTCGCTGAACCAGAGCGTATGGCGCAGCCAGTTTTCGTCGTCACGGTGTTCGAAGTCGCTCTGTGCGTGCGCGCCACGGCTTTCCTTACGGGCTTCAGCCGAAACCATCGTTGCGCGCGCAACTTCGACCAGGTTCGCCACTTCGAGCGCTTCCACGCGCGCCGTGTTGAACACCTTCGACTTGTCCTTCAGGTGGATGTGCTTCGCGCGCTCAGCGATCTGCGCGATGTCCTTCACACCGTCTGCGAGCAGCTTCGACGTGCGGAACACGCCCGCGTGCTTCTGCATCGAACCGCGGATGTCGTTCGCGACGCTTTGCGCGTACTCGCCCGAGGTCGACTTGTCGAGCTCGGCGAGGCGCGAGAGCGCGAAGTCGGCGGCGTCGGCCGGCAGCGGCTTGTGCTCCTTGAGCTCCTTGACGTGCTTGACGATGTGGTTGCCAGCCGCACGGCCGAACACCACGAGGTCGAGCAGCGAGTTCGTGCCGAGGCGGTTCGCGCCGTGCACCGAGACGCACGAGCATTCGCCCACGGCGTAGAAGCCGTTGACGACTTCTTCGTGACCCTTCGGCGTGCCAACGACCTGGCCGTTGATGTTCGTCGGGATGCCGCCCATCTGGTAGTGGATGGTCGGCACGACCGGGATCGGCTCCTTGATACAGTCCACGTTCGCGAACTTGAGCGCGATTTCGCGGATCGACGGCAGACGCTTCATGATCGTCTCGGCGCCGATGTGCGAGAGGTCGAGCAGCACGTGGTCCTTGTGCGGACCCACGCCACGGCCTTCCTTGATTTCCTGGTCCATCGAGCGCGAAACGAAGTCGCGCGGCGCCAGGTCCTTCAGGGTCGGCGCGTAACGCTCCATGAAGCGCTCGCCGTTCGAGTTACGCAGAATGCCGCCTTCACCGCGCACGCCTTCCGTGATCAGCACGCCCGCGCCGGCCACGCCGGTCGGGTGGAACTGCCAGAACTCCATGTCCTGCAGCGCGATGCCCGAACGGGCCGCCATGCCAAGGCCGTCACCGGTGTTGATGAACGCGTTGGTCGATGCCGCGAAGATCCGGCC
>NZ_CAJMYZ010000065.1:0-2257 GCF_905220155.1 Paraburkholderia sp. J7 | reverse complement strand
ATGCTCCATTACGAGAATGCGGTCCGACACGCCCATCACGAGGCTCATGTCGTGTTCGATCAGGAGTACGGAGATTCCGAACTCGTTACGCAAGCCGTCCACCATCTGCTGCAGCTCGACCTTCTCCTGCGGATTCAAACCGGCCGCGGGTTCGTCGAGCATCAACAGACGCGGGTCGGTGATCATGCAGCGCGCGATTTCGAGCCGGCGCTGATGGCCGTACGACAGCGTGCCCGCCTCGCGGTTTGCCACCTGCTTCAGGCCCACGCGTTCGAGCCAGTACGCGGCGCGCTCGAGCGCGGCACGCTCGGCGCGGCGATACGCGGGCGTCGCGAACAGGCCGCTTAGCATGTTGCGGTTCACCTTCAGGTGCTGCGCGACCATGAGGTTTTCCAGCACCGTGAGCTGCTTGAACAGGCGGATATTCTGGAACGTGCGCACGAGGCCGCGGCGCGCGACCTGGTGGCTCGGCTGGCCGGTGATGCCGTGGCCTTCCAGCACGATGTCGCCCGCCGTGGGCTTGTAGAAGCCGCCCACGCAGTTGAACACCGTGGTCTTGCCCGCGCCGTTCGGCCCGATGATCGCGAACACCTCGTTGGGACGCACGTCGAAATCGATGCCGTCCACGGCCAGCAGACCGCCGAAGCGCATCTGCAGGCCCGCTACTTTCAACAACGCCTGTGCGCTCATTGCGGCAACTCCACGTGCGGGCGGCTCGCGGGCAACAGACCCTGCGGACGCCACATCATCATCAGCACCATCACCAGACCGAAGATCAGCATGCGGTACTCGGCAAAGCCGCGCGCCACTTCGGGCAGCGCCGTCAGCAGGATCGCGGCGAGCACCACGCCCAATTGCGAGCCCATGCCGCCCAGCACCACCACGGCAAGAATGAGCGCCGACTCGATGAACGTGAACGACTCGGGCGTGACGAGCCCCTGGCGCGCCGCGAAGAACGCACCCGCGAGACCCGCGAACGAAGCGCCGAGCGTAAACGCCGAGAGCTTGATGCGCGTGGGATTCAGGCCGAGCGAGCGGCATGCGATCTCGTCTTCGCGCAATGCTTCCCAGGCGCGGCCCATCGGCATGCGCAAGAGGCGGCTCGTGACAAACAGCGTGAACGCCACCAGCACGAGCGCGAGCAGGTACAGGAAGATCACCATGTGCTCGCCGCTGTACTCGATACCGATCAGCTCGTTGAACGTCTTCGCGCCTTCCACGCTGGCGTGGCGGGCCATTTCGAAGCCGAACACGGTGGGCTTGGGAATGCTGGAGATGCCGTCCGGGCCGCCCGTGATGCTCGTGAGGTTATTGAGCAGCAGGCGGATGATCTCGCCAAAGCCGAGCGTGACAATGGCGAGATAGTCGCCGCGCAGGCGCAGCACCGGGAAGCCGAGCACGAAGCCGAACGTGGCCGCGGCGAGCGCCGCGAGCGGCAGGCATTCCCAGAACGTGAAGCCGAAGTACTGGTTGAGCAGCGCATACGTATAGCCGCCCACCGCGTAGAAGCCCACGTAGCCCAGGTCCAGCAGACCCGCGAAGCCCACCACGATATTCAGGCCCAGGCCAAGAATCACGTAGATGAGCGCAAGCGTCGCGACGTCGATCGAACCGCGCGACCCCATGAACGGGAACACCGCGCCGAACGCGAGCAACACCCAGAGCGCCACGCGCTGCTGGCGTGCGCCAAGCGCGGGGGCTTTGGGCAGGCGCACGTTACTCGTTGCGCGCACAAACATCGGCTTGACAAGCTGGAACACGAACACCACGGCGGCCGCGATCCAGACGGGGCGCCAGTGCTGCTGCAGCACGACCTGATAGCCGTCGAGCGTGAGCTGCAGGCCAAGAATCGGCGCCGTGAGGATGATGGTCGCAACGGCGGCGGCAAGCGCACCCTTCACCGTTTGCGACGAGGACTGACCGTCTGCGCTATTGCCGGCCGCGCGAACCGAAACAGTTTGGCTCATATCGACCTCATACCTTTTCGACGTCCGGCTTGCCGAGCAGGCCGGTGGGACGGAAGAGCAGCACGAGCACGAGCAGGCCGAAGGCCACGACGTCCTTGTACTCCGCGGGCATGTAGCCCGAAGCGAGCGTTTCGGCAAGACCGAGCAGCACGCCGCCGAGCATCGCGCCCGGAATGCTGCCGATACCGCCGAGCACTGCGGCCGTAAACGCCTTGATGCCCGCAATGAAGCCGATATACGGATTGAGCTTGCCGATCGTCAGTCCGATCAGCACGCCGCCCACCGCCGCA
>NZ_CAJMYZ010000064.1:0-2257 GCF_905220155.1 Paraburkholderia sp. J7 | reverse complement strand
GTGTTCCATCACGAGAATGCGGTCCGACACGCCCATCACGAGGCTCATGTCGTGTTCGATCAGGAGTACGGAGATTCCGAACTCGTTACGCAAGCCGTCCACCATCTGCTGCAGTTCGACCTTCTCCTGCGGATTCAAACCGGCCGCGGGTTCGTCGAGCATCAACAGACGCGGGTCGGTGATCATGCAGCGCGCGATTTCGAGCCGGCGCTGATGGCCATACGAAAGCGTGCCCGCCTCGCGGTTCGCCACCTGCTTCAGGCCCACGCGTTCGAGCCAGTACGCAGCGCGCTCGAGCGCCGCACGCTCGGCGCGGCGATACGCGGGCGTCGCGAACAGGCCGCTCAACATGTTGCGGTTCACCTTCAGGTGCTGTGCAACCATCAGGTTTTCCAGCACCGTCAACTGCTTGAAGAGGCGGATATTCTGGAACGTGCGCACGAGGCCGCGGCGCGCGACCTGGTGGCTCGGCTGGCCGGTGATGGCGTGGCCTTCCAGCACGATGTCGCCCGCGGTCGGCTTGTAGAAGCCGCCCACGCAGTTGAACACCGTGGTCTTGCCCGCGCCGTTCGGCCCTATGATCGCGAATACCTCGTTCGGACGCACGTCGAAGTCGATGCCGTCCACGGCCAGCAGACCGCCGAAGCGCATCTGCAGGCCCGCTACTTTCAACAACGCTTGTGCGCTCATTGCGGCAACTCCACGTGCGGACGGCTCGCGGGCAACAGGCCCTGCGGACGCCACATCATCATCAGCACCATCACCAGACCGAAGATCAGCATGCGGTACTCGGCAAAGCCGCGCGCCACTTCGGGCAGCGCGGTGAGCAGGATCGCCGCGAGCACCACGCCCAGTTGCGAGCCCATGCCGCCCAGCACCACCACGGCGAGAATCAGCGCCGACTCGATGAACGTGAACGACTCGGGCGTGACGAGCCCCTGGCGCGCCGCGAAGAACGCGCCCGCGAGACCCGCGAACGATGCGCCCAGCGTGAACGCCGAGAGCTTGATGCGCG
This sequence comes from Paraburkholderia sp. J7, assembly GCF_905220155.1. Taxonomy (NCBI): domain Bacteria; kingdom Pseudomonadati; phylum Pseudomonadota; class Betaproteobacteria; order Burkholderiales; family Burkholderiaceae; genus Paraburkholderia; species Paraburkholderia sp. J7. The sequence continues at coordinate 1,242 of NZ_CAJMYZ010000064.1, read as the reverse complement.
TGGGGTTCAGACCGAGCGAGCGGCATGCGATCTCGTCTTCGCGCAGTGCTTCCCAGGCGCGGCCCATCGGCATGCGCAACAGGCGGCTCGTGACGAACAGCGTGAACGCCACCAGCACGAGCGCGAGCAGGTACAGGAAGATCACCATGTGCTCGCCGCTGTACTCGATGCCGATCAGCTCGTTGAACGTCTTCGCGCCTTCCACGCTAGCGCGGCGGGCCATTTCGAAGCCGAACACGGTGGGCTTGGGAATGCTGGAGATGCCGTCCGGGCCGCCCGTGATGCTTGTGAGGTTATTGAGCAGGAGGCGGATGATCTCGCCGAAGCCGAGCGTGACGATGGCGAGATAGTCGCCGCGCAGACGCAGCACCGGGAAGCCGAGCACGAAGCCGAACGTGGCGGCAGCGAGCGCCGCGAGCGGCAGACACTCCCAGAACGTGAAGCCGAAGTACTGGTTGAGCAGCGCATACGTATAGCCGCCCACCGCGTAGAAGCCGACGTAGCCCAGATCGAGCAGACCTGCGAAGCCCACCACGATATTCAGGCCCAGGCCGAGAATCACGTAGATGAGCGCGAGCGTTGCGACGTCGATCGAGCCGCGCGAACCCATGAACGGGAACACCGCGCCGAACGCGAGCAGCACCCAGATCGCCACGCGCTGCTGGCGCGCGCCGAGCGCCGGCGCCTTGGGCAAACGCACGCCACTCGTTGCGCGCACAAACATCGGCTTGACGAGCTGGAACACGAACACCACGGCGGCCGCGATCCATACCGGGCGCCAATGCTGCTGCAGCACGACCTGATAGCCATCGAGCGTGAGCTGCAGCCCGAGAATGGGCGCCGTGAGAATGATGGTCGCCACGGCGGCGGCAAGTGCGCCCTTCACCGTTTGCGACGAGGATTGGCCGTGTGCGCTATTGGTGGCCGCGCGAACCGAAACAGTTTGGCTCATATCGACCTCAGACCTTTTCGACGTCCGGCTTGCCGAGCAGGCCGGTGGGACGGAAGAGCAGCACGAGTACGAGCAGGCCGAAGGCCACGACGTCCTTGTACTCCGCGGGCATGTAGCCCGCAGCGAAGGTTTCGGCGAGACCGAGCAGCACGCCGCCGAGCATCGCGCCCGGAATGCTGCCGATGCCGCCGAGCACTGCAGCGGTGAACGCCTTGATGCCCGCAATGAAGCCGATATACGGATTGAGCTTGCCGATCGTGAGACCGATCAGCACGCCGCCCACCGCCGCG
>NZ_CAJMYZ010000063.1:0-2437 GCF_905220155.1 Paraburkholderia sp. J7 | reverse complement strand
ACGTCACAACGTGGCCAGAGCGTGCAAACGCTCGCCGCCGAGCACAGCGACGCGAGCGCCTCGCAAGAGGCATACGGCGGTGTGCTCGCCGCTGGTTCCGAGACGGGCAACCGCGTCAACATGCCTGGTAACGACCTCTTTGCTCACCACTAAGCGCTCCCGCCGCCGTCGCCCGGTCGCCCGGTCGCCCGGTCGCCCGGTCGCCAAACATCGTCGCCGGTGTGCGGCGCCCTGATCGCGCGGTCAGGCCGAGCTCCAAAGAGACATTCGCTTGCCGATACCTGCCATGGCGCCCCAGCGCGATGGCTAACCAGACCGGGAAAGCGGTATCACACGCTTAAATCATCTTGCGATATAATCGCAAACGACTTAATCAATTTTTCGCGACTCATCGGCCTTTGTCTGAAGAGGATGCACATGAAACCTACGGACCTTCCGGCGAACGCCCCCCTGCCGCTCGCCGACTATCTTTGCTTCGCCGTCTACTCCACGAATCTGACGTTCGGCAAGGCATACAAGCCCATTCTCGATGAACTTGGACTGACCTATCCTCAGTTCATAGCGATCATTGCGCTTTGGGAACAAGATAACCAGACGGTAAGTGGTTTGGGCGAAAAGGTGTTCCTTGAATCGAATACGCTTACGCCCATGTTGAAAAAACTTGAAGCGATGGGCTATGTGGAACGCCGACGTGACCCGGAAGATGAGCGTCAGGTGCGAGTCAGTCTGACAAAAAACGGTCGACGACTCCGCGAGAAGAGTCTCAAGGTCGCAGACCTTACGGACGCGACTGGACTAACGCCCGAAGAGTTTTCGAAATTGCAGAAAGCAATCGTGACGTTGCGCAGCAACCTGTTTAACTCTCTCGATTCCAAATAGTTCGCGCTCGGCAGAGCGGACCCGACGGCGCCGCTATCAGTCCGGCACAAGGATGATGCTTGCGCCCGGATCACCTGCCGGACGAGGCCCGGAGGCGTCCGCCGCGAGTTACTCCCACGGCGTCCAGCGTAGCGCCACCGCGCCGCTCCACTTGCAGTCCAAGCCTTGGATTCTCGTGGTTCGAAACGACGTCGCATCAAACGGAACTTGTCGCGCGCTCTTTCGAGTTGTAGCCGCTGTGCGACACGCCCGCAAACTTCTACCCCGACGGACTACCTCCAACACCAGCCCTACGTTGGCTGGTCAATCGGACAAGCTTAGGAAACCCAATCAAGCAGGTCGGCCTAGTCATCATCGAACATTTTGCGCGCCAGAAAATCGACGAATGAGCGTATTGTCGGTGCCAAATTGCGATTCGATGGCCCTGTCGAGAGGTATTGGTCGGCATGGTCGATATTTCATTGAGCACTGGTATCACGCTGCCCGCGCTTAACTGCCGTTGAATCGCAAAGTCCGGGATACAGCCGATTCCGACGCAGCTTTGCTTGAGTTGAATCAACGCACCCCATGTCTTCACGGATGGAAGTGGTGCCACGCACATATCCGGCTGCACATCCCGTATCGAGGACCGCTTCGATGTTGCGATCCGGCATGGGGGCGACGCAAGACTCTAGGCTGATGTCCAAGCATCTTGTTTACTCGCGCCGCAGAGTCGTCGGCTCGCTAGGATATTTCTCCCCCCTGACAGCCCTCTAGATCTGAGCCAACATGTCCGTCTGCATCACAAAAAGTCCTCAGCAGGAAGCTTCCCGCGCCGTCCGCGCGGAACTCGAGGTCAAGCTCGATCTCTGGGAACTCGGACATGAACTCTCGAAGTAGCGGTGCGAGCTAGGAACTTGCGACCTGGATCCTTGCGCGTAGCTTTCCCCGAGGGTTCTTAGCCCGATCAGCAAGACGCTCCTCGATCTGCTAGAACCCTCCACGAATCCGCAGACAGCTCGCAAGGAGAACGTCGTCTTCGTGCGTGAGCGCAATGCTTCGCATACTGCGATGAAAAGGGCGAGTCGACAGCTTTCCTCGAGACGCGCAATCGCCGTCGCGACGGCCGATGCGGGAAGGCCAATCCGTTCTGCACGAGTAAAACTACGGGTCTCCGCAGCATGCATGAACGCATTCAGTGCGCTCAACTTGTCCGCGTCATCTTTCTTCTCGGGAAGCAAGTGGGCAACGTAGGCGGGTGGCACGGCACGCCAAGATCACAATCCTGGCTGGCGTCTCGGAAAGTCCGAAAGTGAGCTGCGGAAGTAAGTCGGTCAATTCGATTGCCGACAACTCGCAAAAGGTGCCGACCACGACACTTAGCGTGGCGACAGGATCAGGGTCGCGTACGAGCTCTCACCGACGCGGTGATAAAAAAGGGCGTTGCAAAGCCGCAACCGCCCCCTCGTATATCTGACTGCCCGTGCAAGCGCAAAACATGGAGAGCGGGCCAAAAACTGCCTTGGCCCGCATGATGGATTGTCGCGATGCGAGATCGGTAGTGTATGCCCTGTGTGGC
>NZ_CAJMYZ010000062.1:0-2536 GCF_905220155.1 Paraburkholderia sp. J7 | reverse complement strand
GTCCTGGCGGAACCAGAGCCCTGTTGAACTGGCTCGCCTGTCTGCGTGTCACTCATGTGAGCCGTGTTGCGCGTACACGGCATCCGTCCTTATCTGCCTCATTCCAGCAAGCCAATCAGGACTCCTCTAGATATGCGGCGCAGCTGCACATAGAGCCGTTGTACGACAGGTGAACGGTAGTCCAGAAACCAACCGGTTCGTAGATTGAAGAGTCTGTGCAAATCCGCATCGTCTTTCGGGAAGGGTACCTCGCTTTCCTGCCTGGCGATCACCCGAGATGCCTCCACGAGCCTTGCCCGCTCCAGCCAGTCACATTCTGCGCCGTTCGAGGCCAGCCAGATCTTTGCCGATTCGATCAGATGATCGGTGCGCAGCCACACGCCCTCGCGGGCGAATGCAAAGAGCTGGCCGACCACAAGGAAGCACAGCAACTCGGTGCGTGCTTCGTCATCCAGTCTCGCCACTTCCCTTCCGCCATGTAGGTCGCCCGCAGGGCCGATTGTCGGGCTGGTTTCTCCTGATGCCGCAGCCGTACGGCCAGATCACTTTACCGCACCGATCGGCGGATCGCATGGGGACAGTTCATCGCCGCCCGCACGATTTCCCGGAAAGACTCGCCAGTTAAGGCTACTCGAACCGATCAGGCCACCCCTGAACATCTACCAGGAGATGAGTTTGGCAAAATTTGCCAAATCCTGATAGACTGGTTCACATGAGCACGATGAACATCTCCCTCCCCGATTCGCTGAAGGAATATGTCGACGAGCAGGTCGGCGAGCGCGGCTACGGCACGAGCAGCGAATACGTCCGCGAACTAATCCGCAAGGATCAGGATCGCAAGCACCTGCGGACAATGATCCTGCAGGGAGCGACTTCGGGCCTCGCAGATCCGGCCGACGCCGACTACTTCGAATCGCTGCGCGCCCGCGTACGTACTTCGCGCAAATGACGGCCAAGCCCGTCATCCCGACCCGGCTGGCCAGGCAGGACGTAGAAGACGAGCTGACACATTACCTCGTTGACGAAGGCTCGGAACAGGCAGCGCTCGGGTTCATTGCGGAAATCGAGCAGGCATACGCGCATCTCGCCAAACACCCCAACATCGGCTCACTCCGTTACTCGTACGAACTGGACATACCGGGCCTGCGCTCATGGTCTCTCGATCGCTACCCGCATCTGATCTTTTACATTGAGCGCAAGGATCACGTCGAGGTCTGGCGCGTACTCAACGGCAAGCGTGATATTCCAGCCTGGCTGTTGAGCGATGACAGCGAGTTCCATTGACGCCATCTGCACGGCACAAGGCCCGCGAGAAGCCATCTGGTTCGCGGGCTTCTTCATTTTCCGACCATGAGGCTCGCAAACCATTTGACGGCCGCGCCCCTTTCTGCGCGCTTACGCCGAAGCCGCCTTTCGTTACACAGGTAGGGGGTTACCAGTCTTTTTTCCAGTCTTCTGCGATCCGGCCCGCGTCACTTGCGACGTTCAGCGTCGGGACCCGGCACGGGGATAGTCCACTCAGCCACCACTTCCCCCGCTTCGGGTTCGCGCTCCCGCCTCAGCTCCAGGATACGACCGTGAGCGACAACCACTTTCAGGTCGAGCCTCACGCCTTTCCGGAAGTGGAACAAATAAGCCGTGAAGGAGGCTGTGTTGCTGGCAAAGTAACCGTCACTCAGAAACTCTCGACGCGCGACAAGTCCATCGCTTGCCACCCAGTAATCGGCCATGGCGCAATCGAGCGACTTTGTCTGCCAGTCCTTTCTCGGCAGGTCTTCGAGGAACGGCTCGAAATCCTGAGAAAACTCGAATGTATCGTTCATCCTCGAGCGCGGCTTCGCTGGTGTTAGCGTCGACCAAGGGTAACATGGGCTCCCCAGTCTCCGGGCTGGCACTGCAAAACTGGTTAGGGCCGCTTCCGCGCCACAGTTTGCTCGTCGCGGGACTGTGCGGCACGGGACCGCACAAAAATGGTGACGGAGACCGGGCTTTCGCGTGTGGCGAGGGCGGAATCCGCAATGCGTCGATGTTTCTGCGACTCTTCTCAAGTGCCTTCCCTGCTCCATTTCAGAATCAGTCTTCGCGGCGCAGCCTGCAGGCTTCGCTGAGACTCCCGCTTGCAGGGTAGATCGCGATTACCGCGCGGCAATCATACGGTGCCACCGTCAAGGGTTAGAACGACGAATGCCTGCACCGGGCCCGGGCCTCTGAAAGCCGGACCCTTTGCTGTCCGTGGACCTGCTGATTGGCAGGTGTCATCCCGGCATGGTAAAAAGTCGTCCCTTGCGGGTGATCGCCTCCATACGATGCGGTATTCTCGCGATTTCAGGTTTCAACATCGACAGGATTCAAAAATGGCAACTGGCACTGTGAAATGGTTCAACGATGCGAAAGGCTTTGGCTTCATCACCCCGGATGACAGCGGCGAAGACCTGTTTGCCCACTTTTCCGAGATCAAGACGGAAGGCTTCAAGTCGCTGCAGGAAAACCAGAAAGTAAGCTTCGATGTGAAGATGGGGCCGAAGGGCAAGCAGGC
>NZ_CAJMYZ010000061.1:0-2636 GCF_905220155.1 Paraburkholderia sp. J7 | reverse complement strand
AGGAGCGTGAAGACCAGTCCTCCCGAGATAGCACTTGCTGCCAAGCTCAAGAGTCGACCGACGTTTGCCCGATTGACTCCACCCATGACCGAGTATTCGTGTTCTTGTGGAGCGATCATTAGTTTAGATTTTACGGTGGCACAGTTAAACAACTAAGTGGCGGGGGCTATCGAGAATTCAAGAGACATTCGAGAAGCTTAGGGTTTATCCCGATCCCGTCGACGAGCGTCTGCATACCACGGACGCTCAGATTGGCAGCCCCGTGCGACTTGTTCTGCTGCGAGCCGAGCCGCTTTGAAAGGCTTGCCGCCTGACGTGGGTCCCGCCCGAAAGCGCGGGAGACGGTTCGTCTTGCCGTTTGCGCGTGCTTGGCAGTTGGAGGTGTATCGCTGAAATCTCGAGTGTTGTGATCGCGATCAAATCGGCCCTCAACACTCGAATTGTGTGCGTCGAAAGCTTGCCATGTTTGATGAGTGTTCTGGACGTCGTCGGATCGGAATGCCCGTTATTTCCAGCATGAAAAGTCGTTCATATAATATAGTAATCCTAATCTGAAATGGGAACGTGATGAGCGGTTCGAATAGAGAGGGGTTATCTTTGGAGAGGGCAGGTCTGCCGAGGGACGTCGCCTTCCGCATCTGGGTTTGGATACGACGGAGCGAAGCGGCGGGCGCTTGTCGACCCCTATGCGGCATTCACGCAAAGACGATGGACGTCCGTTCGCGAATCAACTTGAGCCACTCACGGACGACACAAGGCACGGCTCTAAGCTCTGCACCTCAGACTCACCGGACAAGGTAGTCGAGCGAGAGGTGGGTATAGCATTTAGCTTGCATTGCTTAAACCGGTTTGAACGAAACACTAGACGCGCATCGGGTCTGTGATAAGCCGGCGCGAAACCATATGTAAATACTCTGGCATTCCCTCAACTAGGCTTTTGCCTGCCTTGGCGCGGGAGTGGAGTTCCATCAATACAAGCGCATTGCGCTGGACGCGCCGATCCTTCAGTCTCACCTCGTCGCGGTCCGGAATTATGCTGCCGTTGTTAGCGATCCGAGCGATGATCTTGCGCCAGCGTACCGCGTGTTCGTCGTCAGCTCCAGAGAAAACATACACAGCCGCCGCTGCAACCGCGTCGGCGATCTGGATGCCATGGGTTAGTTTCGAATCTGCAAATTCGATGGGTCCGGAGAGATTGAACGTAATCGGATGACGCTCTCCTAAGCCTTCGCTAAATAACCGATCCTCACGACCAATCATGGTTTCGAAAACGGTAGGGTCGTGTTGCAAGGGCTTGGATGGATCGCAGACTGCGGTAATTTGGTCGTACTCCATTCCCCAATTGGCGAGCAATGTGAATAGCGCTGTATTGGTCAGATCGAGGATCCACTTGCCGGAACCTGCATCGTCAAGAGAGGAAAGTTCGGCCCTTATGTCCTCTGCACGATGCTGCGCGAACTCCCGGATCTGAGTAATTACCGGTGAATTCTCTTCGTGGACTGATGATGAAAAGATCCCGTGAAGCTTGCTCTCGTCCTTCGTTCGCATCAATTCCTCGAACTCGGTAAATATAGCCTCCGCACCCGCTCCACGGGCGACGAACTCGACATACAGGATATTTGCAATAAATCGATGAAATCCGATTCCGTAGAACAAGGAATTAATTTCCGAAAAGCAAGGCTCAAAGATGTACTCATGGAGCTTGCACGCCAGCGCGAATTTCTTGTCAGATATGGATATTTTAATTCTTCCGTCAAACCGATCGAAGATTTCGTCAATCAACTTTCTTCCCCGGCTAAATCGCACTAGTTTGCTCCCTTTGAGCTCGCCACCTTGAATACCATGTGTGGCTATGAGCCGCTCAACGAACTCTTTCGCTTCTTGGTCATCGGTCGCTACTGAGGCATACGAAAAATACTTTTGCTCAGGATGGAGCAAGTTGTTTCCCGTGAATCCGGACTCGTCAAAGTAGATCTTCTGTGGCATTCATTTTCCCCATTTTTTCTTCCAGAATTGCGTCGTATCACGCCGCCCGAACACCAGAGCCCTAGGTCGTCGTGGCAAACGGTGTGAGTGTGATGCGCCCGGGATGGCTGGGTCTCGAGTATATAACCCAGCAGTCGATTTGCTTCGTTCTTGCGGTCCTCAAACTAACCATCAACGGACCTCCGCGCTTCGGCACGACCGGCTGAAACTGGCCGACGACAGTCGCACACATCGAGAAGGCTCATTTGCGTTAGCCCCAAAGTTCAACGATCACAACATCCGTATCGCCATGCGCGATCAAATCCAGCTGCGCCTCGTCCCGGATGGCTACACCGTCTCGCGGTGCGAGCCGGATAGGCCCCGCGTCGAGCTGCCCGTGATCTGCGACCAGATAGGTCGAGCCCGGCTTCGGCAATGCGTGCTTGAGTGTCGTGCCTTCGCGGAGTGTTGCAACACGCACGCGTGCGTCGGCATTGATGGGCAACGCGCCTTCGCGCACATCTTGAGGATCGCCGCTCGCCAGCGTCACGAAACGGCCTTCGCGACATTCGCGCGAACAGACGCGCGTTGACCAGCGCGGCGTACCGCCCGGCGTCCGCGGACGCAGCCAGATCTGAAACACGCGCGCGGCGACATCTTCCTCGTTGCGC
>NZ_CAJMYZ010000060.1:0-3160 GCF_905220155.1 Paraburkholderia sp. J7 | reverse complement strand
GAGACACACCCGTTATAGGGTCAAGCGAACAAGTGCATGTGGTGGATGCCTTGGCGATCACAGGCGATGAAGGACGCGGTAGCCTGCGAAAAGCTGTGGGGAGCTGGCAAACAAGCTTTGATCCACAGATATCCGAATGGGGAAACCCACTCCGAATGGAGTATCCATGACTGAATACATAGGTCATGTGAAGCGAACGCGGCGAACTGAAACATCTAAGTAGCCGCAGGAAAAGAAATCAACCGAGATTCCCAAAGTAGTGGCGAGCGAAATGGGACCAGCCTGCATTCTTTATCTGTACCGTCAGCCGAACGCTCTGGAAAGTGCGGCCATAGTGGGTGATAGCCCCGTAGGCGAAGGCGGAATGGAAGAACTAGGTATGCGACAAGTAGGGCGGGACACGTGAAATCCTGTCTGAAGATGGGGGGACCATCCTCCAAGGCTAAATACTCGTGATCGACCGATAGTGAACCAGTACCGTGAGGGAAAGGCGAAAAGAACCCCGGGAGGGGAGTGAAATAGATCCTGAAACCGCATGCATACAAACAGTCGGAGCCTCGCAAGGGGTGACGGCGTACCTTTTGTATAATGGGTCAGCGACTTACATTCAGTGGCAAGCTTAACCGAATAGGGCAGGCGTAGCGAAAGCGAGTCCGAACAGGGCGTTCAGTCGCTGGGTGTAGACCCGAAACCAGGTGATCTATCCATGGCCAGGTTGAAGGCACGGTAACACGTGCTGGAGGACCGAACCCACTAACGTTGAAAAGTTAGGGGATGAGCTGTGGATAGGGGTGAAAGGCTAAACAAACCTGGAAATAGCTGGTTCTCTCCGAAAACTATTTAGGTAGTGCCTCGTGTATCACCTTCGGGGGTAGAGCACTGTCATGGTTGATGGGTCCATTGCGGATTACGTCGCCATAGCAAACTCCGAATACCGAAGAGTGCAATCACGGGAGACAGACATCGGGTGCTAACGTCCGGTGTCAAGAGGGAAACAACCCAGACCGCCAGCTAAGGTCCCCAAATATGACTAAGTGGGAAACGAAGTGGGAAGGCTAAAACAGTCAGGAGGTTGGCTTAGAAGCAGCCACCCTTTAAAGAAAGCGTAATAGCTCACTGATCGAGTCGTCCTGCGCGGAAGATGTAACGGGGCTAAGTCATATACCGAAGCTGCGGATGCGTGCTTTGCACGCATGGTAGGAGAGCGTTCCGTAAGCCTGCGAAGGTGCGTTGAAAAGCGTGCTGGAGGTATCGGAAGTGCGAATGCTGACATGAGTAGCGATAAAGGGGGTGAAAGGCCCCCTCGCCGTAAGCCCAAGGTTTCCTACGCAACGTTCATCGGCGTAGGGTGAGTCGGCCCCTAAGGCGAGGCAGAAATGCGTAGCTGATGGGAAGCAGGTCAATATTCCTGCACCATTGTGAAATGCGATGGGGGGACGGATCGCGGAAGGTTGTCCGGGTGTTGGAAGTCCCGGTCCTTGCATTGGAGAAGGCGCTTTGGCAAATCCGGGCGCGGAATTCAAGGGTGCGAGGCCATTCACTTAGGTGAAGAAGCAACTGGAAGTGGTTCCAAGAAAAGCCTCTAAGCTTCAGTTTCACAGTGACCGTACCGCAAACCGACACAGGTGGGCGAGATGAGTATTCTAAGGCGCTTGAGAGAACTCGGGAGAAGGAACTCGGCAAATTGGTACCGTAACTTCGGGATAAGGTACGCCCTTGTAGCTTGACTGGCTCGCGCCAGAAGGGTGAAGGGGTTGCAATAAACTGGTGGCTGCGACTGTTTAATAAAAACACAGCACTCTGCAAACACGAAAGTGGACGTATAGGGTGTGACGCCTGCCCGGTGCCGGAAGATTAAATGATGGGGTGCAAGCTCTTGATTGAAGTCCCGGTAAACGGCGGCCGTAACTATAACGGTCCTAAGGTAGCGAAATTCCTTGTCGGGTAAGTTCCGACCTGCACGAATGGCGTAACGATGGCCACACTGTCTCCTCCCGAGACTCAGCGAAGTTGAAGTGTTTGTGATGATGCAATCTCCCCGCGGCTAGACGGAAAGACCCCATGAACCTTTACTGTAGCTTTGCATTGGACTTTGAACCGGTTTGTGTAGGATAGGTGGGAGGCTGTGAAGCGGGAACGCTAGTTTCCGTGGAGCCGTCCTTGAAATACCACCCTGATCTGTTTGAGGTTCTAACCTTGGTCCGTGATCCGGATCGGGGACAGTGCATGGTAGGCAGTTTGACTGGGGCGGTCTCCTCCCAAAGGGTAACGGAGGAGTACGAAGGTACGCTAGGTACGGTCGGAAATCGTGCTGATAGTGCAATGGCATAAGCGTGCTTGACTGTGAGACCCACAAGTCGAACAGGTGCGAAAGCAGGTCATAGTGATCCGGTGGTTCTGTATGGAAGGGCCATCGCTCAACGGATAAAAGGTACTCTGGGGATAACAGGCTGATACCGCCCAAGAGTTCATATCGACGGCGGTGTTTGGCACCTCGATGTCGGCTCATCTCATCCTGGGGCTGTAGCCGGTCCCAAGGGTATGGCTGTTCGCCATTTAAAGAGGTACGTGAGCTGGGTTTAAAACGTCGTGAGACAGTTTGGTCCCTATCTGCCGTGGGCGCTGGAAGTTTGAGGGGGCCTGCTCCTAGTACGAGAGGACCGGAGTGGACGAACCTCTGGTGTACCGGTTGTGACGCCAGTCGCATCGCCGGGTAGCTATGTTCGGAAGAGATAACCGCTGAAAGCATCTAAGCGGGAAACTCGCCTCAAGATGAGACTTCCCCGGGGACTAGATCCCCTTGAAGGGTCGTTCGAGACCAGGACGTTGATAGGTCAGGTGTGGAAGCGCAGTAATGCGTTAAGCTAACTGATACTAATTGCCCGTAAGGCTTGATCCTATAACAGGTGTGTTTCAAGGACACACAGGTTGAGATCACGTGTTGTGCCGATCTAAACAACACAACCCCAATTCAGCAACACCTCTTTACGCTTCTTCCCGATTGGCTGTGGCGCAGCAAATGCGACGCAGCAACCCGTCATGCCTGATGACCATAGCGAGTTGGTCCCACCCCTTCCCATCCCGAACAGGACCGTGAAACAACTCCACGCCGATGATAGTGCGGATTGCCCGTGTGAAAGTAGGTAATCGTCAGGCTCCT
>NZ_CAJMYZ010000059.1:0-4874 GCF_905220155.1 Paraburkholderia sp. J7 | reverse complement strand
GGGGTAGCGTCAGCATTTGTATTCAATGGAGACGCGTACAGATGCATTGGGCTGTCCGGTCTGCTGGACTAAGCCTTTGAAGGTTCGGACTGGCTGAACAGATCCAATACTATCGCACGCAACCAACGGTTTCCAGGATCGTTGTTTTGACAGCGGTGCCAGTGTTGTTTCAGGTCGAACGTTGGCATCGGATAGGGAGGGCTCACTGCTCTCACGTTCGCGAATTGCGTAAAAACTTCGGCAACAGCTCTGGGTACAGTCACGACGAGGTCGGTCATAGCAACGACCATCGGAATACTAAGGAAATGTGGTGAGCGAAGCATCTCGCGTCGTTCAATGCCCTTAGAACGCAAATATTGCTCTACGATCTCCTGGCTTCGACCTTCCGCACGTACAACGGCGTGGGGCAGTGACTGGAACGCTTTACGAGTGAGTCCTGATTCCAAAACAGGATGATCCGCTCGGACTAGACATACAAAGTCATGACGGAAGAGGCGCTGCTGGAACACGTCTACGCCACTTAAGTCCGGAAAGTAGCCGATTGCGAGATCGACTTCACTGCGCTGAAGCGCGGTCATGAGGTCCTTCGGGTCGCTAGATACAGTTCTAACATCTACAAACGGCGCATCTTCCGCGACGCGTCTGAGAATTCTTGGCAAGAAAACCATCTCTCCAACGTCGGACATGGCGATCGTGAATGTTCGCTGAGCTGTCTGCGCCTCAAACGCCGGTGCGGTCAATACGTGTTCACGCACCTCGCGAAGGATCGATTGAACAACTGGTGCGAGTTCCAGCGCGCGGGGCGTGGGTTCTATTCCGTGACGCACTTTCACGAAGAGCGGATCGCCTAGTTGCTCACGTAGCCGCTTTAACGCGTAAGACACGGATGGCTGACTCATTCCCAACTCGTCGGCCGCTCTGCCGACGTGGCCATGATGATGCAATGCGGAAAAAACATTCAGTAGGTTCAAATCGAAGTTATCCATTTTTTCTATGAGAGTTATGTTGGAAATCGGATTGAAACATGATACGGATAAGGTGACACTGAGTGCAATAGCGGAAAATGCTAAAAATTCGGTCGAGACCTTAACAACTTTGGAGACGTAGATGTTTGTCAGAAATTCGTGGTACGTCGCCGCATGGGCAGATGAAATCGGGCAAAAGCCGTTCCCTCGGACGTTGCTTGGTGAGCCCGTAGTCCTGTTCCGGACGATGGACGGGACCGTCGCAGCGTTGGAAGATCGCTGCTGTCATCGGGCACTCCCGCTGCACCACGGAGACGTGGTCGGAAACAGCTTGCGGTGTGCGTATCACGGTCTCGAGTACGACTGCAGTGGGCAATGTACGCGTGTGCCAGGACAAAGCAAGATACCTACTAAGGCGAAGGTCAGGTCGTACCCGGTTGTTGAGAAGGACGATCTGATCTGGATTTGGATGGGAGGGCCAGATCTCGCGGACGTCGCCAATGTGCCTGCCTACCCGTGGCACTCCGATGGTCGCTGGCGATACCGCAAAAATACGTATCTGATCGAGGCGAATCATCTTCTCATCTACGACAACCTTCTTGATTTAACCCATCTCGGATACGTCCACAAACACACAATTGGTGGCGACGCCGAGACGCACTTTGCCGCGGACACAAAAACGACGCGGACAACAAAGGGGGTACGTGTCGAGCGCTGGATGCTGGACTCAATTCCGCCGCCCACATATACAGCTGCTTATCAATTTGGCACCGAGCACGTCGACCGCTGGCAAGAGATTGAATTCGAGCCTGGTCTAGTTCGTATTTTCACTGGCGCTAAGGACGTTGGTGCGGGCGCTCCGGAAGGGAACCGAGATGACGGATACGGATTTCGCGGACTCAACGCAATGACGCCGGAAACCGAACATTCGACTCATTACTTCTGGTCCGCGGCCCACAATTTCCGAATCGACGAGACTGAAGTCACCGACGAGATATATCGGAACATTGTTGCGACGTTTAACGAAGACAAAGAGATTATCGAGTCGCAGTACCACAGTATGCAACGTACGCCCGGGCGAGAGTTCGTCGACATTGCATTCGATATCGGGCCTGTACAGGCACGCCGTGTATGGGATGCATTGTTGAAGTCTGAAGCATCCGAGCATGTTTGGGCGGAAACTTCGGAATAGTGCATTTACGGGTTTGAATCATGTTGAATGTCAAGATCGCCGCAAAGCGGAAAGTCGCAGAAGATATATGCACCTTCGAACTCGTCAGTGAGGATGGACGTAAGTTACCTCAATTCACCGCCGGGTCGCATATTGATGTGCATGTTCCAGGCGAATATGTTCGCCAATACTCACTCTGTAACTCCACGCAGGAGACGCATCGCTATCTTATCGGCGTCCTGAAAGATCCGGTATCACGTGGGGGTTCGATAGCCATGCACCAGCTAGAGGAGGGAGCAAGGTTGCGCGTGAGTGAGCCGAAAAATCACTTCCCATTGGAAGACAGTATGGAGCACTCGATACTCGTCGCCGGCGGAATTGGAATCACGCCAATTATCAGTATGGCCGATAAACTCACTGAGTCAGGTCGTTCCTTCGAACTCCACTACTGCGTAAGAACGCGCAATAAAGCTGCCTTCATGGAAGAACTCACAAGGGAGAGATTCTGTTCGGCAGTTAGGTTGCACGTTGACGACGAACCGGATCAAAAGTTCGATGCAGAGTGGATTTTCAAACATGCGCCGGGGGCAACGCCGCACGTATATGTTTGTGGCCCGAGTGGATTTATCCAGCACGTTCTGGATTCTGCCCGAGGTGCTGGCTATGCCGAAGCACAGTTGCACCGGGAATATTTTGGAGCGAACCCGAAGAAAGACGACTCCGCGGACAAGTCTTTCGAAGTTCACATCGCGAGTACCGGGCTGAGGTGCCTCGTTGGCGCGGACGAGTCAGTTGTCGCTGCTTTGGCGCGCCACGGCATTGAAATTCCGACTTCCTGCGAGCAAGGCGTATGTGGCACTTGCGTTACGAGGGTCGCGGCAGGCGTTCCTCTGCATCGAGATCTGTACCTGACCGACGAAGAACGCGCGGCGAACGATCAATTCACCCCGTGTTGCTCCAGGTCGTCGTCGCCAGTGCTCGTCCTGGATATTTGACCGGGGCGTGCCAGCCTGCATCGCATAAGGTCTTTCAGACGTTGTGCGATGCATTCTTCCGCAGCAAAGCGTTCTGCGCGTCCATCCGTCTACCCTCAATATCAAAGTGGTTCATGTTGGGACTTTTCAATCGGCGAATAATCCAATTTTATAATTAATCGACCATTAATCTCGTTGCTATAAGACGGAGACAAAATAATGCCAGGTAATCGCGGTGTCGTGTACGTCGGTAACGGTAAGGTTGAAGTTCAGTCAATCCCGTTCCCGGAGTTGGTGGATCCAAGAGGGCGTAAAGCGAGCCACGGCGTTATATTGCGGGTGGTGACTACCAATATCTGCGGCTCAGACCAGCACATGGTGCGGGGGCGGAAAACTGCTCCCGTTGGGCTCGTCCTTGGCCACGAGATAACGGGGAAGTGATCGAGATTGGCTCGGACGTCACAACACTTCAAGTGGGTGATCTGGTGTCGGTGCCTTTTAATGTTGCGTGTGGACGCTGCCCGATGTGCAAGCAGCAAAGCACAGGTGTGTGTCTCAACGTGAATCCAGAGCGCCCGGGTGGGGCGTACGGCTATGTCGATATGGGCGGCTGGATCGGTGGGCAGGCAGAATTCGTCATGGTGCCGTATGCGGATTTCAATCTTCTAAAATTTCCGGACCGAGATCGCGCTATGGAAGAGATTCGCGATCTGACGTGCCTGTCCGACATCCTCCCGACCGGCACCATGGTGCGGTGACCGCGGGAGTGTGTCCCGGAAGTACCGTCTACGTGGCGGGTGCCGGTCCAGTTGGATTGGCAGCAGCAGCGTCCGCACGATTGCTTGGGGCTGCCGTTACAATCGTTGGGGACGTTAATCCTGCTCGTCTCCAACATGCTCGTCGCGTGGGTTTCGAAACCGTTGATTTGTCGTCGGATGCTTCACTTGGTGACCAGATCGCTGACCTTCTCGGTGAACCGGAGGTCGATTGCGCAATTGACTGTGTGGGTTTTGAAGCAAGGGGGCACGGTCACGCCGGATCTCAATCGGAGGCGCCAGCGACGGTCCTCAATGCGTTGATGGAGGTCACACGTGTCGCTGGGAAGATCGGTATCCCTGGCCTCTATGTGACAGAGGATCCTGGCGGCGTTGATCCAAGTGCTCAGCTTGGCAGCCTGTCCGTGCGATTGGGTTTGGGCTGGGCGAAATCGCATAGCTTCTTCACCGGGCAGACGCCTGTTATGAAGTACAACCGAAGCTTAATGCAAGCCATTCTCTGGGACCGGGGTGAACATTGCGGAAGTGGTCAATGTCAATGTAATTACGCTGGACCAAGCCCCCGAGGGCTACTCGCTGTTTGATTCAGGCGTCTCGACCAAGTTCGTCATTGATCCGCACGGGGTGCTGAAAGCGGCATAGGGCGTTTACTAACGAGTCATTGGGCGCCTGCGCCAGCTGTCTGGCAACCGGACTGTCGTATATTGGAGGGGCATTTTTAGAGTGCCCATCCTTCTTTTGTGCCGTTGTCGAGAAGAGCTCTTGTCGGGGCGCATCCTACTAGGATTTGATGCCAAACGTCGTACGAGATGCAGCCCTTATGACTAGCTTCGCCTGGCTAGCGAATCAGGTAGTGGCTGAGTGCATTGCAACTCAAGCGCAGGTCGAGAGGGCGCGATGGTTCGCCAGAATCGTCGGTGCAGGAGGCATAATAGACGCGCGCCGCCCACCTGCGCGATGCCGACGTTGTAGCTGACATGGTCGGGAA
>NZ_CAJMYZ010000058.1:0-5514 GCF_905220155.1 Paraburkholderia sp. J7 | reverse complement strand
TTTCTCACCGGATAAAAATTCACGGCGAGGAGCTAGTTCGAATCAAGCGCCCACACTTATCGGCTGTAAATTTTTAAAGATCGCTTCACTCAAAAGCAGCGTTTTGCTTCGCTGTTTTTCGCGCCCCTCATCAGAAGGGAGGCGAATTATGAAGGCCCACGAACCTCCCGTCAAGAGCATTTGGAATATTTATTTCGGTGCTATTGCACGCTCCTGAAATCGCACATTCCGCCGCACTAATTCAGCAGAACTTGCAGCCCAGCATCATGCGAGCTGCTGCGCCACAGCCTTGTTGAAGAGCAGATCGCCACTGCGGAAGGCTCCGAGCCTTTTTGCTTGCGGCTGAAGCATCGACGACATGGCGCCCGTTGAAGGGTGCGGCAAACCACGCGGCGTCGAGCGTTATCGCCCGATGGCTTCGTTTGACGCGCCGCCGCTGTGCGAATACAATTGGCGCCGCGGGGTGGAGCAGTCTGGCAGCTCGTCGGGCTCATAACCCGAAGGTCGTAGGTTCAAATCCTACCCCCGCAACCAATATCAATGCCCGCTCAGCGAAAGCAAGCGGGTTTTTTGCTTTGGAGCTTTCCGTCTGCCGTGGGCGTGGCCTAAATCAGGCCGGATGGCGCGGCGTGACCTTCGCGTAGTCCAAAGCTCCGCCTCCGGTCAGCGCGGCGTCATGCGGATTGCGCCGTCAAGACGCACGGACGTGCCGTTCAGATAGCCGTTCTCGACGATCGAAACGGTGAGCTCCGCAAACTCCTCGGTACGCCCGAGCCGCTTCGGAAACGGTACCGATTCGGACAACGCCGCGAGCACCTGGTCGGGTGCACCCTTGAGCAGCTGTGTGTCGAAGATGCCGGGCAGAATAGTGTTCACGCGAACACACTCTCCTGAAAGATCGCGCGCGACATCTGGTTGAACAGTAATCCGAATTAAATTCATTCCTCATTCGTCCTCGTCTGCCTGCCGGAGCCTCTTCACGCCGTTGCTTTTGCACCGGCCTCTTAAGTCCCGGTTAAGTCTGCATCCGTAGAGTCCGTTGCCAACGCTTAAGGGCCGCCGTGGCAATCATTGCCGGCAACATTGAGCGTAGTGTCTGCTGTTTGCCGTCGCCGGATTTTTCCCTGAGGGGGAACGCACCATGCTTTACTTCGCCCACGAATTCCACCGCGCGCTCCTCACCCCCGTTACGGCCTGGACGAAAGCGCTGGCTGATTCACTCGCGAACCCTGCCAACCCGCTGGCCAGCGTACCCGGCGTGTCGAGCCTGTCGGCAGGCTACGACCTGACGCACCGGCTCGGCAAAACCTACGAGAAGCCTGAGTTCGATCTGCAGCACATCGACAGGGATGGCCGCCGTGTTCCGATCGTGGAGCAGACGATCCTCGAAAAGCCGTTCTGCCGGCTGCTGCGTTTCAAGCGCTACGCCGACGACGTGGTTACGATCGAGCAGATGAAGCAGGAACCCGTCGTGCTGTTATGCGCGCCGCTTTCCGGTCACCATGCGACGCTGTTGCGCGAAACCGCGCGAACGCTGCTGCAGGACCACAAGGTCTATATCACGGACTGGACCGACGCTCGCATGGTCCCGGCCGGTGCTGGCTCGTTCGATCTGGACGACTATATAGCGTACCTGCAGGCGTTCATCCGTCACATCGGCGCAAGCAACCTGCACGTGATCGCCGTCTGCCAACCTACCGTGCCCGTGCTGGCAGCCATCTCGCTGATGGCGAGCCGCGGCGAGGCGACGCCGCGCAGCATGACCTTGATGGGCGGCCCGGTTGACGCCCGTAGAAGCCCCACGGCGGTCAATTCCCTCGCGACGAAACACTCGCTCGCGTGGTTCGAGAACAATCTCATCCACCGGGTTCCGGCTGGTTACCCCGGCGGCGGCCGCAAGGTGTATCCCGGTTTTCTGCAGCACATGGGGTTCGTCGCCATGAATCCGGACAGGCATATGCAGTCGCACTACGACTACTACCTGAATCTGGTACGCGGCGATGAGGAGAGCGCCGAGTCGCATCGCCGCTTCTACGATGAATACAACGCGGTGCTCGACATGAGTGCCGAGTATTACCTGCAAACGATCCAGACCGTATTTCAGGAATTCCGCCTTGCGCAAGGCACCTGGACGGTCCGCGGCGAACCGGTGCTGCCGCAGGCAATCAGCACGACGGCGCTCATGACGGTTGAAGGAGAACTCGACAACATCAGCGGCGACGGCCAGACGCGCGCCGCGCACGACCTCTGCACGGGTATCTCCGCACATGACAGGCGCCACTTCACGGCCGAGAAGTGCGGACACTATGGGATTTTCTCGGGCAAGCGCTGGCATTCCGTCGTGTGCCCGCAGGTCCGCAGCTTCATTCTGGCGCATCATGGGGCGGCGCAGAACACGGATTTCGAAGAAGCGCTTGTCGCGTAACCCATTACAGGGTATCTGTAGCCTCTCCAGCGTGCCACGCGGGTGGCGCTCCGATAACCCGACCATGCCGAACACAGCGAACAATCGAAGCTTCGCCGCGCAAATCGAGAGCCGGATCGTGGTGCTCGCACTCTTTATCGGCTCGATGTGGGCGGTCTTCTTTTTGTCCGCCGCCTTCCCGTCGCTGCGCCTCACCCATCACGGCGTCGTGCCGCGCACCGTCGCCGGCCTCCAGGGGATTCTGTTCGCGCCGTGGCTGCACGCCAGCCTCGGCCACATCATGGCGAACACGGGCGGCCTCGTGGTTCTCGGGTGGCTCGCAATGTGGCCTCGCATCGGGAATTTTGTCGTGGCAACCGCGGGGGGCATGCTCGGCGCGGGGTGCTGCGCCTGGCTGCTTGGCGCCCCATATAGCGTCCATATCGGCGCGAGCGGACTCGTTTTCGGCTACGCGGGCTATCTGGTCGCACGCGGCATCTACACACGCCACTTCCTCGCCATGCTGGTCGCGCTCTTCGTCGTGGTCGCCTATGGCATCAGCCTGCTGTCCGGCGTGCTGCCGATCTATCCCGGCATCTCGTGGCAAAGCCATCTCGGCGGCGCGATCGGCGGCGTCCTCGCAGCGCGCCTGACATTCCAGCCGAGAGTGCGCCTCGCCCGGCCCTGATTGCACATTGACCCGGGAGCGCCATCGCGCGCTGTTTCCGCCGGCCAATTGCGCGCTCTTCAAAATAGAGGGAAAACTCACTGGCGACACCGGGACACATCTCCCGGCAACCGGCACGGCGCACACTCTAAGCTGCGTCAACAATCCGCCTGTTGCTCTCTGTGCGGCTTTATTGCGGAGGCAACATGTCCCTCTTTCCGAGCAGCCCTACCCGAATTCCAGATCCTCATCCGCATCTGGGTCGCCTCACCACACTGCTGCGGCGCGGCGCCGGTGCGCTGACGATGATACTTCTGAGTCCCGTTCTGGCGGGAGTCGCGTTGCTCGCGTACAGCGAGGACTACCTCAGTGGCGAACAGGAGCGTTCGAGGCGAGTCATCTTCGTCGGACAGGTGGCGGGCTGGAAGCCACCGCCCGATGCGCAAAGTTTGGCGAGCGCGACTGAAGTCGCCGTGCAGTCTCGCCGGCCCGGCAGGCTCAACGCCGCCGTTCAAGTCTGGGCTTCAAAGCTGAACTTTGCTGCCACGGAACGGAGATTCGGACTGCCAACTGGATTACTCGGGGCACTTGCCCAGCAGGAATCATCGGGCAACGCCCACGCGGTCAGTTACGCCGGCGCCCGGGGCTTGTTCCAGCTAATGCCGACGACGGCAAGGGAATATCACGTCGACCCGATGAACCCTTCGCAATCCGCGTGGGCGGCCGCACGAAAGCTTTCCGGGCTGATTCGCCACTATGGGGGAGATCTCACGTCAGCGTTACGCGCCTACAACTGGGGAGAAGGCAACCTCGACCGCAAAGGTCTCAGCCTGGCTCCGATGCAAACGCTGTCCTACGCGCCGTCGGTGATGTCACGCATGGGTGACTACAGTGGCGGCGGCATCTCGGCTCAACTCGCAGCCTACCAGTCCGGGGCGTGACTTATCAACATGGTCACGACCACCAACGAGCGCCGCCTCCGTCGGCTACGGAAGTTCGTCTGACAAGGCGATCCGCTGCGCATCTTCTTCTGACGGACTTCCGGGCTTGGCCACAACCGGTCGTTCGCTATCTCTGTCCCGATCGATAACCACAACCCGAACGCCGCGCCCATCGCCTTACGACGACGGCTCGTTCGTGCTACGATTCGCGAGGCCTGACAGACCTCGCGAAAGCAGGCGCTAACCGACCCAGTACTGAATCCACTCGAATAATGTACGCAGCTGCCTGGCCTCCCTCGAAAACGCACTGAAAGCCTCCGTCGATGCAGTGATTGCATCCGCCTTGGCATTCGTCCGGACTCTTGTCTGCAAAAGTCCGGAAATATCGCTCGATATGGACTTATCACGTCTAGATTCGTTCGATTGCATTTTCACGAGACCACAACATGCGTATTTTCAATACGATGGCAGCTCACGCCATCCCGCTCGTTCCCCGTTCACTGATCCGTAAGATCTCCCGCCGCTATATCGCCGGCGAAACGCTTTGCGATGCCCGCACGCGCATCCACGCGCTCCACGCGGCAGGCTTCAGAACAACCGTCGATGTGTTGGGCGAAACCGCGTCGTCGTCGGATCAGGCAGAGTCGATGACTCGCGATTATCTCAATCTCGTCCAGGCGCTCGGTGAGCAAAATGAGCCCGCGGAGCTGTCGATAAAGTTGACCGCGCTGGGGTTGCATCTCGACGAAGGCGCTTGCATGGCGCGAGTCTCGGCGATTCTGCGAGCGGCAGCATCGCAGGGGATCAGCGCGTGCATCGACATGGAAGACATCGGTTGC
The DNA here is from genome assembly GCF_905220155.1 of Paraburkholderia sp. J7. Taxonomy (NCBI): domain Bacteria; kingdom Pseudomonadati; phylum Pseudomonadota; class Betaproteobacteria; order Burkholderiales; family Burkholderiaceae; genus Paraburkholderia; species Paraburkholderia sp. J7. Next base: position 663 of record NZ_CAJMYZ010000058.1, on the reverse strand, counting down.
ACCCAGAAAACGCTCGACGCGTTCTTGAAGCTTGAATCCGAAGGGTATCCAGTCGGAATCGCACTACAAGCGTATTTGACCCGTACAAACGATGACATAGTTCCATTGCTGGCACGCAAGAGTCGCATGCGTATTTGCAAGGGGATTTACGCGGAGGCGAAGGAGCATCTTGTCGAGGGCGCATCAATGGATCGGGCCGCGATCAACTCACACTTCGTTCGGCACGTTTCAACCGCTATTCAGGCGGGGTCATTCGTCGGCATTGCAACGCACGATGCACAATTGATCGATGCTCTGACCATCTGGCTGCAACGCGAGCAGATCGACAGGTCACGATTCGAGTTCCAGATGCTACTGGGGGTGTGCGAACCGCTGCGTGGCGCCTTGCTAGCGCAAGGATTTAATGTGCGCGTCTATGTGCCATACGGTCATGACTGGTATGGCTACAGCACTCGGCGAATCAAGGAGAATCCGCGAATCGCCGGATATATCCTGTCGGCGATGATACGTCGCGATCGGACTCGCTAGCAGTTACAGCACGCCCCCAGGATCGGGACCGATCAGATCTTTGGTCCCGGTTCGAGCGGCTGCTTTCGAGGAGACCGGCTGACCGGTGTGGGTCGAACTGGGACGGACAACCAGACTACGGCTTCAAGGGAAATC
>NZ_CAJMYZ010000057.1:0-8513 GCF_905220155.1 Paraburkholderia sp. J7 | reverse complement strand
GACGCGCTCGCGCGTGTATTCGACCAGTGCCGCGCGGTATGCTGTCGCCGCTTCCTCCAGCCGGGCCGTGCTGCCTTCCCGGTCGCTCAGCGTCGCGAGCGCGACCCCGAGGTTGACCTGAGTCCTCGCCCACTCCAGCGGGACGCGCTCGCGCGTGCGTTCGGCCAGCGCCGCGCGGTACGCCGCCACCGCTTCTTCCAGCCGGGCCGTGCCGCTTTCCCGTTCGCCCAGCGTGGCGAGCGCCTGCCCGAGGTTGCTCTGCACCGCTGCCCACTCCAGCGGCACGCGCTCGCGCGTGTTTTCGGCCAGCGCCGCGCGAAACGCCACCACGGCTTCCCCCAGCCGGGCCATGCCGCTTTCCCGCTCGCCCAGCGTGGCGAGCGCGGCCCCGAGGTTGCTCTGGGTCGCCGCCCACTCCAGCGGGACGCGCTCGCGCGTGTGTTCGGCCAGCGCTGCGCGGAACGCCGCCACCGCCTCTTCCAGCCGGGCCGTGCCGCGCTCGCGCCCGCCCAGCCTCACGAGCGCGGCCCCGAGGTTGCTCTGGGTCACCGCCCACTCCAGCGGGACGCGCTCGCGCGTGCCTTCGGCCAGCGCCGCGCGGAACGCCGCCACCGCCTCTTCCAACCGGGCCGCGCCACTCTCGCGCCCGCCCAGGCTTGTGAGCGCGGCCCCGAGGTTGCTCTGCGTCCTCGCCCACTCCAGCGGGACGCGTTCGCGCGTGTTTTCGGTCAGCGCCGCGCGGTACGCCGTCACCGCTTCCTCCAGCCGGGCAGTGCCGCTCTCGCGCCCGCCCAGGATTGTGAGTGCCCCCGCGAGGTTGCTCTGGGTCCTCGCCCACTCCAGCGGGACGCGCTCGCGCGTGTGTTCGGCCAGGGCCGCGCGGTACGCCGTCACCGCTTCCTCCAGCCGGGCAGTGCCGCTTTCCCGCTCGCCCAGGCTTTTGAGCGCGACCCCCAGGTTGCTCTGCGTCCTTGCCCACTCGAGCGGAGCGCGGTCGCGCGTACTTTCGGCCAGCGCCGCGCGGTACGCCGCTACCGCTTCCTCCAGCCGGGCCGCGCCGCTCTCGCGGCCCCCCAACGTCGCGAGAGCGGCCCCGAGGTTGGTCTGCACCGCCGCCCATTCCAGCGGGACGCGCTCGCGCGGACAGCGATCCAGCGCTTGGCGATACACACCGATGGCCTGAAACAGCGCTCCGTTATCGCCTTTCTCGTCCCCATTGCGAAACAGTGCGTTGGCGCATCGATTTAGATACTTCGCTCGCAACGAGTCCTCTTCAGAGGGAAGCTGGTCGGCGGCAGCATTGAAATGCAGCGCGGCCTGCAGGTAGTCCAAGCGCGTCAGACTCAGCTCACCGCGCTCGAGGCGGGTACTCGCCGCGTTGAGGCGCCGCCGGTTTGCGACAGCTAGAGCCTCCTGAGCGGCCGTTTCAGCACGCTGGATCGCCTGCACATCCAGTGCTTCCGCCTCTGCGAGCAACTGGTCAGCCCTGTCGTAGGCGGCTTCGGAATCAGCCCGGTCAATCACGCCACGGGCTTCGTCAACCAGCGCGTTGACGGCGGGATCCTCAGGATCGAGACTGCCGAGCCGTTGCAGCATCTCCCTGTGCCGCCGTGCGATCTCCATGAGCGTCGCTGTCAGCTTTTCGGGTGGGACCTCATTTACATTCAAGATGCGGAAGAACCCGACTAGGGCCTCCGTGCTGACGTTCAGCTGCGCACCCAAGTCCCTGAGTGCCTTCTCGCGCTCAATGTCCCTTTTCTGCTCAATCACCATCAAACCGAGCTTCTGCAGTGCCTCCGGAGTCCATCCAATGACGACGTTCGCTGTCCCACCAGGGGCGGCCTGCGCGATGCCGCAACCGGTAGCCTGCTGCAAGGGTTGTGGTTTAGCCATCGTTCTTGTCCTCGTCTTTCGGGCCCCGCCACCCGGTCACCTTGACGGTGGCTGTGCCGCCTTCACTGGCCTGCGCAATGTTGCTGCCTTGGGCGATCTGGGCGTAATGCGTGCCGCCAGGGTGGCTCTTGATCTGATCGAGGAGTGCGGTCGCGACGCGAATGAGCTCTGCGTCAGAAGACGCCCCAGCCGCGGATAGTTCCTCCTCCGCCACTTTCTGTCGCCCCTCGGACTCAGGCTTGCTCTCCAGCTTTTCGACTGCCCCTACGACGTCGCTGTCAGTCCCAAATTTCTTCTTCAGTAACGCCTTGAGGCCTTCATAACCATCCGTAATGCCTTTCCTGGCCACCTCCGGAATTGCACTGCTGGCGCCAGAGGCAAGCGCCGCGATGATTGCGGTCGTCACGGGATCCATTGCGCGCTCCTCATTGACCGGACAAGCCCAAAGTCCGCCTGGCGCTTGTCCCTATAACGCAGACATACGGCTACTACTATAGGACGCGCGAGCGCCAGTTCTCTTCAAATCAAGGGGGCGTTGAGCCATCCGCGTGCGCTTTGCGATTAACCGTCGGCCAACGCCAGAAGCGCATCGATCCATTTTGATTCTTTAGATTCGATGACTATGTACTAAGATGAAATCCGACCGCTCGAATGGGAAAGGCATTTATGAACGCTCGGAGCCTGGCCATGTTTCATTACGCGCGGTCGCGAGCACGCGGTCGTGTGTCAGTGTTTCCCGATAAAATGGAAGCGGTTCCAGGCGTGCCTTGGATTGCTCCAACGGCTACATACGTTATTTGTACCAATCCGCGATCAGGCAGTTGGCTGCTAAGCGAAGGACTTACATCGACGTCACTAGCAGGAAAGCCACGCGAGTGGTTCAACATTCTTGAAGAACAGCAACATCGCGCCCGATGGCGCATGGACACTTCAACAGATCTAAGCTTCGCGAAGTACCTTAACATCGCAAGAGCCGAGAGTACGACGAGTAACGGCATTTCCGGCATCAAACTTCACTTTTACCAACTGGCCGAACTTCCCCGGAAGATGGATGCGTTTGGGAGCCTGCACGACTTAGCGGCTCCGAACTTGATGACAGCGCTTTTTCCACGGGCCAAATACGTGTGGCTAACGCGTCGTGACAAGGTCCGACAGGCAATCTCGTTCGTGCTGGCGGCACGCACAGGTGAGTGGTGGTCAATGGATGGTGCGGCGACGCCCAATACAGGTGAAGGACGCAACACCGACCCCGAGTATGATCCGTACGCCATTGCGCGTCGCGAACAGGCCCTAGTGGAAAACGATTCAAAATGGCGCTGCTATTTTGAGGAAAACCATATCGCACCATTGATTATCTACTACGAGGATCTGGTATCTGACTACCCGGGAACCATTCGGAGTGTTCTGAAATGGCTCGGCGTGCCCAATGCGAATGCCGTTCCAGTACCTCCGCCTCGTCTTAAACGGCAATCGAATGCCCGGAACGAGGAATGGATTGTGCGATACGAGGCGTTTAAATGTGGCGGCGGCAATCTCGAGCAGGGTCCAGCATTTCACGAAACAGACGACGCGCTACGCGAACCAATACGAAAACCCCTCGAAAGCATTCCCGCCGCCTGGAAGCAGTGGATCGCTTACAGCAAGCTGCGCAATGACACCGACGACGCAATCGTCGATGTTTTGACTCGTGCCGGATACAGCCGCACATCCGCACTGGCAGAAGTTCGAACTGCGACATCGGATCCCTATGTGATTGGCGCTGCGCGGGCTCAGCGGCAACTTGGCAAAGCCGCGTCGCTCTTGAATACGCAGGGACGATTGGCTCGTCTCAATTCAGAAGCCAAAGTGGTTGAACGGCGTTCGAAACTGTCCATCGATGAGTTTCGTGACCGCTACTACGCTGCCAATCGTCCGGTCATCGTCGAAGGGTTGATGACTGACTGGCGGCCAATGACCCTGTGGAAGCCGGACTATTTGAAGCACATAGCCGGCGAGCAGCTAATCGAAATCATGACGGGACGCGACGCCGATCCGTTCTACGAATTGAACGACATGAGGCATCGCACAGAGGTGCGTTTCGCGGACTACATCGACATGGTCTATAGTGGCAAGGCCACCAACGATTACTGCATGGTCGCCAACAACGCGTTTTTTCAACGAGCAGGAACTCAGCCACTCCTGAAGGACTTAACGGCTCTTCCAGAGTATTTAGATTTGACGATCACTGCCCAGCAGTGCTCGTTGTGGTTTGGCCCCGCCGGCACCGTCACGCCGTTGCATCACGACAAGCGCAATGTGCTATGGGCTCAAATTCGCGGTCGAAGACTTTACCGCCTGATTCCCGCCTCACAATGGCAGTACGTTTACAACAGAGTTGGTATTTTTAGCGATGTCGATTGCGGTCGTCCGGATCTGAATTCCTATCCAAAGTTTCGCCTTGCGACGGTAATCGATGTTGTTCTGGAACCAGGCGAGGTTCTCTTTACCCCTGTTGGCTGGTGGTATTACGTGCGCGCGCTGGATGTCAGTATGACCGTCTCATTCACAAACTTCCTTTTTCCGAACCACTTTACGTGGGAGTAAAAGAGATGCGATCGTCATCTACAACCAGCGCCGATCAAGCTCACTGGCCTCTTCCGAGCTACGAAGTTCGGGTGCGAGGGACAATTTTCTTATGGGGCTCGGCCGGACTGACACAGAACATGACGTTCAAATCAGAGCCTGTACTTCACCTCCGCAACGACACCTTTGGCGAGGCAATTTCGTTTGGCACGCGCCTTGCGAACGGGACCCAAACCACACTGGGCTCCCTGCAACCGGGAGAATGCGTTTCCGTCCCGCTCGAAGGGATATCCGGAGTGTTCGCGACATGCACCGCCGAGAGCAGCGTGTGCTGTGTAATCAAGCATTAAATACCGAGGGGCGCTGCAATGGGAACCGCAAAGGTGGTGTCGCTTAGTGTCGTAGCGTCGCAGACTTCGAATCTCTGTTTCGAGGCAGGCGGCGTACTGGGTGAGTTGAATGTGAAACTCGGCGGAAAAGCGAAAGCATTCGATTTTACGGCGTTTTATGCACTTCTTGGATCGATGCCGACTGTTCCCGGACATCCTGCCCGTCTGGTGTACGACTTCCTCGAGATTCAGACCGCTGTCCAGAAGTTTGCTCTTGCCGCGCTACGGTCGGAACCTAACAAGGCGGCGCTAAGCAAAGCAGTCAATTCACGCGCGAACGCATTTTATGCGAAATACGCGAACGCACCGGATGTGATCGCGAAGATCACTCAATTCTACTCGCCGGCAGCAACCGGATCCAAACCGTCCCGGCTGGAAATCCTCAGCGATGTCTCACAACAGCAATTCGATTTGCTCAAGAGCGCCTACATCGACGATAGCAGGACCTACGTCGTCAGGAACACACAAAGCGTTCTCGACTCAAGGCTGAGCAGCACTGGAAGTTCAACAACGACCGACCAGAACACGCAGAAATCCGCCGAGTTTATGACCGCTGCCGCGCATTTTCCTCCGCCTGCGCCCGGCGCCGCGACTACTGTCGGCGGAGGGGATCCGGTGCAAGAGATCTTCGAAGAAGGCAATAGCGCGCAATCGTCCCAAAGCTCTGCATCGGCGACCGAGCATCAGACGATCGTGAATACCGATTACGGATACAGGGTGCCGTACCTCGAAAACTTCGCACAATACGAACGCGCCCAGATCAGCCTCATCGACGAGCGTTTCGCATCGTTCATGTTCGCGCAGAACGTTCCGTTCCTTGCCGCTGTGTTTGCGAATGAACTTAGTTCGATCGATAGCGATGTCTATCGAACACAGATCGCCTATGCGAACACAATTCTTATGTCGCCGTTTAACGGCACCGTGACTGGTGTCTTCAAGAATCTCGGCGACATGGTAAGGCCCGGCGAACCCGTGATCCGCGTGGAGAACAGCGACGTCGTCTATCTTGTAGCAAAGATCATGTATCCGGGCCCCATTTCGATTGGTGCAGGTGTGACATTCGAGACAACGCTATTCGACGTTCCCGGACCAACCACCAAAATCACCGGGAACGCTGTAGCCGTACGTGGCTTGACGGAGGACGACCTATGGGAGGTTGTTGTCGAATACAACAACCTCGACGGCGGGGGGAGTTCAATCTTACCCCTTGGCTATCATTTCGACTACGACGACACGACTGCTTCTATTACTTGACTTGTAGCGAGAACTTCGATGAGCTTCAGCAGCATGACCTCTGGGCCGCCGTCGCAACCAACGTCTCCCACATCCGTCCCGACTCCCTCATCCGTGCTTGGTTCCGAGCCGACGCCAACCGACGCGGAAATGGATTTCAGCGGCACGGACGCATCTTCTGCGCTCGGAGTTGCCATCAACGAATCTGTTCTCACGTACATCGAATCCGGTGCAGCGCATCTATTGTCTACAGCCGTTTCAGACGGTCTTTCAAATCCGTTTGATTCGGTCCAGACCAGCTGGGTCGTTGGCCCGCAGGACGTCGGCGGCGCCCTCAGCCAGTTCACCGGTCAAGTTGTAGACTCGTACACGAACCCGCCATCCGGAGATCCGAACACGGGCTTGCGCACTGGGGGGGCGGCTGCCATTGCGTTCAGCGGCGCTCAGAATTTCGCGCCGGATGATGGAGATTCGACATCGCTGCCCACGTCGTCCGCTACCTCCACCGCGCCGGTCAGAACGGAGCTGGGCAAAACCTCGATCGACGGTATTGAGGTCGCCGTGGCCAGGGTGATCGTCGACGGCGTGGTGTACATGGAGTATTACAATGACACGGCAAAATTCTATAAGCGGGTAGAAATTGGGCCCGTGCAGCAGGCTCCTTCCGTATCCGGTCAGACGACGCAGTCACCGATCGCACCTGTGCCGCCTCCACCACCTGTCAATCAACAACCGATCCAGCCCGCGGCGCCACCGCTGCCACAGAATGCTGCTGCACCGGACTGGACCACGGTAACCGAGTGGGCGTTCCCTCCAGGGGACCCCAGGTTGATCCAGCCCACAACCCATCTCGACACAGGATACAAACCGCTCAACTTCGTCCTGAACAAGGTGCTTGTGCCTTGGGTGAACTTGTTGGGTGCAGTCGAAAACATTCCACTCGCGCTTGTTATAGGTGTCGATGACACCATGAGGCACAGCCCGTTCTCAATGGAATGGCAGGCGGCGCAGGACATGATGCCGCTGGAAGGCGCCGCCATGGAGGTCGGGCCGGCGCTAGAATACGCTAAGACATGGCTGTCCACGCAGGACTTCCAGTCTCATGTTACGGCTCCGGTATTTTGGTTCATGGGAGCAGGCGGTATCGGCGGCGGCGCCGGTGTTCCGAAGATGACGTCTCTGCCATCCTCAACGCCATCGGCTGGCGCGATCTTGCAAGCTAACCGGTTGCGTGGGAACGCGTTTCAGTCAGCCGTAACGACAACCTTTGGACTTCCCAGCAACACGGCAAAAGGGAACGCCGCCGTTCTTCTCGGGCAAACCAGATCGGGCGCCTTGTGGCCAACCATTCCGGATGTGTATGCCGGTGGCCAGACGCCGATAGGCGATGTAAAGGATGTGATCAATCTGTCCTACACGAGACAGCTTCAGGCGCAGGCCGACGTAGCGAAGTCCACCGGGACGTCGTTCAACGTCATAACCAGTCCTCGAACTCGAACCATAAGCCAGCCGTTGATGGACGCCGTTCAGAGCAGTGGAGGCTTCATATTCAAGGTGGACCCGGCAGCAGGTTCGGTTCACGTTTGGGACGTCTCTGCTGGGGCTTGGGTTCCGTTTTTCTGAATGCAACCGAATGTTCCCGCCGCTACAAACTGTTTTTGAGCCGAGTGAGAATGTCGCACATGTGTTTGCCAGTCGGCCGATCAGACTCCAATGAGGCTATGTGAAAGCCTTGCTGTCCCAGTCGAGAAGAACTGTTGCAAACGGGATAGTCACAAGATTTGTTCTGGTGTCGCAATGGTATGCGCGATTGCGCTGGGCGGAGATGACGTTTGATGCTACGGGCAACGGTCGAAGTTCGCAAATTCCGCTAACGATGTCCGTTGTAGCGCTAATCATGCCCATTAATTCTGCTACCGCTGATTGGATTTCGGTTGCCGTTCGCTGCCTTGACATTTGTGATGTATCGATGAGGCTATTTCCCAATACTGACCACTGATACGACGACTGCTTTGAGCTATACACCAGACATCGCGCCATCGATGAGGAAGGTCCGTTCAGGGTCGGTTTCGGGCCACCGCGTCGGGCAGTGACCGGCCGATGCACGTCGTTCGACGCTCTGCCAGTCTGGTTCCGCCAGCATCCCTGAGCGGTCACACACGGATCGGCGCCGACATCGAAGGTGTGTCAGCCAAATCAAAGCTGATGCCCTCCGCGATTTCCGCGGCGGATCACCGCGAGCGAATCTGACAAATTCACTCACTCGGCACCGGGAAAACGTCGCTGACGCGACAGGCGTCGCTTATCGTGGCTATGCGACCGACCATCTGCGGATAGTGAAGGGAACGAGCGGGCGAGTGCAGCACGGCGAGTTCGCCGGCTCGCCGTCCCGACTCTGCTACAAGCATTCCTGCGCTTGCTCAGGTATCGGGCACA
>NZ_CAJMYZ010000056.1:0-9477 GCF_905220155.1 Paraburkholderia sp. J7 | reverse complement strand
CGGGTAGCGTCAGCATTTGTATTCAATGGAGACGCGTACAGATGCATTGGGCTGTCCGGTCTGCTGGACTAAGCCTTTGAGGGGCCGTCGCGAAAATTCGCGCGCTCCCGCTGTAAACGAGCGCCGGTTCCGCCAAGCGGAGCACTAAGAGTGGATCTATTTTGGCCCGAATCTCAGCAACCAGTGGGAACCCGTTCGCAAAAGACAGTATGCGAGTGAGATTTATCGGGCACACTGGCAAGATGGTGCTCACCTGAATCAAGACATTGCCGAGGTGCTCAATTCGGAAGCAGGGCGCGCGGCAATTCGAGAGGCTCGACCTGACGTTGTGGTCGGCGGGTTTCCTTGCCAGGACCACTCCGTGGCCAAACCGCTCTCGTTGGCTCGCGGTATTGAACGCACGCAGGGCAAGCTTTGGTGGTCAATATCCGAGCTACTGTGGCAACGCCTCGAAGACGGAAGCCCGTGCCGTACATCGTCCTCGAGAACATTGACCATCTCATTTCATTTCCGGCGAGTTGCCCCGGACGAGACTTCGCCATGGTACTGTCAACACTCTGCGGCATGGGCTATGCAGCAGAATGGCGCGTAGTGAGCGCGGCGGACTACGGCTTTCCGCAGAGCCGGTGGCGCACTTTCACCGTCGCCTATCATGTGACCACTCCGCTCGCGTACCGAGTAGTCTTGAGCCTCCACAAGGGAAGCGAGGGCTGGCTTAGCGAATCTGTGTTGAGCCGCGCGTTTCCGGCGGTACATGTTCATGGGTGTGATGTGAGAGCGCCGGCATATGCTATGCGACACGAGCCGCTCGAAGAGCAGATGTTCTATCGGCCCCTGTCGAACGGAGCGGTCTCATGGTCGGGACGGATGTGTGGACTGCGCAAGCGAAACCGAAAGCCTTTGATGATTTCGCCGTGTTTACTGGTTCGGCAGGCGCGATGACGCTAGGCGACGTTGTCCGCAAGACAGGGCCTATGCCTACAGCCTTCTACATTAAGCCGGAGGATGAAGCGAAGCGGTTGGCTGCAAAAGGGGTGAAGCGGGTTCCTCGCCTCAAGAACGGCTTTGAGTACGAATATACGAAAGGTGCGATGGCGTTCCCCGACCCTCTGGACATTCCATCACGGACCATCATCACGTCGGAGGGCGGCACCTCCGCGTCGAGGACGAAGCACGCGGTCAGGGAGGCTTCCGGCGTAATCGCCGCCTGACTCCTGAGGAACTTGAGGAGCTGAACGGCTTTCCTCGCGGATTCACCGACTATGCGGAAGCCTCGGACGCGATTCGAGCGACGCTAATGGCAATGCGCTCGTTGTTGGGCCGGCGACAAGGATTGGCGAAGCACTCAGTTACGCGCACACTAAAAGCTGTTGGGAGAACTGCTGAAATGCGCCGATGCCACCGCGCGGGTGCGGCTGTGTCGATGTCAACACCGTCGAGGTACGCCATGAGCATACGCACGCAATTGCCATGGAGATTAGGTATCCCTACCTTGCGCCCATTGCGCGCTTCAAAGCGATGGGCAGCCGTTACCTGTTTGAGGCTGAGTTCTGCAACCGCGGTGCCGGCGGGGAGAAAGGCATCGTCGAGAAAAACGCGTAGGACCGGCGCCGGCAGATCTGGCACGAAGCCGTGTTCCGTCGCTGAGAATCGCTCGAAGTCCTCAACGAATGGATTGCTTCGCGGTGCAATAAGGCGTGGCACCCGCGTCATCCAGCTTTAGTACCGACTGCTTGAGCGTGGTTGCGAGCGGCACCACAAAGTTCTGCTTCAGATAGCACCGCCGGGGTCAAGCGAGAACATCAGCCGGGAGCTGATATGACCTCGTCCGCTGCACTGGATATGCGAGCTGTAATCTCGCGGGCGGCACTCATTACGAGCTCCGCGCAGCCAGCTTCATCCATCCACTTTTGCCGTCGTTCTTCGAACACCAAAACCAAGCTCCCGAGAATTGCACGTCGATCGCCAAAGATGGGCGCGGCGATGCCCACAACTCCCTGGTTGACTTCTTCCTTCGAGACGTAGTACCCGCGTTTCTTGATGTGTCGGAAGTAACGTGCAAACTGTTCGAAATCAGTCGCGATGTGATCGATGTCATCGCTGTGCTGCTCGAAGATCGTCTTCAGCCTGGTCGTCGGCAGGTGAGCGAGTATCACTTTGGAGGCCGCGCCACGCAATATCGGCAGTGGCCGGCCTCGGCCAAACGTCACGAGAGAAGCTGCTTCGGGCGGTTCAATCTGGAGGTTGAACACTGTAGTCCCTAGCAGGTGGGCGAGAAATACGCCGCTTGCTGTCGCTTGCGCCAGCTCTCGCATGACCTCGGCACTAGCATTGAGAATCGGACTTGATTGGCGAAATTGGTATTCAAGCTCGATTACTCGAGCTCCGAGGGCGTAGCGAGTGCCCAGCTTGCCTAGAAATCCAACGCTGCTTAGCTCTTTGACATACCGAAACGCGGTCGGACGCGAAATGGCGAGCCGGTCGGCCATCTCCTCGACGCTAATCAACGGGGTCTCGGGTGTGAACAGATCAAGAACATCCATCATCTTTGCCAACTTGCTCATCGAGGTAGGGCCTTGCTCAAGGCGTTCCGCATTTCAGTTTGGTGACGGTCTCAGATTTTACCCAGGACACCAGTCGAAACGAGCCAACTCACTCCAGCGCTCGCGGATGCACGCCTCGGGACCCCGGATCTCGCCCTTCATAGGGTTATTCTGTAGGATAAAGTATCCAGAATAGAGATTCTATGTACTATAGTGTCGTTGAAAGTACGAAACATGACAGCCAAAATATCAAAAAATGAGATTATAAGTCTTATGTGAGTGCCTGACGCGAAATGTGTCCCGGGAGGAGAAATGTTCATAAGGAATTGCTGGTATGTAGCTGCGTGGTCGAACGAGATCGCTGAAAGCTCGCTTTTCGCGAGGACGATTTGTGGGGTGCCAGTTGTCTTCTGGCGCGACGAATCAGGCACGGTGCAGGCACTGGTGGATCGTTGTTGTCATCGTGGTGCGCCGTTGTCGTGTGGACGCCGCGAGGCCAACGGAGTTCGATGCATGTATCACGGCTTCAAATTCGATCGTTCAGGGAGATGCGTAGAGATTCCGGGTCAGGACCGGATCCCTGCTGCGGCGTTCGTGCGCTCGTTTGCCGTGATCGAGCGTCATCGCTGGGTGTGGATCTGGATGGGAAATCCGGAACACGCGGAGCCCTCGATTATTCCCGATACGCATTGGCTGGATGATCCGGGGTGGACGTGTACGCCGCCGGGATACATCCGTTATGAAGCGAACTACCGCCTCCTCAATGACAACTTGCTGGATTTCTCGCATTTGTCTTTTGTCCACCCGTCTACTCTGGGTGGGTCGGAGGAGTACGCGCAACTGCGATCCAAGGTGGATCGGCGTGAACGCAGTCTCCACATTACCCGCTGGTTCATGGATCGACCACCGGCGCCGTTCGTTCGGACCTTGGTCGGTCACGCTGGCAATGTGGATCGCTGGAATAACTACGAGTTTTTCATTCCAGGGGTCCTCGTGATGGACTCAGGTTTTGCACCGGCAGGGTCTGGCGCAGAAAAAGGGGATCGCAGCCAGGCGATCGAGTTTCGCCACTGTCAGGCAGTTACGCCGGAGACTGACGGAACAACGCACTATTTCTTCTCGCAGCCGAGGAGATTCGAACCGGACAATCAAGACGTTACGCGGTTGCTGCACGAGAGTATTCTTTCCGCATTCGAAGAGGACCGTGTGATCATTACGGCTCAAGAAAAAAACCTCAAGCGGTTTGATGACTTCAGGATGCTTCCCTGCAGTTTGGACGCAGCACCCACACAATTCAGGTGGATGCTGGATCAGGCGATCAGGGCTGAGAGTAGAGAGTCGCTTCCCGATGAAGTGCATTTGGATGCAAACAGGGGGCACTGAGTCATGGAGGTCGGCACGAAAAGTGGTATCGCCCGAAACGAAACGCTCTCGGTAGTTGTGGAAAGCGTGAGGGCAGTGGCCCGCGATGTGATCCAAGTCAGCTTGGTCGCACCAAGACAACGGTTGTTGCCGGATTTCACACCGGGCGCGCATATCGATGTCTTTCTTCCCGATGGGATGGTCAGGCAATACTCGCTCTGCGGCACAGCATCAGCCACACCTGTGCGCTACCACATCGGCGTCGCGCTTGTGCAGGAGAGCAAGGGAGGCTCAGCGCGGTTACACAAGTGGGCACGAGATGGTTTGGCACTCGGCATAGGGCGCCCGCGGAATAATTTTGTCCTTGAATCAGCGCCCTCATATTCATTTGTGGCCGGTGGAATCGGAATCACACCCATTCTATCCATGATCGCACAATGCAACGAAGCGGGCGTTGCTTGGAGACTCTTGTATCTTTGCAGAACGCCGGATCGTATGGCGTTCTCTGAAGAGTTGATCAAGCTGGATGCGGGGCGTGAGCGCGCCGTACTCGTATCTACCGATCAGCAAGGCATTCCTGATATCCAGTCATGGGCGGCAGATGGAGATGCCGGAGAGATGCTGTATTGCTGTGGCCCCTCCTCGCTGATAGAGGCTGTCGGATCAATTGCGCGCCTCACGCATCCGGGACTGTTCCGCGCGGAACGTTTTCAACGTCGGCAGGACGAGTCCGAGGCTAATGAGGCGTTTGAGGTGCAACTTGTCCGCTCGCGGAAGAATCTGAAAGTGCATTCCAATCAGTCGATCCTTGACGCTGTGTGTTCCGCCGGCATCGAAGTACCCAACTCGTGTAGGGAAGGGCTATGCGGCAGTTGTGAGACTGCTGTGATCGAAGGCATACCCGATCATCGCGACAGCGTTTTGAGCGACAACGAGAGGCGCAACGGAACGAGGATGATGTGCGTTTCGAGGGCCAAGACACCAGTTCTCTTGCTCGATCTTTAGGCTGCGGCCCACGAACGTCAACTCATAGTCCACACGCGGTGGGATGGTCGGGTACATCGTCCGGTTCACCAATCCATCCTGCTCCAATGCTTTCAGTGTCAGAGTCAGCATGCGCTGCGAAATGCTGCCCACTTGACGTTGGAGTTCGGTATATCGTAGCGGGCCTTCGCTCAGCGTGCCCACAACCATGACGGTCCATTTCTCGCCAATCCGGGCCAACACATCGACAACGGACGCGCAGACTGGGTGATCGTGCCCGCGCACATCTGTCTTCGTATCGATCATACGAGTGCCTTCTTGTGAAATCTTCTCTTCTAGACAGCGTCAAGCAGCACGCCGGCCAAGATAATTTTTATATGAACGCCCCCGATGCGCCAGTTTTTCTCGCGCGTTGAATCGACAGGATGGGTTGCAGCTTTATATGCGGCCTCAATGCAGCCTCATACGCTGCGGGCCCCGATGAAATCCGCTGACTCGCCCCTCATTTGTCGCACGAGCTGAACGCTCGAATTAACTTTCAGGTTCAGCGAGTCACGGTCCGACCTGTCTTGTCATCACGCTCGATTGCCAACGCAACCTTTCGACGTCATTCCTACAAGCTTTACCCTCTTGCTCGGTCTATCAAGCTGACTTTACTGCTGTATGAGCTGGATCGTACGGTCTGTCATGCGCGAGGATTGCCCAGATCGTTCGGGCAATCTTGTTCGCCAGCGCAACAGCGACTACGTTTGACGGACGTCGCTTCTGCAATTGCTCAGCCCATGGCCCCGCGTGCTTCCCGAGGTAAAGCACACTTCTCGCGCCATGGAATCACGACTAATACAACTAATTCGAGCGAATAGTTACAGATCGAGTACTAGCCTGGAAGACAGTGATCGCGAACAACACGGGAGAAATTGATCGTTTTTTTTCTGTTCTTCCGGGGAAAGATAAATATCCCTGTGATCAGGTTGCCCGGAGATTACGCGGGTCAGACAAGTTCCGCAAACACCCTGCTCACATGACGTCGGTATGTTTACCCCGTGCGCTGCTAACGCCTCTGCGACGGTTTGCTCCCGAGCAACACAGAGAACCCGCCCTGATTTTGCCAACTGGATTTCAAAACTCTTTTCGGTCGACAGACGAACAGGTTCCGCGTTGAAGAACTCGTAGTGAAGTCGATATTCCGACCATCCACTTTCCCTCGCGGCGGAAAGTACGGCGTCCATGAATCCCTTCGGGCCGCACACATAGACGTGCGACTGGTTTTGTCCCCTGCCAAGCACCTCTTCTAGCCGAAACTTTTGGCCATCGTCTCCGTCGTCAAAATGGAAATTCACCTTTGTCCGAAAGCGGGATCGGTCGATGTGATCGATAAACGCCATCCGCTCACGCGATCTAGCGCAATAATTCAACTGAAAGGAACGACCTTGCGCCGAAAGACTTTCGGCCATAGACAGAATCGGCGTTATGCCAATACCTCCGGCCAAAAGAATTATGTCCTCCGATATTTCCCCAAGTTCGAAGCAGTTCCTGGGTGCGCTAACGCGAATTTCATCACCTTCATGGACTGAGTCGTGCATCGCACGCGACCCCCCGCGTCCCGTCGCGTCCTTCAGAACCGCAATCTGATAACGATGAGTTTCGGTTGGGTCGTTGCACAACGAGTACTGCCGGACCATGCCTCCAGGCAGATGAACATCAATGTGCGACCCTGCGCTGAACGAGGGTAGGGGTGCTTGGCTCAAGCTTGTCAATTCGAACAGCGCGACGTCGAGCGCGATCGACTCTTTACGCGCAACCCGGACTTTAATATCTTCTTCCCTGCCCGCCATTTTTCAATCTCCTGCTCAAGGGCCGTAACGGCTATATTTGCATCAAGGTAGCGAATCCTTGAGACGATCATCCAGGCATGCCAGCCATCGTCGCCGATGGCGTGACTGATTCGAGGAGATTAGTCCCAGATGGATCCTTCAAACAGAAACCACCGGAGCCCGATCAACAGTTTAAAAGTTCATCGCCGCGTCAGTTCCATCTGGAGCGCTGGCGTCGCGTCATCGACCATGAGTGCGGGTCGATATACGAAGGTGGGATCTTCCTGTTCGCGCTTGATTAGCGCGTCCAGTAGTCGTCGTGTACGAATCGGTGCCTCGTCGACCTTCAAGGCAACTCGCGGCACCGCACCACCCAGTTTTTTGATCTGGGCCTGCTGGATCTCGAGGACTTCGGCGTCCTCGTCGAACGTCTGAGTGATGGCCTCGCAAACATCCTGTGTGAGGGTTTCATCATCAAGCCGTTTATTTCTGGCCACCGACCAGAAATAATGGCTGGATTCTTCCGTTTCGGGCGTGAGAAGGTGGCATACATGACTTCGATATGCGTCATCGGCCGAGGTCCCCACCGGGTAAACACCGAAGTCGGTCATGCAGATACTGGGGGCGAGACTGATTGCCGTTTGCCATCGATTAATCGGTCCACTATGATTCAGCACCATGGCGAAGAACGGGGGAGCGTCAATATCGGGCATCTCGCGATGAGCCTTTAGCAAACCTTCGCCCTCGATTGAAACCTTGACCGGATAGTTAGGGATGCATTCTTCGTGCCCCTGGCCGATCGTGCGGAGATGAACCCAGCTCTCGTGACCGAGGTCCATGAGATTGTCGACTGCAAGGCGGAAATTTGCCTTTACATGGTGGTAGCCCCGTGACGGCGTCCAATCTGGATGGTCATTCCAACGGATGTCAGGGATGAGATCGACGTCGGCTCGACCAGCGTCCCCGAGCCAAATCCACAGGAGGCCATGTTTTTCGCTGAGCGGAAAGCTGCGCACGCATGCCTGACTCGGCATGTGCGTTTGACCTGGCGCCAGCGTGCATAGCCCATCGATCCTGAAGCGCATGCCGTGATAGCCACACTGCAGTTCGTCTCCGACACGCGTCCCAGCCGACAACGGCATTAGGCGGTGGGGGCACAGATCTTCCAACGCTGCTACGCGCCCATCTGAATGGCGCAGCATGACGACCGGCGTGTCCAAAAATCGTCGGTCCACGACTTGACCGCCATCCAGTTCGCGCGAAAAGCCCGCGACGTACCACACATTTTTCAGCCAATTCACTTCATTCTCCTTCAAGTGTCTCGCCCCACAGGAACTGCAGAGGCGCGAATACCACCACGTCAGTGTCCACTCGTATGACTTAACGCAGGCTGCACTGACCAGGGCGGTCGATCAATTGCACTGCCGGTCATGGCGCACGACAAGCAACTCCGTTGCACGAATTACTTTGTATGCGTATGATCAGTATACGAACTATATGACCGTGTAGAATTCGGGTAATCCCCGAAGTCCCAGAGGACGGCAATGACCGAAACGTTTTTGAACATTGATATCTGCACCATGCCGGGTCACTTCGCGCGGCGGGTTCACCAGCTCGCTGTCGCCCTGTTCGTTCAGGAGGTTGACGATCTCAATCTCACGCCTATTCAATGTGCTGCCTTACTTACGATTTGCAATAACCCGGAAATCGACCAAAAGACGCTTGCGTCGCAAATTGGCATTGACACATCGACAATCGCAGGTGTTATAGATCGCCTGGAGGTCCGGGGACTGGTTGTTCGCAATGTCGCGCCGCACGATCGACGCGCGCGGCAAATTACGCCGACAGAATCGGGAGTCGAGATCGCCGAGGCCGTCGTGCCACGACTGGTTCGGTCGCAGGAACGCCTGCTTGAATCTCTATCGAAGGCCGATCAAAGGGAATTCATGCGTTTGATGAAGCTCCTCATAGACGCCAATACCGAACTGAGCAACGTACCGGCAAAAGACTAGTCGGCTGACTTTGCTCGATCTCCGCGATTGGTCCTCCGGCGCGGGTCAGTGGTGCAACGCAGCCGGTAGCGTCGAAATGCTCGCTGCGAATAGCAATACCGTCTGGCTGCCCCTCGATACCGGTCGTTTGCTTGTTGTTCGGTCGACTGACGGCAGTCGTCTGCCGCGCTTTGTGTTCAGCGCGGATCGGTACCTGCCCGGCGGCTGATGGACTCCGCACGATTGGTGATTGTGCGGTTCGTGTCGGTCGTCGGCGACGCCGGTGGCAACCGGTTCACGGGATCGGTGCGGCCGAGGCACGCCGCGTAGAGGCGCTCCTTGACAGCCATCCGGAGATAGGCGAGCGCGTATGCGCGCCCCTCGCCGCTGCGCCTGTGCAACTGCCTAAACCATGGGAAACATTGCGTGTTCCGGAGGAACTAAACGGAACCCTGGGCCAGCCAGCCTCCTTAACGCGAGCAATGACTATGAGGCCATGCAATCGTGGCTCTCGCTGCACGAGTCGCTAGGAACGTATCGCTAGGAAGGCCTACCCTTGATATCAATGCATTTTGCGACGGTAGGTTGATCTTGGTTTGATGCTGGTTTGCGAGGCGGCCCCGTTAAAATACCTCACCAAATCAGGCACTTTCTGTCTCCCTGTCGGGCCCTTTCCCTTTTTGATCGACCCGCCTAGGTTTTCGCACGCCGGGAGTGCCGCTTGCCCCGCGCCCGTCGGGCGGAACTCAAGTGGCGGCGCGCCGATGGAAATTACTGCCGTTT
>NZ_CAJMYZ010000055.1:0-10790 GCF_905220155.1 Paraburkholderia sp. J7 | reverse complement strand
CCTGAACAGCCTCTATCCCGCTGGGGCGGCTGGCAAGGTAATGCCGCCCCGGGGTGATGAGACGCCCGTGTGGGGCGCACACTTCTTCGTGGAGAAAAAAATGGCAACAGCAGCATCGCTTCTCAACCAGTACATCGAGTCTGTGCGGGACCCCAAGGCTGCCGCAGCGCTCTTTGCCGACGACGGCATTCTTGAACTTCCTTACCTTTCGAGCCTCGGCCCGACCACAGGTGCGCAAGGTCCCGCCGCCATCGAAAGGTTTCTAACCGGGTTGCTCAACAAGGTGCCCGATTTCACCTTCAAGAATGTTCAGATCCTGATCGACACGCCGGAGCAGGCATTCGGCGAGTATTCCGTCGAGGCACTGGTACCGTCCACGGGGAAAGTCTACAAGCAGATGTATGCGGGCCGGCTCGTCGCCGAGCATGGAAAGATCAAGCTGCTTCGTGAGTCGCTTGACACGGTTGCAGCGCAGGAAGCGTTCAGCCCCGTTGACCAGGTGGGAAACAAGTAGAGACCCAAGGGCCGCTTGCCTGGGAGCAAGACGGCCTATGAATGCGCTGTACTTGACTGCAACGCACGGGGACATCGACTGCACGCTAACGTTGACCTGAGCCGTTCACAAGAATCGATTTGAAATCGGATAAAAAAACCAGGAATCATCATGAAATCCTTTAAGCCCCTGTTGGTCGCGGCCGCGCTGGCTGTGAGCACGACCTTCGCTGTTGCGGCAACCAACAGTGCGCCGCCTAAACCGGATCGCGTCACCAGTGACTTTTTGCATGCGCTGAACGCCAGCACCGGTCCGGCGATCAACACGCTGCCTCCGGCCAAAGCACGTCAGGTGCTGGTCGACGCGCAAAGAAGCGTCAATATCGATCTTTCCGGCATCGACGTCAGCACAAAAACCATCGAGCAGGACGGCATCAGTGTTCCATTGACCATCGTGCGCCCGCAAGGTGCGTCAGGCACCTTACCCGTATTCATGTTTTTCCACGGCGGCGGGTGGATTCTCGGCGACTTCCAGACACACGAACGACTGGTTCGTGATCTGGTAGTGCAATCGGGCGCGGCGGCGGTGTTTGTCAATTACACACCATCGCCGGAAGCGCGCTATCCGGTCGCGATCAACCAAGCCTACTCGGCGACAAAATGGGTCGCTGCGCATGGCAATGAAATCGGGGTGGATGGCAACCGGCTCGCGGTGGTCGGCAATAGCGTGGGCGGAAACATGGCAGCCGTGGTCAGCCTGATGGCGAAGGACAAACAAGGCCCCGCGATCCGGTTTCAGGGGTTGATGTGGCCTGTGACGGATAACAACTTCGAGGACGGCTCGTACACGACCTTCCGGCAAGGCCATTTCCTGACCCGTCCGATGATGAAGTGGTTCTGGGACGCATATGCGCAGGATCCGAAGCAGCGCAATGAGATCTATGCCTCGCCCCTTCGCGCTCCAACTGAAGACTTGAAGGGTCTTCCGCCTGCGCTCATTCAGGTCGCTGAATCAGATGTGCTGCGCGATGAGGGCGAAGGATACGGTCGCAAACTGGACACGGCCGGCGTTGAGGCGACGACGGTACGCTACGACGGCACGATTCACGACTTCGGCCTGTTGAATGCGCTCGCAAACGACGCACCGACGAAGGCCGCGACGCGTCAGCTCGCTAACGAGTTAAAAGCACGTCTGCAATGATGCCTCAGGCGCGTTGATGCCTTAATCCGCGCCTCATGAATCATAGATTTTCCCATTCAGAGGTTCTCATGTCACACGTCGAAAAGCCGGATGCCTCCTTAATCGAGCAATTGCTGATGCGCAATATCCGCGAAGTCTTTGGCGAAGGGGATCCCGTTCGCCTTCGCAATGCCATCAAGGATATCTATACGGACGACTGCGTGGTGTATCTGCCGATCGGCCGCTATGTCGGTCACGAAGAGCTTGCCTCGATTGCCAGCGAACTGCGAGCTTCACATCCAGGCTATGTGTACACGCCTCACCGGAGGCCCGATGCCGTCCAGAACGGTGGCCGCTTGATCTGGGGTTCCGGGCCACTCGGTGAACCGCCTCGTTACACCGGCGAGGACATCATCGTCGTCCGCGATTCGAAAATCGCCGTCCTCTATGTGTTCCTGGATTCGGCCGATGATTCGCCGTCCTGAATCCTATCGTAACTGATATTTCCGGATTAACCACGTATCAATGTGTTGCCATGTGAAGGAGCTAATGTGATTGCGTTATACGCGTTTGCCACGCCGAACAGCGTGAAAGTGACGATCGCCCTGGAGGAACTGGGCGTTCCGTATTCGCTCAATGCGGTTGATCTCCGCAAGGGTGAACAGAAGTCGGACTGGTTCAAGGCGCTCAATCCGAACGGAAAGGTGCCCGTGATTATCGACGGGGTCAGTGAGAGGCCGCTTAGTCTGTCGGAGTCGGGAGCGATCCTTGTCTATCTGGCAGAAAAGCACAACAGATTGCTGCCGTCTGGTGGAGAAGCACGGGCCCGGGTTTTTGAGCAGCTACATTTTCACGCATCGGGCCTTGGTGCGGCCTTTGGAAATGCCTTCGCATCCCGCAAGGCCATGCCCGAAGTCGCCGAGAAAGCTGTCGCTGAGGCACAAAGGACGTTAGCCGTGCTCGATGGAATATTGGTGAGCCGCGAGTACGTTTCCGGTGACGAGGTGACGATCGCCGATATCGCACACTTCGGTTGGATTTGGCGCCACAGTGCAGTTGGTGTCGATCTGGATGCCGTCCCGCATGTTTCCCGATGGATGGATGCACTCCACGCGAGAGAGGCATTCGCACGCGGGATTGCCAGGACAACGGCCTTGATGTCCTGATTGGCGTTGTAGGGTATGACGCTATGCCGTGCCAGCCGGAGGGCACGATGCAGAATCAGTCACGCGCCAGCCCGCGTTCGCTGCCATCTGCCAGATCGTGCTTGATGCCAGACCTTGCTTGTCGCACAGGTTACCCGTTCCGCTCTACCTGCACACTAGAAAGAAACGGGTATCCGTATTCGATGGAGGATTTGTCGTTGTGCGGCGCGGTGAATTCGGCAGAATGTAAGTGGCTGCAGCGATGTCGCCGAACGGCTCGCATGCATGCCTTATGCAGTAGGCATGCGCGGCGGGAACTTGGCAAGTCAGTGATCGGCAGTCGGCGACTCATTCCCGCCCTCGATGACCACTTACGGGCGGTAACGACTATCCAGAATGCATGGCCGTCTTCAGCATCTAGACTGGCCAGGAGGAGTCATTCAACAGTGGCTCAAATACCGTCGATCGCTGCGAGCGGTCAATCGATAAATCTGATGTCAAAAGAGATGCAGCAAGGCACAATCTGTCCGTGCAAGTGCGATCTGTGGCGATCATCATCGTAGGATGCGCGCTTCTGGACGGCGAAAACCCATACGCTGTGTCGAATGGGAAGTCGGCGAGCCCAGCAATACTGAAGCATCGGCTTTATTGCTCACTGGGGAGTTTGTCCTGCCTGGGCTTATCGAGCGCTACCGTCAAATCCAAAGCCTAAGAAGAAGAAAAGCTGTATTCATTCACTTCATTTGCGAGGCATGTCCGCTATGGGATACCGTCTGGTTGTATCACGGGGGCGTCTTCATGCAGTTAGCGCTCTGGCAAGTTCGGTTCAAGAACTGGTGAACGATGTGGAGCGACTGCGAGTCGCCGCGGCGGGGGCGCTGGATCGGTCGCTCGTCACAAGTCTTGTCAACGATTTGGCTCGAAGGCACGGACTGGAACCCGTTGGTGATATCAGCAAGCGGAAGAACTTTACCCCCCCGCTGAGCGGCTATATGACTGAGGTGCAGAACAAGACGACATGGGCAAGTGTCTTTGAACTGTTTCCTCGGGGGGGAGGCAAGGTTACATTGAGTCTTGAACCTGATGAGTACGGCGTGGCGGCTGAAAACTGCCCGAATTGTGGGAAGCGCGTGATAGGGCAAAAGCCCGCAGTCGCGCACAACATAATCCCTCAGCAGACGTGGAAGCGGATTGTCTCCGCCGCAATCAGCGAGTGCCTTCAGAACATCGAGAGCGGGAATCTGACAAAAAAACACGTCCGATCGTTTAGCAGTCTTAGCGGCCACGCTTCCGGAGTACGTTTCAGCGCCCCCGATTCCGGTGAGCCTCTGGGTGGGAAGTTTGCTCCTGAGAAAGCGGAGAACAAACCGATTGTTGACAAGCTGCTGGCGGCCGGGCTCATCAATTCAGCGTATGCGGCGCAAGATAACGCGGGAAAACAATGCCTCGATTGCGAACGTAAGCAAAGTAACGCCACGTTGATCCAGCGCTTTGCGCTGATTAAGGAGAAGAAACTGCAGTCGCAAATTGAATCCGGAGCTATCGATCCTGCAACGTTTGTAGGGGCCCAATTCCAGGGTCTTGCGGACCGGTTTAAAGCCGCGGATAGAAAGGCATCGGTGACAACAACGGGCGCAGTGGAAGAGCTTCTTGGACGCGTAACGATTGCACAGATTGGACGCTTCCTCCTCGGTATCGAGAAATGTATCGAGGAAGAATACACAAGAAACCCGAACTCGCCCTTGAATAACCTGTTGCTTGATCACTGGGAGGAGTTTGTATGGTCTTTCAGGTCGGTAGCGATGACCCAATGCAATGCCAACTATTCGGGTAGTCTAGGCATAAAAGGCCTGGTCTTATGACGCCGCGACGAATATCGCCTTTTCTTGATGGTTAGGATCGTTTTCAGAAACCATCGCCGGGTCCGCGCGAGTTTACTCGATAAGTGCAGGCGCGCAGGTCAACGTTGCGGCAATGATGAAAAACCGACGGCGAGAGCAGGGCATCACAACACTCCTTTCGAAACGGCGCGGTCGTCGGGACTACGAGACGCTGGTGGCGAATGAACTGGATAGCCGGCCAGCAGCCTATGGCTTGCCGTTTATGGTGGCGAGGTAGCGGGCCACCGTCTCAATCTGATTGATCGGCAACGGCGCGCCATATGCCGCGCGCATTTTCTCCACTTCGGTGTTCAACTCGTCGAATGAAAGCGGTGGGTGCCTCGTCACCCTACCCGCCGAACGACAAATGATGCACTGCGAGTTCACTATGTGGTAAGCGTTGCCTGAATACCGTCTAGACCGACGGCGCCAAAGTGGACACAGTAGGCCCCACCAAACGAGTGGTGGAGCCTACTGTGTCACCCGAGATAACAATGGCAGCGAAGCGCACGCGTAAAGGTACTCCCAACCACTCCATCGAGTTTCGGCGAGAACTCGCAAAGCTGACATGCGCCTGTGGCCGGAGGTCGTCAGACCAATCGAGCGGCCACGTAAGCCCCCTCAAGAATGTCAGTGGCGGCGAAACTAACCACCAAATGAATCGCCCCAAAATTGCCTGACCGGCCAAGTAAAGTGCCTCAAAATTTGCAAATGCGGTTTTTGGGGCAATTCAGTCAGATTTTTGGGGACAAATTGCTAGGAAGCACTCACTGGGCGATTTCCGATCTTTCCTTGCACTGACGCAAAATACTGTATAAATTAACAGTATGTGTTTACGTCCAGTAGGAGCGTCGCATGAAATCGCCAATCCGCATCGTGAACGACGAAGACCGTCAGGCGTTTGAATGGCTGCTTGCAAATGTAGGTGCGGATCGCGTTGCGGCGGCGGCCCAACGGCTTGTTGGCGGAGGGAAGCGGCCGTTCGTTTCCGCGCTGTGCCGCTACCTGGGTGCGTGGCCTCCTTCTGCACGTCGTACCCGCAAGATCGAGCCCGTCCATACGGCCGTCGGCGACCTGCATCTGGCGCGCATACGCGAGCTGCTTGCGCAACGCAATGCGGTGAAAGTTGGCGCACATTGATCTGCCAACTCACCTTGGTTTGATTTGCATCAGAGCACAGCATTGGCCAAACGCTTACGTTGAATTCTCATCGCGGCGCTGTCTTGTTTGACGTCTTGCGTCATCGGCCGCTGCAAAACCTGTGGCTCGCCCTTTCTTGTCTGACTGGTTTAAATCCAATCTGACAAGTCAATTTTCCGCATGCCTGTTCGAAACTCGCCGCCGTCATAGTTCGGGGTCAACGAGTTTGCGTAATGAATTGGGGAAACTCCTGACTCAATCCCTGGTCATCTCGCGGATTTAACAAAGTTAGAATGAAGGCTCTAGATCGACGCCGGCATTCGTTTCTGAACGGGCAACGTCTCTTGCGTTGCGAAGCCATACATCAAGCGCGGTCGGTACAGACATAACGATTGATGGAATACACGGGGGATAAATTAGTATGTCTAATCAAAAATTCGCAACCGCGGAAAGCGGATCATGGGCCGCAAATATCACTACGATGAGCGCTCATCTGTTCGACGGTGTTTGTGAACTGGCGCGCCTGAATCTCGCGACTTGCAGGTCGATATTCGCTGGGTCGCGAGAGCGTTTCGAAGGCATCTTGTCGGCGCAGACGCCGGAGCAACTGGTCCGCAACCAGGTCGATATGTTGCCGTGGGTCGCTTCGCAGGCGGCCGGCTACACGCGCGCATATATGGAAATCGCGGCGGAAACTGCTGCAAAGCTGAGATAGCGCGCATCGCGTGTGAGCGACGAGTGCGCTCACTGGCGCGATCCAATGCGAAGCAGAAAAAAGCGGGATCATGCGGGAGGGAAATAACATGTTGAGCCCCCACGAACTTGCCACGTTGATGCTGATAAAGAATGCGCCCGGGCGTATCGAGCCGGACCGCGAGGAACTCTGGGCGCTTCGCGACCTTCATCTGGTTATTGTCGATACGCCCGAATCGGGTTTCCCAACGCCCCGAGTGACGCCTCAAGGCGATGCGCTTCTGAGAGCGGTTGCCCGCGTGCGCTGATTGGCGGTCGAGACCGCATAGCCTGTCACATGAACCGGCTATATTCAGAGTGCGTTGCTCACAAATGGGTTGCGATCCGCATGGATCTGAGGAGGCTGACGTGGACCAGTCCTGGCTGGGTATGGCTGCCGGCACGATCGTGCTTGTGATAGCCGCAGTTAGTGTCACCGCTCACTACCGCCGCGAACGGCGCCGGGCCGATTTGCTGCGCAATCTCGATCACCACGATTGGTGTCGCTGGACACGCGTTCGACGCTGAGCCGCCTCGTGCTGCGTTATGGCGCTGCGGGCAGAGGTCTTCAATCGATGTCAATTTGCTTAGGATAATTGATCGATTGCCTACGCTCGACCGGTGTGTCCGCGGACGACATGCTACGATCGACGGCATCTCACTTCAATTTGTGCGAGCCATGGCGACGTTGTATGACTTGCTGGGCGTAAGCGACGACGCGAGCGACGCGGACATCAAGCGGGCCTACCGCAGGGCCGCGATGAAAGCGCATCCCGACCGTAATATGGGACGCGAAGCCTCTGCCCATGCGCAGTTCCAGGAGATCACGGAAGCTTACGCGATTCTTTCCGATCCGGTGCAGCGCAGCGTCTATGACGCGGTCTATGCCGAGGAGATGGGGCGCCTTGCCCGTGAGCAGGAGGAAGAGGCGCGTTTGCAGGAGGCGGCGCGCCAGGAGGCGTACGCGCGTTACGTGGCCGTGGCCATGCGCTTTGCCGAGCAGGGCTACAACCGCGACGTCGTGTTTGGCGCACTGCTCGCAGGCGATTGCGAAACCCAGCTGGCCGGGCGTATTGCCGACGGTGCGCTCGCGCTGCACCTTTCGCGTCAGGCGGACAACGCCACGCCGCGCGAAACCGGGGAACCGGACGAGGCGATGCCGCCATCTGCAACGCATCGTGCAGGCGACGAAGCGTCGCAAAATGCCGACGATCGCCGTCACGCAAACCTCTTTAGCGCGATCTGGCACGGTATGTTCGGGTTGCATCCCTGAACCCGCACCCGTGCCAAATTCAGGCGCATGTGCAGGAGCAGGGGTACGATAGTGAGTGAAACATTACTCAGCGTGGTCACCCTATGACTTCGAACTCACATGCCTCCCACGATGTCGACACAGAGGCGTTGGCTACCTTGTCAGAGTATCTGGAGCTTGCACTCGACAAGGGGGGAAGCCTGATTCTCGTTCGCACGCCTGGCGGCAAAAGCGAGGTGTATCTGGGTGACCCCGCTCTGTTGCAGGAGGAGTGGGCGCACCTTGGCGCAATTCCAGAGCCGGTGGCCCGGGCGATACTGGAGGGCACGCGCTCCGGGCTCAACGAACTGACTATCCAGGCGCAAAGCTATCGTTTTGTACGGTTGTTCGCTCAGGTCGCCGACGTGGGGGCAGTCGTCTTCGTCGCGGCCTGATCGATGCGCCGCGCCAGCTTGTTTTCGCCGCCGCAAAGGTCGTGCGATCACGTTGAGAGGGCGCGCGCGCGAAAGCCACTATGATTAGCGAATGGTGTCCACGTGCAGGAGACGATTCGTGGCAACGTACAAGGAACTCAAAGCGCAACTCGCGGAACTCGAGGCTCAAGCGGCGATTGCCCGTCAGCAAGAGTTCGAGACGGTTCTCGCCGATATCCGCGCAAAGGTGGCCGAATTCGGTTACACGCAGCAGGACATCTTTGGTAGTCGCCGTGGCAGGCCGGGGCTTTTGCATCACGCGGCGGCCCCGAAATATCGCGATCCCGCAAGCGGCGCGACCTGGTCCGGCAGGGGCCGCGCACCGAACTGGATCAAGGACGCGAAGAATCGCGACAAGTTTCTGATAAGTGAATAAATTGCCTGATATCGGCAGTCAGACCGACGTCGTCCTCAAAAAAGGTCTCGCAGCGGCAGGCG
The DNA here is from genome assembly GCF_905220155.1 of Paraburkholderia sp. J7. Taxonomy (NCBI): domain Bacteria; kingdom Pseudomonadati; phylum Pseudomonadota; class Betaproteobacteria; order Burkholderiales; family Burkholderiaceae; genus Paraburkholderia; species Paraburkholderia sp. J7. Next base: position 2,058 of record NZ_CAJMYZ010000055.1, on the reverse strand, counting down.
ACGCAAATCGTCGGTGACCGGAACGCTGGCAAGGACCACCAGCAGCATCGACAAAGGCACGCCCGCGGCAAATCCGAAATGGCGGAACGCCAGTGCGCCTAGCGTTCCGCCAAGCAAAAACATGCCGAGCAGGGAGCCGAGTACGCGTACGCGCTGCATATCGGCTGCCACGTGCTCCGATCCTGAAGCCGGTACGCCCCAATTCCAGTACAGCGCCTTCCCCAATTCAATGCCCAGATCGGTCACGATGCCAGTCACATGCGTTGTGCGGATTTCTGCGTGCGAGATTTTCGTGATCATGGCGTTTTGCACGCCCATGACGTAACAGAGCACGGCAACCGTCAGCGGCACGAAGAGAACACGATGAATCTCGAGATTCGCGCCGAGCGCGGCGAAGCACAGGAGCAGGGCGGCTTCGAGCATGAGCGGCAGTGCGTAGACACTGCGCGCGCAACGGCGGCGTCCCCAGTTGATCAGAATGGCGGAAGTCGCGGCGCCACTCACAAAGGCAAGGACGGAACTGATCGCGGACAACGCGATGGCGCTATTGCCGAGCGCGGCGCTGTCGGCAAGAGACGAGACGATGCCCGACATGTGCGACGTGTATTGCCCAACGGCAAGGAACCCGCCGGCATTGATCGCGCCGGCGACCCAGGCCAGTGCGCGGCCGAGCCGCAGGTTGGCCTGCTCGGTGCGTTCGACGGAGGTGAAGCTGCGCAGATAGTGAATGGGCACGACGGCGTTCCGGGGCTACGAGCGTCGAAACGCACAGTCTACGATGCGTACGGATTGCATGGCCCCGCGCGATGCGGCGTTGGGGTGCGGTTGTTTGCCGCAGGGGCCGCCACGTTGTCGTGAATTCGTGTAGCTCGATTGCACGTGTCTTTGCCGCGCACGATCCGGGTTTTTGCGGTGCGCGTCGGTGGGAGATCGTTCAGGCTCGCGCGCGAGGCATCGTCTGAACGATCAATCGGTGAAGATTGTTGAGATTCTCACCGGTTGTCGCGAACAGATTGCGATTCGCGCTGAACGGCGCGTCGGTCTTGACGAGGTTCGACACCGACGTCTGTGCATTCGGCACGGTAACGCTGCGCCCTGCCGGTACCAAAGCGATGCGGTCATGGCGAGCGCTCTCGACAGGCGCATGACCTCGCGCCGCACCGCGAGGCCACGCGTCACTGCGCTGGCTCGTAGGGAGCCTCCTGTGCTCCCTTGCCGCTGCTCGTTGGGGTGAGTATCGGCGGCTCATAGCCGCCCGTATCCACCGCGAAACCCGTTCTGGCCACACCGGTCATGCCAGCCGGCGGGCCGTAGTTGTTCGAAGCCCGTGCGGGACCGGCGCCGCTGCCCGTGCCGGTTATGGCTGGCGGACCGTAATCGGTCGCGGCCGCCGCGGCAGTTGGCTTCGGTACCGCAACAGGGGCCATGACAGCCGGCGGTGCGGAGTTGTGCGCAATCGGCGCAGTGGCTGCCCCAGCGGTCGTGCTTCGGACCGAAGGGGTCACGTTCGTCGGCGCGGCGTAGTCGCTCCTGGGTGGCGCGGGCACCGCCGCCGCGCTCTTGGGGGCGTCCGAATCGGGGACGTGCGGCGGTGGGTCGTACGCGTTCATAACCGGCGCGGGTGGGCGAGGTGGCACTATTTCGACTATGGCCGAAGGTGTACTCACGCCGAATGAACTGCGGCCCAGATGTCCGCCAGGTCCGCTTGCACTCGCACCGCCCGTGGAGCTACCTGCACCCGAGTTGCCTGCGCCGGAGCTGCTTCCGCCGGAACCGCTTGCGCCAGCGCTGCTTCCACCAGAACTGCCACCACCCGAGCTGCCTGCGCCGGAACTGCCTGCGCCCGAGCTACCTGCGCCGGAACTGCCCGCACCCGAGCTACCTGCGCCGGAACTGCCCGCACCCGAGCTACCTGCGCCGGAGCTACCTGAGCCCGAGCCGCCTGCGCCTGACCCCGAGCCCGAACCAGAACCTGAGCCTGAGCCAGAGCCAGAGCCAGAGCCAGAGCCAGAGCCAGAGCCAGAGCCAGAGCCCGACCCAGAGCCAGACCCACAGCCC
>NZ_CAJMYZ010000054.1:0-11265 GCF_905220155.1 Paraburkholderia sp. J7 | reverse complement strand
GTGGTACTTTAGACCTGTGCGTCTCCTCAAAAAATACGCAATTTGCCAATTGACTTTCCACGTCCATAGATAATCAACAGTTGTTGGAGTGCGACGCAGCTGCCCCGTAAGCACCTGGAGCATTTAATCTTTTTTCATGAAAAATCAGCGACTAAGGAATGCTTTATCCGGACGAAACCGTTAGATTGAGTCGTCAACAAGTCTGGATCTCCCTTACCCCGCGCATGCGATGCACTCTGTAACGTTGTGCTCAAACTGTTCAAGACGTGAGACGGCGTTAGCCTGGAAGACGACAGGTCTCGAGTCGCTAGACGGGGACTCGTTGGGCATCCAGGTAACGGGCGCATTCCGCATTCGAACAAAGGGATGCACGTTGCACACGGCAATCGTCGGGACGTTGTGAGCGTCACGGCGCCACGCGTCATGCGTTTGCACTGGAGGAGGCACCTTTTGAGTCCCAGGAAATTGCGAACCGCTTTTGGATTTCCGTCTCAGCTAGTGGGGGTGAATATGCCCAGCAGGCGATTCTCACACTATGCAGCCGACATCGCGCGAGTGTCTTTGCCGGCGACTTTGGTGCGGCACGCCTACAGGGTTTTTGTCTTTGCGTCGCTTGAGGCCGCGAGGCACGACACGCCTGTGGCGGCAGATCTACTTTTCGTCGCAGCGCACTTTGCCCACATGGGACTGAGTTCAAGCTATGCGAACTCGACACAACGTTATGAACTGGACGGCGCCGATGCAGCGAAAGAGTTTCTGGATAGGGAGGGAGTGAGGCATGCCCATAGCGCGGCTGTGTGGGATGCGATTAGCCTTCATACCACACCAGGCGTGCCTGAGCGGATGTGCGGTCTCACGCGGCTTCTCGCCTACGGCTTACGCGCTGATCTCTTCGGTGAAGGGATTGATTGCCTCTCAGTAGAGCAGAGAAGCGAAATTCTTACGGAGTTCCCGCGGGGCGACAACTTTGCGAACAGCTATCTGGAAGCGGTCGGGCGAGGCATTGCACATCGTCCAGAGACTACCTTTGGCGCCGTCAGTGCAGATATCCTTGAGCGATACAGTTCCGCGTTCTATCGAGGGAATTTCTGTGGGCGCGTACTCGGGTCGCGTTGGGAAACGGGTTCATTTGGCAGTTGATAATATGCCCCGCTCGATTCATGTTGTGTATATCGGCGATGTATCGATTAGTTTCTCAGCGTGGTCGCGTCGGATTGCCTTCCAGGCGGTCTTTCAGATGTCTGGAATAAGGGTAGATTTCATGTGTTTGTCGTTATCAACATCCGGCGATGTGGATCATGATTGGTGCGGCGCCCACAGGCGTCATTCGGCAGGCGAAGTCGATACCAGACTCCCGATCGACACGCGTAAATCATGCAGCTCGGAGTGGTACCACCAGCTCCCGTGTTCTGCGCAGTGCTCAAGTGCGGCCTCCACTGTTTCGAAAGCGCGATCATGCTGGCCGCTGGCATGGAGTGCTTTCGCGAATTCTCCGAGAACCATGGGCAAGGGTGTCAGGTAGCCTGTCAGGCGCAGCCGCTCGATCGAGCCTTCCATTTCGGAAAGCGCTTCGGGCGCAAGACGGCTATCCATCGCCCGGGCGATCCACTCAAATGCATCACAGCATGCCAGCCAGGCGCGCAACCCGGCCTTACGACATTCGTTTTCAAGATTCTCCACTGCAAGCATCAGGCTATTCGCGTTTCGATGAAGGATCGCGAGTGGTATGGTCGCCTCCATGAGCACGTATGCCAACGTGATTTCGTGGCCAGTGGCTCTCGCCGTGTCCTCCGCTGCTTCGATTTTTTGCAGACTACCGCTTACGTCGCCGAGGAACCACTGAATGCGGGCGAGCAGTGCGTGAGTGGCAGTAACCATATCCGTGCGCACGCCGGCCGTTGACCATCTCACTTCCTGTATTGCGGGTGCGGCCAATGCCGCAAGCAGTTCCTCGCGCGCTTCAGCATGCCTGCCCGCATAGTGCAGCGTCATGCCAATCACCCTTCGACTGAGTGCGACCTGCAAAGGCGATCCAAACTTTTGTGCCGCACGCCGGAACCGCAGCGCTTGAACAAGTGCGCTCGCGGGCCTGCCGGCGTAAAGCTCAAGGTTCCACAGCCCCCAGATCGCCCGCAGTTGTAGTCCATGATCGTTAGCGGCTTTGGCCAGTTCCAGGACCTCTTGCCATGCAGTCGCGACGGATGGGCCCGGCCCTTCGGTGTAAACAAGCGCGGCCGCGTAGGCAGTCAGTATTCTGAGTCGCGTATCCGGCAGCCGCGGATTCGCGTTCGCACATCGAAGTGCCTCAATGGCGATAGAGGACCAATACTCGCATTCCTCGAGACGTGGAAGCTCGTACAACATAGGCACCGCGGTCCCGGCGAGATCGATCCCAAGATCAGGGTTGCCTGAGGGACCAAATGCCCAGGACATGGCTGCCCGCATGTTTCCAATCTCGGCACTGATCACGTCATGAGCGTCCTCGATCCTGATCTGCTCGTCCTTGTACGGTCCGCTTTCGAAGAAGTCGCGGAAGTAAGTGGCGTGGGCGCGCGCTGCTGCGGCTGTTTCCCCGTGCTGGTCAAGCAGGGTACGAGAATACGCCCGCGAACTTTCCAGCTGGCGGAAGCGGCGCGCATTCTGCCGGTCCACATAGAGAAGCGATTTGGCGACGAGCCCGGCGAGTGTCTGGGCAGTGCTGACGGTCGAAATCCCGTGCTGCTCCATGATTGCCGCGATTGCTTCGAGCGTGAACCCGTCCGCGAACACCCCAGCTTGCCGAAAGAGTAGCTGCTCGTTTTTTGCGAGGAGCCTGTAGCTCCACTCGAATACCGCTCTCAAGGTCTGGTGGCGCGGCAGCGCGTCACGGGAGCCGCCTGTGAGAATCGCGAAGCGGTCGTCGAGATGTGCACGAACCGTATCGAGTCCGAGCGTGGCAGCCCGGGCAGCCGCAAGTTCGATGGCGAGAGGAATGCCGTCCAGACGCCGGCAGATCTCGCCTATTGCGGGAACTGTTGTTTCATTCAGGTCGAAGTCGGCCGAGAGCCGACGTAGCCGATGCAGGAAGAGTTTGACCGCATCGGATTCGAGCGTTTCATCGTTGTCCGCTGTGAGCGAGGGACAGGTAAGGGTCTGCAAGGGAAAGACCGTTTCAGCGGCAATGCGCAGCGCCTCACGACTCGTCGCTAGCACGCGCACGCCGGGATTGCCCGCCGTGATCGTCTGTGCGATATAGGCTGCACTTTCAATCAAATGCTCGCAATTGTCCAGGATGACAAGGCATTGCGATTGGCGCAAGCTTTTAGACATTTCCTCGACGCTTATCGCGGTGCCCTTCACGACATCGGCAAAAATTGAAAGTATGGCTTCTCTGAGCTGATGCTCATTCTGGATAGCCGCAAGCGAGATATAGCGGATACAGAAGAACAGGTCACCGGTGTCGCGACAGACCTCGATTGCGAGGCTGGTTTTTCCGATGCCGCCAGCGCCCGTGAGAGTGACAACCTGATTCGACTCGAAGAGATGCAGCAGCTCTTCGACAGCGGCACTGCGTCCGAAAAGGGTATCAACGAAGGGCAAGCCCAACGAATACACCTTGCTTTGTCGCGGGGCAGCCTGCGGCTGCGGCAGCAGGAGGTAGCCACGACCGGGCACGGTTTGCAGAAGATCGCGGGCGTCCCCGAGTGCACGCCGCAGCGTGACAATCTGTACCTGCAGATTGTTTTCTTCGACGATTGTCTTTGGCCACGCATGATTGAGCAACGCGTCCTTGGAAACAACTGAACCGCGGGCAGCGATCAACGCTTCGAGAACGGCGAATGCGCGACTGCTGATCGGACAACGCTGGCCGGCCCGAAATACCGATCCATCCTCGATCGAGACACGCAAGGGGCCGACCTCAATCATTCGACTGCTCCACCCGCTTTGAGGATGGAGCACCTGGCCGTCCGGAGCAGGGCGTCAGGCACGATAGAGGATGCAGATTTGCCATAAATGGGTCGGGCAGCGGTGATAGACCTGGAACTAATATTATTGTCTATCGTAGCAGGACAAATTTATGAAAAATCGCGCATAGCCCTACTTCAGGCGAGGATGTTCTTCACGCCTGCGTGCCGGCGATGTCAGGAAGCGATGTCGGTCATCGCTTCGAGCGACGATGCGCCGATCATCGCTGAAGCATTCAGGCAGATACGGCGCCTGGTGCGCTGCGGCTTGAAGACGTCGTCGCCGCGAACGATCCGCTTGCCCGTTAGCACACAGTAGCCGGATTTTCGGGCGACGGCCTTTCGCCAGATCTGTTCGCCGTAGTAGCACCCAACCGGGCTGCTCCATTGAACGACGACCGTGGAATCAGAAGGCCTTTCGAGAATGACAACTCGTACCGCTGCCTCCACGGCTGGCACAGGAGCGGCTTTCGCCGATGGGGGGGAAGTCCGGTGAAGGAACCCGTTCAGAATCCGGTGCCACCGTGCTGAGTCGACAGACGGGATGAGATCGGGAGATCCCAAAAGATCGCTCATTTTCAGTACCTGCACTGGGTAGTCATACGTGCGTACGTGATCAGCCCGGAAGCACGCAGAATGATTGACGCGCTGTTTTCCGTCGCCGCGCCCATCACAGCGGACAACGTCAGCTTCTGAGGAATTCCAGGAGATCCCGATTGACGTCGTCAGCGTTAATCACCGCCATGCCATGCGAGCCGCCTGAATAAACTTTGAGTATCGCGTTTGGCGCAATTTCGACGGAACGGCGGGCCGATGCGTCCATTGGGACGATCTGGTCGTCATCGCCGTGGAGAATGAGCAGCGGAACCGTGATCTTCTTCAGGTCCTCGGTGTAGTCGACCTCGGAGAATTCGCGGATGCAGTCAAACTGCCCCTTGATAGATCCCATCATTCCCTGTTGTTGGAAAGAATCGATGGTTCCCTGTGAGACGGATGCGTCAGGGCGATTGAAATTGTAGAAGGGGACGGCGAGGTCCCTGTAAAACTGGCTGCGGTTCTTGACTACGCCCGCACGGATACCGTCGAAGACGTCCATCGGCAGTCCACCCGGGTTCGAAATGCCTTTCAGCATGATCGGTGGCACCGCGCCGATCAGGACGGCTTTGGCGACGCGACCGGTACCGTGCCGACCAATGTAGTGCGCGACTTCGCCTCCGCCGGTCGAATGGCCGACTAGCGTGGCTTCCTTGAGGTCGAGATGGTCTAGTAATGCCGCGAGGTCGTCAGCGTACGTGTCCATGTCATTACCGTCCCAGGGCTGGCCGGAGCGACCGTGGCCACGCCGGTCGTGAGCAATGACGCGGTAGCCGTTATTGCCGAGGAATAGCATTTGTGCGTCCCACGCGTCTGCGCAAAGCGGCCAGCCATGGGAGAACACGACCGGGGCGCCGGAGCCCCAATCCTTGTAGAAAATTTCGGTACCGTCGGCGGTTTTGAAGTAGCTCATTGCAGCTCCAGGAGGGTAGCGGGGACAACTGAATACGGGTCCGTGTCGTGTAGCGCATCAGGCATCGCCACGATAATCAAAACCGCTCCGGTAAGCCTTTTATATATATTAAGTTTTATGAAATTCCGGCCGGAAACATGAATTCGCGCGCCGGTATCCGCTCTAGCGGCCTTTTCTTCGCGGGCTCCAGTTCTGAGCGTTGCTGCCGGAGGAATCGCCGAACCGTATGGGGAATCCGGTACGTCACCGACGACCCCGTGTAGGCCCGAATGAGAAACGAACTTTCGGCAAGGTCACTGATCGCCTCCAGCGCATTTTCCGGTTGCAATCCCGACCTTTCTGCGATGCCTCGCAGCTCACAGAGATCAGCTTCGGCGCCAGCATCCAGTAGTCCAGCGAGAATTGCTTGCGGGCGGACTCCGAGTTCCGGCCATGTCCACATCAGGGCTGTGCCTAGCGACGCGTGTCGGCTCTCACTCATGCGACGTACGTCGCCGCTGGACAAGTCAATATTCTGCTCAAGCAGAAGGGCTACGGACTCGATTCCAAGCATCGATGTATGGTATGCCGCGAATTCGATCGCAAGCGGCAGGCCATCCATCTGCTCGACGAGGTGGCGAGCGCGCTCCATAAACTCGCCTGTGGTGTCCACCTCCGGATCGAAACACCGTACTCGGGATACAAACATTTCGACCCCAGCGTTCATCGTTCCCCGCGAAGGAACTGTGAGAAGCGACGGAATCTTGACCACTTTTTCTGACGATACCCTGAGGGGAGTGCGAGTCGTCAGAAGCACAACCGTTCGCGATGATTGCCTGAAGGTGGCACTGTCAGACAGCGCCCGAATCACCACGTGGGAGAGGCGGTCACAATTGTCGAGCACAAGGAGCGCGGTCGGACTGGCAACGCTTCCTGCGCACGCGGATGAACGATCGTTGATCGGATCGAGCGCTTCTCCAATCTGTGCATATGCGTCGCTCTCGCTGGCGTGCGATGCGAGGGAAAGATACGAAACGCCGATTTCGCCCCGATCGGCGAAATACCGGGCGACTTCCTGTGCCAGACGGGATTTGCCGACGCCTGCGGCGCCCGTGACTGTAATCACTGCGTCTGCTCCCTCACTGATCGCAGAGATCAAGCGGTCAATGCATGTTTGACGACCGAACAGGAGTCCACCTGAATGCGGAAGGGTGAGGTCAAGTTCATGAAGCGTTTCCGGGCGTGGCGCGACGGAAAGATTAGAAGGTTCGGTGACCACAGTCTGAGGTCTGGCCATTCTGTAGCCGCGTCCCGAAACAGTCTGGATCAGGTGGCGATCTTCACCCAAAAGCCGTCTGAGCGCGGAGATATGGACCTGGATGTTGTTTTCCTCAACAACCGTGGTTGGCCAGACTTTCGCAAGGATGTCGTCGGTTGAAACGATTGCGCCGTTTGCGTCCAGCAGTAGCAGTAGCAGCTCGAATGCACGACTGCTCAAACGAACGACTACGCCGCATCGAAGGACTTGTCGCGAATCGCGCTCAACTTCCAGTTCACCGATTCTCATCAGGGCAATCTCGATAGTGAAATCAACACATCGCGGTCACTGATGCAGGACACCCACACGCAAGTATCGAAAGGTTTTGGTAAGGGTGCTCCCGGGCTCGATAACGTCTGATGCGGCTTCACGTTCGAGAGGAGTAGCTCACATAACCGGTTCGCGTGCGGCTTTAGTGAATAGCGATAGGTCGATACCGGCAAAGAGCCGGGTCAGACGGATATCCATTATGTCTGCGCATAACAATTTTGCAACGCCAAATGACTGCCGATGTGCATTTTCATAAATTTTAAGGATCGTTCAATGAAATAAAACGGGGATTTTTGAATACTCCCGGTGTTGATGCAACGGTTTCACTCGCCAGTGGGCCGATCGTGTTCGCTCTATTCCGTTGCCATGGTTGCTTGCATCGGATAACCCTCGGGAGTGTTGTCATGTTCGATAGATCAAATCTCCAGCGCGTTCACCGTTTGCGACTGTGGGCAGCACGCTCGATCATCCACGGCTGTGGAAAATGAATTGGCAAAGAGCGTATTTTTCCGCCATCTGCCTGTGTCTAAAGTTTCGCCATCGACATTGACCGGACCTGAACGATGAGCGAGCAGATAGCCCCTTTAGTGATACAGCACGAGCCAACCGGGAGCGCCAGCAGCATTGCGGACTGGACGCCGGTGCTCACCGTGGCAGCCGAAGCATTCGTGATGGTGACAAGCGAGATGCTGCCCGTTGGAGTCCTCAGTCAGATGGCCAAAGCTTTGGGAGTGACGGGAGGCGCCGCGAGCATTCTTGTGTTCACGCCAGGCATCATGGCGGCGATCGCCGCGCCGCTCTGCGCCGTACTGGCGCAACGCGTCGAACGCAAGACGCTCCTGCTGCTGATCGGGCTTGCCATAGTCATGTCAAACCTGCTGGTAAGCGTTGCGCACAGCGCGCCTTTGGCTATCCTGGGCCGCCTGCTGCTTGGAGCCTGCGTCGGTACTTTCTGGGCGATTGCACCGTCAATTGGCCGCCGACTCGTTCCGGCGAAAGACGGCAATCGGGCAACGGCCATTATCCTCGCAGGCATCTCGCTGGGCGCCGTACTGGGGGTGCCAGCGGGCACAGCGATCTCGCACGCTGTCGGTTGGCGGATCGCGTTCGCCATCGTCGCCGTTGCGACGTTGCTGATGGTGCTCGGCCAGGCATTTCTGATTCCTTTGCTTCCTGCTGGACAGGCGATCCGTCCATTCCAGCTACTTGGCGTGCTGCAGGTCCGATCTGCCCGGTTCGCGCTTATCGCGACTGCGCTTGTCGTAGCAGGCCATTTCGCCGCCTATACGTTTCTCGAACCCTATCTCAAGGAAGTGGGTGGCATGCACCCCGCTGTGGTTGTGTGGCTGCTGTTCGCGTATGGCACCGCAGGCGCAGTGGGCACCATGCTCGCAGAGCGGGCGGCAGCGATCAATGTTCGCGTCACGTACTTGCTGACCACTGTCGCGCTCGCCTTTGCACTTTTTCTCGCGAGTGTCTGGACGGGGGCGCCTGCAGCCATCGTGACGTCGCTCGTAACTGTGTGGGGTCTGCTCTTCGGGGCTGTCCCGGTGTGCATCCAGCTCTTTCTTTACGAGGTCGCGCCGCTCGAGCTTGACGCATTTTCGGCGACCCTGGTCTCCGTCTTCCAGATTGCTCTCGCTACAGGCAGCTGGTTTGGCGGTCGAGTCGTGGATGGTTTCGGGATCACATCCACGTTCAGGCTCGCAGGCATCTTGTCGATCATGGCAGCCGTAATGCTCGCCGCAGTGGTTAAGCGCGCCTCGCGCAGCTAGACAACAAACGCATTTCCATTACCAAACTCCAGGAGAAAAACCTCAATGGAAGCCACGCCTGTTTCCTCCGAAGCGGAGCAACCCAACAAGCGCCGTCGTACCGTGATGCAGCTGGCGTCAGCGCTTGCCGCACTTCCGTTCCTGAATTCCGCAGAAGCAGCGACGAAGCGCTCAAACCGCGCGCCGGCGATCTTTACGATGCCCGCAGCCACTGAGGCAGTGACGCCGTTTAGGGTCTCGATTCCACAAGGCGTGCTCAACGACCTTGATCGTCGCCTCGCAATGGTCCGCTGGCCCAACCAGGAAACCGTTCCGGGCTGGGTCCAGGGTGTACCGCTCGATTCCGCTAAAGAGCTCATCACATACTGGCAAACTCAATATGACTGGCGCCGTCTCGAACGACAGATCAACAGCTTCCCCCAATATCGCACCTCGATCGACGGTCTGGGAATTCACTTCATCCATGTGAAGTCGAAGCACCCCAATGCACTGCCGATCATCCTGAGCCACGGCTGGCCCGGTTCGGTCGTCGAGTTCTTCGACATCATCGGCCCGCTTACCGATCCCACTGCTTACGGTGGCAGCGCAGAGGATGCGTTCGACGTAGTCGTTCCTTCAATGCCCGGTTTTGGTTTTTCGGATCAGCCACGCGAGAAAGGGTGGGACGTCGTCCGGACTGCAAAGGCGTGGTCCACACTGATGACCCGTCTCGGTTACAAACGTTGGGTGGCGCAGGGCGGTGACTGGGGAACGGGCGTGACTCATGTCCTTGGTCATCTTCGTCCCGACGGCCTCGTTGCCGCGCACGTGAACTGGCCATTGGTCTTCCCACAAACGATGCCCGCGCATCTGACGCCTGCGCAGCAGGCAGCGGTGGATGGCGCAGCGAGATTCACGGGCGAGGGCGGAGGCTACTTCAAGGAGCACGCGACAAAGCCACAGACGATCGGCTATGCACTTGCAGATTCGCCATCCGGACAGGCGAACTGGATGTATGAGAAGTTCATCGGCTGGGCCGATAACGCCAATCAACCCGACGGCCATCTCTCATTCGACAAGATCCTCGACAACATCACACTGTACTGGGTCACTAACACATCGGCGTCCTCTGCCCGGTTCTACTGGGAGGCGACGCAGGCCGGCATGTCAGGGTTCAGCGGCGGCACCATCGAACTGCCGATGGCCGCGACCATTTTTCCGCACGAAATCTATCGTGCGCCGAAGGATTGGGCGCAAGCCGCATGGCCGAACCTCTTCTACTGGTCGGAAGTCGACAAGGGAGGCCATTTTGCAGCAATGGAGCAGCCAGCCCTGTTTGCTCAGGAGATGCGACTCGCTTTCCGCAAGATGAGAACGGCGTAGTTCGCGGGCCCGCCAGTCGCTTGCACGTCCTGATTCCCGGTAGACATCACGCTTCGGTTCCGTTTCATCTGGCAGTACGGTGCGGAGCGGGCGTGCTGTCGAATGGCTTGAAGACCTCGATGACCCAATCAACGAAAACCTTCAGTCGAGCACTGTTGTATTTCGATTGTGCGAAGACGATGTGCATAGGGTGAGGTGGACGCCTCCACTGTGGCAGGACCTGGACAAGATCGCCGCTTTTCAGCCATGGCTGCGCCATGAACGAAAACGTCTGACCGACACCCAGCCCGCTTACCAGAGAGGTTAGATGAGCCGTACTTTCGTTCACAAAGACACCTCTGGCGCCCTTCGGATCGATGGTTATTGATTCCTCACCCTGCTGGAAAAGAAGCGTGGTGACACGACCGGTCAACGATGAAAAGTAGCCCGCGATTTCATGGCGCGCGATCAGGTCATCGGGATGCGATGGCGTGCCGCGCTCGGCAAGGTAGCTGGAGCCAGCATACGTGCCCCATTCCAGCCCTGCCAGGCGACGCGCGACGAGAGAGGTGTCAGTCAGCTCGCCACCGCGGATTACGCAGTCCACGCCGTCACCGATCAGGTCGACCTGACGGTCGCTCACTCCCACGTCAAGCTGGATTTCGGGGTAGCGCTTACGGAAAGCGGGTAGGTGAGGCAGCAGGATCAGATTGGCGAGCGATGAACCGACGTCAACGCGGATGCGTCCTCGCGGGTTGCCGCGTGAATCTGCGAACAGGCCGTCCATCTCATCCAGGTCCGCGAGAAGTTTGATTGCGTTCTGGTAGTACGCCTGACCTTCCTCCGTGACGACCACTCGGCGGGTGGAGCGCTGAAAGAGCTTCACGCGAAGATGGGTTTCAAGTTCCTGAATGAGCTTCGAGACGGTCGCGCGCGGGACGTTCAGCGTGTCAGCCGCCTTGCTGAAGCCCCCGGACTCGGCAATACGCACGAACACACGCAACGCTTGTAGTTGATCCATTGATCCTCCTTCAAGGGGTGAGTGATCAGTGTAGCGATTATCCACCCACATGGAAGATCAATTCGCAGTCGCAGTGTTTTTCCACGTCGAACAGACGTTTATCGTTACAT
>NZ_CAJMYZ010000053.1:0-12866 GCF_905220155.1 Paraburkholderia sp. J7 | reverse complement strand
GGCGGGCATCGGCACCCCGGTGCTCGAGCGCGTGGGCAACCGGTTGCGCTTCACCGCGGTGGGCGACGTGCTGCTGCGGCATGCGCGCGAGGTGTTTCATCAAATCGAGCGGGCGCGCTACGAGGTCGATGCGCTCACGAGCGGACTCTCGGGGCGCATTGCCGTGGGTGCGGTGCCAACCGTGCTGCCGGTGTTCGCGCCCGAACTCGTGCTCGAGCTGAAAAAGCGCGCGCCCCACGTCAACGTGTCGTTTTTCGAGGCGACGAGCGACCGGTTATTCCTGATGCTCGCCGCGGGCAGCCTCGATATCGTGCTGAGCCGCACCGAACCGCAGGAGGGTGTGGGTGCGCTGGCCTCGCGCGCGTTGCTGGACGATCCTATCGTGATCGTGTGCGGACGCGACCATCCGCTCGCGGCGCGGCGTTCCGTCAAGCGCGCCGATCTTGCTGGCTTGCCGTGGATTCTGCCGCCGCGCGAGGCGCCCACTTTCGTCGCCCTCGAACGCTGGTTGCAACGCGGCGGCCTCGAGTTGCCGGCGGGCTGCGTGCAGTCGGTTTCGATTCAGGCGAACGAGACGATGCTCGGCCTGTATCCGTTTCTCGCATTGATGCCGTTGACCGTGGCACGGCGCGGTACGCTCGCCATCCTGCCGATCGAAGGCGCGCGCTTTCTTGAAACTGTGCGGCTCTACTACGGCGAAGTTTCGCCAAATCCCGTGCTGGCTACGGCACTGGATTGCGTGGCCTCCGTGAAGGTGCGGATTGCCGCTTCGCTGCATGCCTGAGCGCTAATGTGCCGGGGCGCGAATCGAATCATGGAAAAAGAGGGGGACGACGGCAACGAACGTCTCCATGGCTGTCATGCGATCCGTCGTTGTCAGCGAAATGACGGACGTCGACGCTTGTGCGTTCGACGCTGCGGTCAACCCCATCTCATTCTCGCGGACCGCACAACACGCCGGGAATATTCGAATCCCCATTTCGTTTTAGCAGGATGCGAGTCGTACGAAGCAAGGCTGCGCTGCGGCCGCGTGACGAACGAGCGTGCGAGCTGACTGCCATTGAACGGTCACATTGCGTCGTCCTGAAGACGTCATGCCGCTCGAAGCTACGCACGAGCGGCGAACAGTCATCACGATGCACCGCGACACCTGGCGAAGCACCTACCTCAAATAGAGGAGGTTGACCTATCGCGATTCTGATTGCGCGCTTGCACAATGAGGACGATAGCCGTACCGACGAGACAAGGTGAATCAACCGTTTTTTCGCTCGCGAGCGGCAATTTGCGCCACAGCCGCAAGGAGTAGTGGTCCATTGCGGACGGTTCAGCGTGGACGGTATGGAACCCGATCGCGGCGCCACGCCATAGTCGCGACGCGTGCCATCGCATGCACATAGGTCGGCACGGGTGAGGTGAGGTGGGGTGGTACGCCTGCAACCGCCGCTCAACGATGGATGGAGGCCACATGTCACTCATCGTCGCAGCACGCTTTACGACGTTCCCCGCAGCTGAAGACGCGGCACAACGGGTCATCACTGCCGGCTTCGTCGAAGAGGACGTCACACTGTTTTTCGTCAATCCGTGCGGCCAGCACGGATTCGAAACCATCACCGACGCAAACGCGAGGGAGGCGCCGGCGGGTGCCGAGATAGGCATCACGATTGGCGCAGTGGTTGGCGCCCTGGTCGGCGTCGGGGTCTTCGCAGTGTTTTCGCCGCCGCTTATCGTGTCGCTGATCGCGACTGGGGTGAGTGCGTATATCGGCTCATTGGTCGGCGCGATGGTGCGCACGCGCGAAGCCAGCAACGAAGAAACCCGCGAATCCGGTGTGCTGGTGGCCGTACACGTGTCGCCGGACAGCCAGTTGGACGCCGCACGGGTGCTGCGCGATGCGGGAGGCGCGGCGATCGAACGTGCGACCGGCTGCTGGCAACAAGGGCGGTGGGCCGACTTCGATCCGCTCAAGCAGCCTGTGCCGCTCAACGAATTCAGTGAGAAGCACGCCTGATTTGAAGGTGTTTTTTGCTGAAGTTTTCTCCGAATCAATCAGGAGACAAATTGTGCACCTTCACATGGATTTCCATCATTTCACACACGGCCAGCTCGACTGTCGGGCCGCCGTGCTGGCAGGCGTCATCGCCGGCACTGTGTTCCTGGTGTTAGGGGTCGTCCTGATGGCACTGACGACTGGCGGCAGTCTGCTGGAGCCCCCACGCATGGTCGCCGCGATCATTCTGGGACGAGGCGCATTGCAATCGCCGCAAGCATTCTCGCCTGGCATCGTGCTCGCGGCCTTCGTGGTGCATTTTGCCCTTGCCATCGTATTCGCGCTTGCCCTCGGTCTGGTCATGACGTCATTCGACCTGGACTCGAGCATGGGGATGGCTTCGCTGGCGGGTGGCGCATTCGCTGTAGCCGTTTACCTTATTAACTTCTACGGCATGACACGGCTTTTTCCGTGGTTCGCAGAGGGGCGCAACCTGGCGAGCGTGTTCGTTCACATCGTCTTCGGTATCGTGGCAGCGAACCTGTACATGAGACTGGAGCGCAACACATCGCGCAGGGTAAGGGCGGTCGCGGGCGGCCCGTCGTAGTCCGGTTCCGTGCTGATCGACCGGTCTCCAGAGTGCACCAACAATGTTGATGCATTTAGATATCCCAGGCATTCGACACAAGTCTTGATCGAATTTTAGTTCGAGTCGTGCGAGCGGGGCAAACCGGGTGGTCACCATACAACTCGAGTGTTTGGTAAGGCCGCTTTGAGTTCATCGACATTCCGGGCCCTGGTGCCATAGAGAACGAGTTCCCGTAGCCCGGTCAGGCCTTTCAGTACGTCGACGTCCTTGACTGGCGTATTCGCGAGATAGAGCTCTTGTAGCCCCTTCAGTCTCTTTAGCGCGTCGATGTCTTGAACGTCGGTGCGAAAGAGATTGAGTGTTCGAAGGGCAGTAAGATTGCTCAGCGCATCAATGTTCTCGACGCGGGTGTCGGAGAGATTGAGCCTTTGCAGGCCAGTCAGGCCTTTCAGTGCGTCGATGTTCGTGACTGGCGTGCGGGCAAGAACGAGTGTTTCCATCTCGCGCAATCCCCGCACCGCCTCGATATTCTCGACTTTGGAGCCGTCGAGCACGAGCGTCTTCAGGTGTGGCATGCCCATCAGTACATCGATGTCACGAACAGACGTGTTCGCGAGATAGAGCGCCTGAAGATCGTGAAGATTCTTCAACGGATCGAGGCGCTCGACTTGCGTCTCGTTGAGATCGAGCGTTGTCAACGTGGTCAATTGACCGAGTGGCTCGATGTCCCTGACAATTCTCGCGCCACCCAGTTTGAGTGCTTCCAGACGAGGTAGCTTCGCCAGCGCTTCGAGGTCCCGAACCTGCGTATCCCGAAGGTCGAGTTGGCGCAACTCAGTCAAGTCCCTCAGTGCTTCGAGATTCGAAACACGGGTGTCCCAGAGATTGAGCAATTGGAGACCGGTCGATTCTCGAAGCGCATCGATGTTCTGGACCTGGGTGCGGTGTATCACGAGTCTTTTCAGGGAACGCATTCCCTTCAGCACGTCGATGTTCCAGACCGGAGTGCCCGTGAGGTCGAGCGATACCACATCATCCAGCTCTTTCAGCGAGTCGATGTTATCAACGGAGCTGCCCGCCAGACTCAATTCGAGTTTCAGGTGAAGCTTGGCCAGGTGGGGGACCGCGGCGGCGAGCTGAGACGTTGTCACTGCCGGTTTTGCCCGCAATGCCAGGCATCCCGACTCGGGTGTGGCAGTTGAATCGCTTCCGTCATCGCACGCGCCCGTGAAAAATCCCAGGCCGCTCAGCGCCCGTTCATCCAGTTTTTCCCGATCAGGGGCGAAGACCACCAACAGGCTCACGAGCAATAGGCCGATGCCGCCGCAGAGGGCCCAAAGCCTGACAGGACGCGAGACCGAAGTGCGCGCGCCTTCGGTAACTGGCTTTGAGTGGGACGGTGGGGTTTCGGCCACGGCGGGCTCCGTTTGTATTGGGCAGCCTCATTTATACACGAAGACCGAGGGCGCAATTTCCCGCCGATTGCGGCCCCACGCCCGAAGCTGTCACTGATTGACCCGGGCAAATTGACCGGTTGGGGAGCACCAACAGAAACCCGCCGGTCCTCGCGGGAGGACGTGGCGGGCGGGTGTTGCAGGTGGATATTGCAGGCCCACGCCAAGCGACGGAGTCTCGCGCCACGACGCCTCGGCACGGCGGTGCCGAATCAGTTGTCGTCGCTTCTGGACGGGAGATGCTCGTGAGGCTCGGGCTCGGCCGCGTTGGCGTCTGGCAGGTTGTCGGGAGCCGGAGTTTGCAGGCCCGTCGGACCGGATGGGCGATCGGGCTGGCGAGTCGGGCCGGCGGAAGGGCGCGCGGTGTCGGGAGCGGTGCCGGTCGGCGCGGCGGACGGATGGGAGATCATGATGGGCTCCTGCGCTGATGAATGCAGCACCATCATGATAGACCGCCTGGCCGGTCCGCGGGAGACGCGCGGGCAAGCCGGGGAAAACAGTCGGCGCGGCCGCTCAAACTCCAAACATGATCTGTAGTGTCAAGCGTTCCATTGCGGACGTTCGCACAGCCACGCGTCCCTAGCTGCTCGCCGATGCAAGCTCCAGTTTCTTGCGCTGCAGGAACCGGCGCACCGCCGGATCGCGCTCGAGGCCGATTGCAAGATCGTACGCGTCAAGCGCATCGGTCGTAGCGCCGGCACGCGCGAGCAGATTGGCGCGTGCCGCCCAGTATGGCTGGTAGTCAGTCAGCCGCGGATCGTTCGCGTACGGCGCGAGCGCGTCGAGCGCCGCCTGTGCGCCGTCGCGTTCCGCCAGTGCGAGTGCGCGGTTCACCGCGATCACGGGCGAAGCTGCTATGGCGAGCAGCCCGTCGTAGAGTTGCACGATCTCGTCCCAGTTCGGGCAATGCGATCGGCAGCGATGCACATGTGCCGACTGCAGCGCGGCCTCGAGTTGAAAGCGACCGATTGAATTAAACGCGTTCGCGCGCCGCAGCAGTGCGTTGGCTGCGTCGATCATCGGTGCGTTCCATGTTGCCGGGTCCTGAGCCGACAGCGGCACGTAATCGCCGGCCGCATCGCGTCGGGCATCGCGCCGCGCCTGCGCAAACAGCATCAGCGCAAGCAGACCCAGCGTCTCGGGTTCCTCGGGCAGCAGTTCGACGAGCAATTGCGCAAGATACAGCGCCTCGTCGGCTAGATCGCGCCGTTCGGTGTCGCCGCCGACCGGGTCCGTCCAACCTTCCGCATACGCGGCATAGACAGCTTCAAGCACGGAGTCGAGCCGGCCGGGCAGTTCCTCACGCTCGGGCACGCTGAACGGAATGCCCGCTTCGCGGATCTTGGTCTTCGCGCGCACGAGGCGCTTGCTCATGGCGGCGGGAGACATCAGAAACGCGGATGCAATCGTCTTCGCTTCCAGGCCCAGCACGACCTGCAGCATCAGCGGCGTGCGAATCGCGGCCTCGAGTGCGGGGTGTGTGCATGCGAAGAGCAGCGCGAGCCGCCGGTCGGGCAACGCGCCGGGTTCGCACTCGTCGATCTCATCCGCGAGGATCGCGAGCTGGTTCACCACTGTGTCGCCGACATGGCGATGGCGTGCGCCATCTATCGCCCGCCGGCGCGCAACGGTCATCAGCCAGGCTTCGGGGCTCGCGGGGCAGCCGTGCTCCGGCCAGTGCGCGAGTGCCGCAGCGAACGCGTCGGCGAGTGCGTCCTCGGCCGCGGCGACATCGCGCGTGCGCATCGCCAACAACGCGACGAGCTTGCCATAGCTGCGGCGCGCGACTGCCTCGGCAATGGAATGTGCGGCGGCGTCAGCGTGACGGCCGCCGCCGGACTGGCTCATGCAGCAGATGGCGCATCGTACGGAGCGGTCCAGACCGGGCGCACTTCCATGATGCCGTGAGCCGCGCCGGGACACCGCGACGCCCACGCCATCGCCGCGTCCAGGTTGGGCACGTCGATCAGGTAGTAGCCCGCGAGTTGCTCCTTCGAATCGGAATACGGTCCGTCGAGCACTTGCGGCTTGCCGTCGACCAACCGCACGGTCGTGGCCGTATTCGTGTGCTGCAGCCGGTTGGCGCCCACCAGCGCCCCCGCTTTCTGGAGCGATTCGGTGTACGCGTGATAAGCGGCGACGCCTTGCTGCCGCTCACTGTCGGTCATCTGGCTCCAGCCGTTTTCTTGCGAATAGATCATCAAGAGGTATTCCATTTGAGCCTCCGTCATGGGGTTGAGGCGGATGAATTACATCGTGCCGCCATCATAATGACGCTCGCACGTCTTGCCGACGGACAAGGCGCACCAAAAAAATTGCGGAGGATAGATGGCCGCTGGCGAATGCGCAGGCGGTTTGCCGTGTGACAGGCACTAATCGTTCTCGGCATCATCATGCTGGCGATGTTTCCAGCCCTTGTGCCGGCCGTTGTCGTGCCATTGCCGATGGTCCCAGTACTCACCCTCATAGCCGCGGCCGTATGCGACGGGCGCTTGCGCGTACACAACCGGAGGCCCCACGTACACACCGGGAGGCGCAGCGTACACGACCGGGGCCGCTTCGACGACGTCGCCTGGCCGCGGTTCATCGACGGGAACCTGTTGCACCGAACGGCGGCGATTTTGCGTGGCGAAATCGTCCGCGGTACCGGGGCGACCTGTAGCGACGCGCGGTGCCGGGAAATCCCGGCGTTGTGCAGCGCCGTGATCGAACGGTGGGGAAGGGACACGCCTGACGATCTCAGCATGGCCAACCGCAGTTCCACGAGCAGAGGCCGACCTTGGTGGTACGCCATGGCCGGACGAAAGTGTCTGTCGCTTTGGCGATGTTGATCGGGTGATGCCGAGCGCTTGCCGCAAGCTTGTCATCAAGCGCGACGCCCAATGTCCGCGATTCTGGGGCGCGGCGTTGCTGGCTTTACCCACTCGCCCTGTGGCCATCCGCGGTGCAGCACCGTCGCGGGAAGGTGCCGCGCTGCGGCCAGGCGAAGCGGAAGGCGCAGGCGGGGCGAGTTCCGCACGAGCGATTGCGGTTGCGCGAGCAGGAACTGCTGTTGCTGGCGAGACCTGAGCGGACGAAGACCCTTGTGGGATCGGCGATGCCGGTCTGATTATCCCGAACGCCTGTCGTGCGCTTGCGTTTGATTCGACGCCAGCGTTCTGATCATGGTCGGACCAGAGATCATACGTGACGGCACCCGCGGCCCCGAACGCCACTACGCTCGCCGGCGCAACCCAAAGTGCAAGGCGTCCGAGTCGCATAGGCGGTGTAGTGGGGACAGGATCAACCGCAAGATTGGCGCCCCCAGCCAGGCTGCGTCCGCCTAGATGCAGCAGCCCCAACTGTCCAGCCACGGCGTCGGGTTTCCACTCATTTCGTCTGATGTTTCGGTAGACCTTACTGGCACTTGTGTGCAGGCGCGGGAACCGCCTGAACAGGATGATGAGCGAAACAATGACGCACATCAGCGTATTGGCCAGATTCATCCAAAACATCCCATTCGGGATTCCCCGGCTCATTTCGAGGAGCATGAGTGCGAATGTGCCATTGCTGAAAGCCCAGCAGCCCCAGCTCAACAGACTGTGGCTGCGCATGTCTGCTTCCCTCGCGAGGAGTTTGCCGATCGTCGGAAGGTACGTGAGGATGCGCGCCCCATTCCAGAACAGGAACATCGCGCTAAGTGCCTGGATGTAGAGTTCGTGAGACATCTCGACTCCCTTGCCGTCCATGGCGGGCGGGCCACGTGTTACAGCGCCGGTATCCAACAGGCGAACGTCGTATGCCAGCATCGCGTCCGCCGGTCTCAATTGCCGGGTGCGCGCGAGTAGCAACGTTTCCATAGCTAATGCGCCTATGGTAGAAAATTTATTGCTACATCGCTGATCGCTGTCTTTTAGTGCCTACTGATGTGCCGAGAAAGTCGGTGAATCCAGTGCGGCCCGGCGACTTGAAGGTGGAAAGTTCACAAAGATTTCTTCGCACTTCCGCCTGACGCTGGGCCTGAACGTCCGAGCGAGGATGCAGGCGAACGGCGGGTCTTGGCCGACGACTGCCTGATGGGGCGGCCGAAGGCGACCCGCCCGAGTATGGGGTTCGGACAGGTGGAATAGCCTCGCCTCGGCGGCGTACGGTCAACATGTGCCGGCGGCCCAGGAGGTGTAACGGGCGTTCTCGCACGGGACAATGTGGCGAGTCGTCGCCGCGCTCAACCTATCCTCGTGAATGCGTTTTGCATGATTTTTACAAGGTTCGTCGTTTGGATCTACAGACTCGTGCGCAGATGCCGATAAAGAAGGGTTGGGCGAGAGAAGGCAACGGATCTCGGAGATTTGCCAGTGGTACTTTTTGTAGCGACCAACCGCGGAAAGAGGAAAAAAACAAGGAGAAGACGAGAATGGATCGGGCGACTTTATCGCTGCTGCGTCAAACGATTGACGACCTGGAACGCTTGTCAGTGACGCTTCCCCAAAAGAGCGAGGGAGTCATATTCCTCGGTCGGATCATTCACCAGTTGCAGATCCTTCAGGACACGGTCATTGCGGGGGATGCCCGCGAAACTGTATTTGTGTGCTCAGAGCAGATTGCGTCGATCGGGCGCTCGCGTGAGACTTTCGTGCATGTTGCTGGCCTCGACCTGTATACCCAGACCGTTGAGATTCTGACGGCGCTACAGAAGGAGGCGCACGTCTTCGCCGCCATTCAGCCGCAACAACACGGACCTCGCAAAATGATTCACGGGTAATCAACGCACTTGCAACGGACAACGAGAAGAAAGATGAAGGCATCGGTTGTTGGTGCGGTTATGCTCGCCTCAGTCTTGACTGCAGGTCCCGCGGTGGCTGAGCAACCGGTAGAGACGGAGCAGAAGCTCTCGCACGAGGCAGCGTGGTGGTCTCGTGACGTAGTCCTCGAACGACGGGCAACTGACGGCAGTTGGACCGTTCGATGGTTTGACGATCTTACGGTGCGCGGGGCATCGAAGGCCTACGCGGGAAATGAGAAGGAAGAGCCGCTCGTCGAGATTGCGGCGCTTCGCTTCGAGGGTGACGCCATTGCCTCGCGTGCGATCACTGTCAGCTGCTTGGGCCATTACGAAAAGCGGGTCATCGTAGCCGCCGATGTGGTTGATGGGGACGAGCTCAAGCAGGTCTGGATGCAGCAGTTCAGATGCGGCGATAGTGAATGGCGAGTGAGAACCGCCAATGCGACCAGATTGCCGTCGACCGACCACTGATAACAGAAAGCGACTGGTGAACAAACCACTCTGTCAATTGCCACAGTTAGAGCGAATGCTGATCGTAGTAGGCGATTCCAATGCTGGAAAGAGCAGAGCACTGCGCAGCATGTTCGTCGCGCCGCGCTTCGGGACGAGAGGGCGACGATTTGCCAACGCATTAACAATGCGAAGGCGATCTATCGCAAGGCGATCGACCCGAGCGCGGTGGACGGCGAAGGAGCGGCTTGGTGGCATGAGGTTGCAGACGAGGTTCGCCACGTGATTACCGCGCGAACGTTGAGCGACGCCGGTGCAGTCATCGGATAGTGGCATCACGACCGATGCCTTCATGCAAAAAGCGTGAGTCGACCCTGAGCGGACTCTTGAGCAACCCGAACACGGTCGATCAAGCTCCCAGCGAAATCGTAACGACAGTCAGCGACTGCTACTCCATTCCATTTTTTGCAGGTTGATCGCGGGTTGACCGGCGAGTGTTTCCCATTCCGGCAAGAATATAAAACCATGCCTTCTATAGAGGTCCGCAGCGCGGCCGTTTTCTGGCGAGACTCTCAATACGACTCTTCTATGTCCGCGTTCAATCGCGCGCGCCTGGATTGCATTGACGAGACGGCCCCCAATTCCCATGCCTCGCCGCTTCGGATGAACCCACATGGCAATCAAGTGGTATTCGTGCGAACGGGTTATCCCGTCTCCGATCAGTCCGATTGCTTGTCCTTGCTCCAAGGCTACCAGGTATAGTGGTTGCGTTTGAACTGATGCGCAGTCGCGCCATTGCTGCTCGCTATACGCGGCCGCTGTGGCGTAACGCAAACCGAACGCCGTTGGACTGTCAGACAGCGCAGCAAGGAAGATCCCTTTCAAGATCTCCCAGTCTTCTTCAGTGGTTGGCCGAATACCCACAGGCCGCATGCCGGAAGCTCGTATTCCGGTGGGTGGCGTGCCACCCACGTTGTCATTCGTTTTGTTCAATTCAAGAGCTTAATTGCGCGGCTGTAGTCGTCGGAGCATCGGTTTATTTAAGCTGCTCGACTGCGTGAGGCCCGGTTTCCGGGTCCTCCAGGGTTGGCGTGATATGTCCAACCAGAAGGCCCATGCTGATAGAAGTGCGCACGTATTGCGTATCACCGGCATGCAACTTGAACGTTACGGCTGCAATGAGCATGTCCTCAGGTTGCGTGTAGTCTGTCGCGCTTTGTCAATCGCAGCACTTTGGTTGTCGCTTTACCGGTCTACTAGCGACGCTCCAGCAAAGCGCACGCAGTCTGACTGAACGACCGTAAGTGGCCGCGTCCTGTCCGATGCAGCCGGCACGTTCCGTTAAGGTTTATTCGACGCCTGCCGACATGTGCGGTGGCATGCACATTCCTGCGGCCAATGGCGGGCCTTAACGCTCATTCATTTCACTTTCCAGTCTTGCCCATTTTCTCGACAATTCGGCTCAGCTTCTCGTCCAGGAGGGACGCGGGAAACGGCTTGACTATGTAGCCGTTCGCACCGGCCTGAGCCGCTGCGATGATGTTTTCCTTCTTCGACTCGGCGGTGACCATCAGCACCGGAAGATGTGCAAGACTTGCATCTGCGCGAATCTCCTTCAGCATCTCAAGCCCGTTGAGGTTAGGCATGTTCCAATCGGTAATCACGAAATCGAAGGGGCTCGCACGCAGATGCGCAAGCCCCATCACGCCGTCCTCCGCCTCATGGACGTTCGTATAACCCAGATCCCTCAACATGGTGCGGACAATTCGGCGCATCGTCGGAAAGTCATCCACCACCAGAATTCTCATACTCTTGTTCATATCACTCCGCACGTTTTAGCGCCTGAAACCAAACCGGCCTTACGGCAGTCTGGCTTGAAACTTTAGTGTTCGAGTGGTCAAAGTATCGGTATCGCAGTCAAGTCGGTACGAATATGGGGCTGACCGTTAGCGGCCGTCGGCGAGAGCGTATCCGCGAAACTCGGTGTAAGCGCGCAGAAATGGCCGTCCAGCACTTGACGACACGTGGCGTCCCGGGATCGCGCAGCTATCTCAAGGGAAACAGTCAACGTGCGTAGCATCCCGATCGCTGTCTTACCTCGCCCCGTCGCCGTATTCCTGCAATCGACGGAAAGAAGTCGAATCGGGTCACGTGGCGTGTGCCCGTCGAAATGCGAAGGACACAAGTGGCCGCGACGCGCATTGCCGGGCGTGATGGCGGCCGAGTGTTGCGGGCATGTTGCTGCCGCACGGTGTTGAAGTGCAGGTCCGAGGGGTGGGTTTGCCGTCAGCCATGACAAAATTTCGCGTTCGCACGCCAGTGGGCCGGACATTTTGTCGAAGTCGCCATGAAGCCCGCTGATCTAGCGTACGCTTTGGCACGCCTTGGCTGGACCTCGGGGTATGACCGCCGCACCATTGGCCGATGGATCAGCGGAGCGTCCGTCATTCCGCTTCTTGTTGAGCGGCACCTCGATCTGTTGCTCGCCATTCGTGACCGCTTGCCCTGAAGGCGCGGCCAGCGGCCTCTGGAAGTTGGATCTGTAATGTCACAAGTCAGGAGTGCCCGCGGAGTCGGGCGCTGCCAGGTGAGCGCGTCGATGTCCCAACCCCGAGATGGCAAAGCCGTTGTACTTCAGTCGAGAGCGTATGGGTAATGTCGACCCCTAGCCGCCGTTCGAGCGGGCTGAGCGACAATGGCGGCCTCCCGAGTCGTTTCGGCCATCCTGCAGTCTGTTGATTTCCACCGAGTCTTAACTCAACTACTGGCCCCGACGGGTCAATTCTGTGTGGACATCAACAGCTACCGTCACTCTGCGATCGGTCGCTTAAAAACATGCATGTGGTGGTACCGCAAATATTCAATCTGCGCTTTGTTGAACGGACCCGTCTCAACGTTTTCAGGCAGGTGCCGGAGTCGCAGAGCTTCCTGAGGCAGAAAGGGCGGGAAAATCAACTTTCCTGTTTCGTCGAAAGTAATCTGACTTTAGCCAGAGCATTCGAAAACGTTTTAAGGCTGCGGTCGTCGTACGGGGTCAGAAAAGCGAAGCCGTCCCGAAGCCAAAAATCGAAAGGATTTCCGGAGTCACCTTGAAAGGACGTTCCGAATCCCTCCGAGTCCTCGTTTCGCGGAACTTCTGAATATTGCCTGTTGTGTTGCTTTCGGTTTGCGCCAATAAATTGACCGTCGCGAGCTGGCGGCGAAACAGCCATTGGTGGTGCCAGCCGCCGGCAGGAATTGGCCGAACCCATAACGTTCTGCAGCCGGACATGCTCTTCCAGAGAGGCAGCTAAATGAACTGCCCTTCGAGAACCTCCTTTGACGCTGATTGCAGTGTCGTAACAGCTCGCTGACAATGATGCAGGCGTGCAATTACGCCGTCGGGCTTGCGGTCGTCAACCGACACATCGCGGCTGCGGCGCCGTTCACGATGGGCGCGCGCATGGATCGGCCGGCAAACTCCGCGTGCGCAACGCCTTGCCGGACGCCACCACAAACGCTCCCAGATGCCTCATTGATGCAGAATCGGCGCAATGGCCACAACGACACGACCTCAATACGATGGACGACCCAGAATCGCTTTCCCTGACACTGCCCGACGGCACTAAGGTCTCTGCGCTCCTC
>NZ_CAJMYZ010000052.1:0-13702 GCF_905220155.1 Paraburkholderia sp. J7 | reverse complement strand
CGCTCACCGCTTAAAAAAGCTGCCGACTCCTGCGTCCACCGGTTTCCGCGGCGGCCCTCGCTGCCCGGATGTCAGTGACATCGAACTGCGAAGGGGGCGAATCTTAGCGCCAGGAGCGCGAGCCCGCAAGCCCTTTTTCATCGACTCAAGGGAAAAGAGGCGCCGTGCGCCCCTTCTCACTGAACGCCGCTAGCGCTCATGACTTCGGATCGGCCTTCGCCGGCGGGTCGAACATCGCCTTGCATGGCGGCGAAAGCTCATCGTAGTGCTGCTTCATACACGCTGCGATCTTCTGCTTGTTAGGAATCGCGCTCGCGCAAAAGTGGAATGCATCGCCACGGCATGCGTGTTCCTGCTCGTCGCGCGTTTCGCCGCTGCTCGCAATCGCAAACATCAGGCACGCCACCAATGCGCCCGCTTTCATCATGCGATCGAACGGTTTGCTCATGGCGTTCTCCTCGTGATGAGTATTCCGGCGTCATCCTGCAAGCGCTATTCCCGGCACGTCGCTTGCAACACTGTCCTCACTTGCCACGATGAGGCGCTGCTCTCACGCAGCGGAACGCCATGAATCTACCGATCACCAGGATACTCGCGCTTTGCTCGGCTATTGTCATACTAGGCGTCCCCCTGGCCGCTCATGCGGACGACAGTGCAAGCCCCTGCGCAGCGCTCAAGCGTATCGTCGCGGCAGCACCGCAGCATTTCGCTGCATTGAGTCCTGATGACGGACGCGCCGTCGCGCAGCCCTATGGCGACGACGCTCAATGCGCAACGAGCGGCGGGAGTTTTCAGTGCGTCTGGAGCGCACGAGACGCTGGGTCGGGGACCAATGCACTCGAAGGCGTGGGGGCCGACATCGCCTCATGCCTTCCCGACGCAACCCACGA
This sequence comes from Paraburkholderia sp. J7, assembly GCF_905220155.1. Classification (NCBI taxonomy): domain Bacteria; kingdom Pseudomonadati; phylum Pseudomonadota; class Betaproteobacteria; order Burkholderiales; family Burkholderiaceae; genus Paraburkholderia; species Paraburkholderia sp. J7. Next base: position 12,812 of record NZ_CAJMYZ010000052.1, on the reverse strand, counting down.
CGTGAACGCGCCAGGCCGTCAGCACTTCTATCTGGGACAGCGCGGCAGCCGGACCGAGATCACCGCACAGACCGATGGCTCAACGCGTGTGAAGCTGAGCGTCTCCCATCAATAAACCTAGCCCGAAGCCGAATGGGTTCGACAACGCATGCGAAACCGGCAGATCAGGACGCCATCCACTAAGAGCCCGCGGCCGCGCGCCGCCGCGTCACGCCTGCAGTTCGCGCGGCGCCATGTCGGCGCCCAGTCAGCACGGTCTGCACAATCACCGCGGCAAGCAGGAACGCGCCGCTAGCGAGGTTCTGATAGTAAGGGCTCAGCGTGCCGACCTGATTGATCACATTGTCGATGACGCCGAGCAGCAGCACGCCGGCCAGCGGTCCGGCCATCGTTCCCACGCCGCCCGTGAGCAACACGCCGCCGATTACGGCCGCGGCGATCGACTGCAATTCATAGCCAGTGCCCGCTCCCGACAGCCCCGAGTCCAGATGCGAGGCCAGCAGCGCCCCCGAGAGGCCGGCCAGTGCACCGGACAATCCGTAGGCGAGTATCTTCACCCGCTCCACGCGTACGCCCAGCATGCGCGCCGCCTCTTCGTTGCCGCCGATCGCGAAGATCGCGGCGCCAAAGCGCGTGTGGTTGAGGAGCGCGCCTCCGAGCGCATAAACGATCACCAGCACCCAAATGAGATTGTTGACGCCCAAGATCGAGCCATTGGCGATGCGCGCGAAGAAACCTGGATTGGCGATGAGCAGATCCTGGCTCGCGAGCACGAGCGCGAGCCCCTTGAGCCCAAGCAACGCGGCGAGCGTGACGATGAACGGCGCCATGCGCGCGCGGGCGATCAACACGCCGTTCACCAGACCCACGACGAATCCGGCAGCCACCGGCGCGAGCAGCGCGGCGCCCCACCCGTAAGGCGCTGCATAGGCGGCCAGGACCGTGCCGAGTCCGACCATCGACCCGACGGAAAGATCGAATCCGCCCAGGATGATGACGATGCTTTGCCCCACGGCCACGAGCCCGAGAAACGCGCCGTTCGCGGCGATGTCGGCGAGATTCGCGGGGCGCAGGAAGTCGGGAAATACCATGCCGGCCACGAGCGCGACAACCACGAGCATCGCGATCGCCCCGCGCGACTGCATGAGCGCGATCAGTTGTGCGCGCCGGTTCGCGCCCGGAGCGGCGGCGGTTTGCGCCGCCGATTGTGTGGGCTGTTGCATCGCTTCAGCCTCCCGAGCGTTGCAGGTAGAGCGCGACGACGATGAACACCGCCTTGAGGATCTGCGCGTAAGTGAAACTGATGTTGTTCATGATGAAGCTCGCGTCGAGAACCTGGAGCAGCAACACGCCGAACACCGCGCCGACGACCGAGATGCGGCCGCCCGAAAGCGGCGTGCCCCCGATGACCGAGGCGGCGATCGCATCGAGTTCGAAGTTCACGCCAACGTAGTTGGGATCGGCAGCGCCAAGCCGCGACGAAGCGAACACGCCGGCGAGCCCGGCAAGCGTGCCGCTCACCGCATAGACGAGAAAGAGCGTACGCCGCACGGGAATGCCCGCGAGGAACGCAGCACCGCGACTCGCGCCCACGAGGATCGCGTAGCGCCCGAAGGTCGTGCGCCGCACCACGAATGCCACCACGACCGCGAGCCCGAGCGCGATCAGCATGACAATGGGCAGTGGGCCAACCGCGCCCGCGCCGAGCAGATCGAACGCCGGGGTGTCGGGCAGATTCACGCGTGAGCCGCCCAGGAGCGCCTGCGCGAGCCCGCGTGCGGCGACCAGCAAGGCAAGGCTCGAGATCAGCGGATCGATGGCGAGCAGCGCCACGAGGAAGCCGTTGCACAAGCCGATTACGGCGCCCACCGCGACCGCGCCCACGAGCGCCGGGCCCACGCCATACGGCAGGAACACGGCGATCGAGGCGCTGGCGAGCGCCATCACCGATCCCACGGAAAGATCGATGCCACGCGTCGCGATCGCGAGATTCTGGCCAAGCGCGATCAAGACGATCGGCGCTGCCTCGAACAGCAGGCTGCGCGCCGCGAAGGGATTCGAGAAGCCAGGCGTGACGATCAGATTGAAGACCACGAGCGCGGCAAGCGCGAAGTACACGCTGTGCTCGCGCAGCACGTTACGCCAGGTGTGCATGCGCGACGCGGCGCCGGGCACAGGCGAGACGGAGCGGTTCGAGGAATTCGAAGGATTCGCGGGGCTCAAGCTTGCCTCGTTCGATTCAAGGTTGGTCGCCATCGGAACTGTGGTCGTGGATTGTGGCGGGGTTGGCGCGGGATTGCTCACGCGGTGCCGTCGCCGTGGTCAACGTCATCGCGAGTTCCAGCGCCGGCCAGTACGGCGAGCACGTCGTCCGGGTGCGCGCCGGCAGTGGGCATGCCGCCCTCGGTCGCGCCTTCGTTGAGCACGACGAGGCGGTCGGTCAGCGCTAGCAACTCCTCCATCTCGGACGACGTGACCACCACCGCAAGCCCCTCCCGCGCCAGGTCCTGCACGACGCGATGTACCTCCTCCTTCGCCCCGACATCGATGCCGCGCGTGGGATCGTCGAGCAGCAGCACCGTCGGGCGGGTCGAGAGGCAGCGCGCGATCAGCGCCTTTTGCTGATTACCACCCGAGAGCGTCGTGATGAGCGCGCCAGGACCGGCCGTCTTGATGCCGAGTCGTTCGATCGACTCGCGCACCACCTGCGCCTCCTTCGCCCGCGAGATGAGGCCGAAACGCGAAATGCGCGGCAGCAGGCTCGCGACGATGTTCTCGCGCACGGAGAGACTGGGAAAGATGCCTTCCGCGCGGCGGTCTTCAGAAAGGAAAGCGAGACCGCGCCCGATCGAGCGCGCCGGGCTCGTATGCGTGAGCGCGCGTCCCGCGATATCGACTTCGCCGCCATCGGCCTTCTGCGCGCCGAAAATCGTCTTGAACGTTTCCGTGCGGCCCGAGCCGAGCAGGCCAGCCAGGCCGACGATCTCCTTGCGGGCCACCCGCAGCGACACGTCGCGCACGCGGTTGCCCCACTGCAAATGATCGACGGCCAGCGCCGGCGCAGCGTTGGCGTCGGCATCGGCATTGCCCGAGCGCTCCGCCCACGCATGCACGCCCGCGCTCTCGCGACCGAGCATGGCCGCGATCAATGCCGCACGCGGCAGCTCTTCGGGCGTTCCCGTGCGAACCACGGCGCCGTCGCGCATCACCGTGAAGCGATCGCACAGCCGGTAGCATTCGGACAGCCGATGACTCACGAACAACAACGCAATGCCTTCGGCGCGCAGACGATCGACGACTTCGAACAGGACGTCCACTTCCGCACCGCTCAGGGCCGAAGTCGGCTCGTCGAGGACCAGCACGCGCGCGCCTAGCGAAACGCCGCGCGCAATCGCCACCATCTGCTGCGCGCCAAGCCCGAGCGAACCGAGACGCGCGGCCGGGTCAACCGCAAGCCGGTAGCGCTGCACGATGTCGGCGGCGCGCTCGAGCATGCGCCTCCTGTCGATCAGGATGCCGAATCGTTTTGGTTCGTGGCACAGAAAGATGTTGTCCGCCACGCTGCGCTCCGGTATCAGGTTGATCTCCTGATACACGGCGCACACGCCCGCGCCCTGCGCCGCACGCGGACTGTCGAACGCGACGCCCGCGCCGTCGAGCGTGAGCGCGCCCGAGTCGGGCTGATGAAAGCCGGTGAGGACCTTGATCAGCGTGGACTTACCCGCGCCGTTCTCGCCCACGAGGCCGTGCACCTCGCCCGCGCGCAGCGTCAGCGAGACGTCGCGCAGCGCGCGCACCCCGCCGAAGGTCTTCGAAACGCCGTGCGTTTCGAGCACGGCGCGCGGGGTGGCCGTAGCGGAATCGGCGCGATTGGTGCGATTGGCGGGGACGCTCGTCGTCATCGTGCGGGCGCGGCTCAGTAGACCTTGCCCTGCGCGAGCGACGGCTGCGCGTTGGTGCGGTTGAAGAGCGCGTCGTCCATGATCTGCTTTTGCGGCACCGGCTTGCCCGCGAGATAGTCTTCCAGCGACTTGAAGGCGAGCGGACCGAAGCGCGGGTTCGTCTCGACATCGGCGGCGACGATGCCGTTCGAGATATCCGTGACGATCTCCTTCGTGCCGTCGATCGAGACGATCTTCACGCCGTTGAGCTTGCCGGCCTGGCGCAGCGCCTTGATCGCGCCGACCGTCATCGTATCGGCGTGGGTGTAGACGGCGTTGACGTCCGGGTGCGCGAGCAGGATCTGCTCCATCACCTTCTGCGCCTCGGTCGTCGACCAGTTCGCGGTCTGCGCGGCGACGATCTTCATGCCGGGATAGGGCTTGAGGCCGTTCGCGAAGCCGTCTGTGCGCTGGCTTTCCACCGTGTTGCCGTAGCCGCCCTGGATCTCGGCGATGATCGCGTTGCCGCCCGTGGCGTCGGCCAGCGCCTTCGCCGCGCGCTCGCCCTGCTTGTAGAAGTCGGAGCCAAGGAACGTGATGAAGTCGTCGCACGCCGTACCCGCCGTCTGCCGGTCGATCGTCACGACGGGAATGCCCTTCGCACGCGCCTGGGCGAGCGCGGGCTGCAGGCCGGTGGAGTCATTGGGCGCAATGATCAGCGCCTCGGCGCCCTGATTGATCATGCTTTCGATGTCGGCGACCTGCTTGGCCTGATTGGCGTTCGCGTTCGTATAGAGGAGGCGCTTCACGCCGGCTTCCTTCGCCGCCGCGCGCACCGAGGCGGTTTCGGTCGCGCGGAACGGGTTCTGCTCATTCTCCGACTGCGAGAACCCCACCACCATGTCGCTAAGCTTCTTGCCGCCCGGCTTGGGATTCGTGCAGCTCTCGCTGGAATTCGACTGGACCTTTTGTGCGCCGTTGTCGGACTGCGCATAAGCGCTTGTGGCGAATGCGCTCGCCAGGCAAAGACCGGCGGCAATGAGGGCGGACTGGATTCGTTGATGACGCATGGCTGTCTCCTGTCGGCCGAAGTTAGCGCTTCAGCGCTTACTCCGGCCCCATGCAAGGCGTTGAATGACACGAACGGCGCAGGCCACTGGCCCCACCGCGGTTTTTTTGTCTTTCTTGTTTCATTGGACGCCGCACCAAACTCGGCACCAAATAATTACGGCCACTGCTTCAACTAATATTACCAGTCAATTTTCGGAGATATTAATGAGGGTATTCACGGGGGAGGGGGAGGCGGGGTCGGGCGCGCACACCGAGGCCCGTTCGATGAGTGGCCCGTCGAGCTTCACGGTGCGGTGGCGCACCGGCGCGCCGGCGCTGCGGTTCTGCTCTTCCTGCAGCAGCGTCTCGACGGCCCAGCGCCCAAGCTCGTAGTTGGGCAGCACGACGGTGGTGAGCGGAGGATGGGTGTGGCGCGCGATTTCCTGGTCGTCGTAGCCCATGACCGAGACGTCCTCGGGCACGCGCAGCCCGAGTTGCTTGAGCGCTTCGATCGCGCCGATCGCCGTCAAGTCGTTCGCGCAGAAGATCGCCGTGGGCGGATTCGGCTCGCGCATGAGCGAGAGCGTGAGCTCGAACCCCTTGCCGGAGCTCCAGTCGCCGTCACGCACGAGGCGCTCGTCGAACAGCAGGTCGGCGGTCGCGAGCGCCTGGCGGTAGCCCTTCAGGCGGTCTTTCGCGGCGTCCTGCCAGGTTTCGCCGTTGATGAAACCAATACGCCGATGTCCAGCCTCGATCAGGTATTCCGTGGCCGTATGGCCGCCCGCCACTTCGGCCGGCACGACCGAAGAAAGCGCGTGATCGGACGCGTAGCAGTTGAGCAGCACGGCCGGCACCTTCAGCAGCGCGGGCGGCACCGTGACCTTGCGCGTGTACACGGTCGCGTAGATCACGCCGAGCACGTTCGGCATGGCGAGCGTTTGCAGGACCTGCTGCTCCATCTGGGCGTTGCCGTGCGTCGAGAACACCGCGAGCAGACAGCCGTTGTTCCAGGCGGCGTCGCGCGCGCCGTCGATGCTCACCACGGGGTGCGGGCTCGTCGACACTTCGTCGGCGAGATAGACGATGAGATTGCGCTCACCCGCCGGGGCGGGCGTCTGCACCGCGCGGATCGGCAGCTGGTAGCCCAGCGACTGCGCCACTTCGTGCACCTTCAGGCGCGTCGCCTCCGAGAGCTTGGCGCCCACCGCGCCGTTGAGCACGAGAGAGACCGTGGATTGCGACACGCCCGCGGCCTTCGCGATGTCGGTCATGGTCGGGCGGCGTTGCGTCGATTTTTTCATCGGATGTGAGGGGGACTGCGGAAGGGCTGCGCGGCGCGGCGGCGCGCGCTCGGGGCCGCGCTGTTGGCCCGAAGCGTAGCACTAATAATTTGGACCATCAATTGGCGTATGTCACCATTTTTTGGATTCATCATCGGCAATTTCAACGCCTATATTATTCTTTATTAGTAATAAAACGATTCGCCGGAGAATGCTCATTTGACTGCCCGACCGAACCCCTCGCCGCCCCCGGAACTCGCTTTCGACGCCGCCGCGCTCGACGACGGTCAACTCGTCACGCTTGCCCATGGCGATGCGCGCGTACTCGTCGCGCCGCACGTGGGCGGCTCGATCGCCGCGTTCTACGACACTTCCGGCGGAGCCCCGGCGTCACACTGGCTGCGCCCGGCCACGCGCGCCGCCATCGACGCACGCGACCCGCTCGGCATGGCGAGCTTTCCGCTGATGCCGTACTGCAACCGCATCCGCGACGGACGATTCCGCTTCGAAGGCGAGATGATCGACTTACCGAGCGGCACCGGCGCGCTGCGCCACGCGCTACATGGCCACGCCTGGCGGCGGCCCTGGACGGTCGAGGCGCAAACGGCCGCTACGCTCACACTGCACTTCCTGCATGAGCCGCACGAAGCGCATGAATCCCACGTTTCGCGCAAAGCCGATTCCCACGCCGGGACCGGCTGGCCGTTTCGCTACGAAGCGCGCCAGCATCTGACGCTCGACGCCAGCGGCCTCACGGTGCGCCTGTGGGCCCGCAACCTGGCCGCGCGGCCCATGCCGTTCGGCCTCGGCCACCATCCGTACTATCCGCGCCCGCCTGGCACACGCGTTGCCGCGCGCGTGCGCGCCATGTGGGAAATCGACACGGAAGTCCTGCCGGTTTCGCTCAGCGCCCACCCGGCCGTCGACGCGCTGCAGGCCGGCCTGATCGTCGACGACTTCGATCTCGACAACAACTTCTCCGGCTGGCGTCGCGAGGCGGTCATCGAGTGGCCGCACGAAGGCCGGCGTCTCGCGCTGCGCGCGAGCACGCCGCTCGACTTCTTCGTGGTCTTCTGCCCGCCCGGCCTGCCGTACTTCTGCGCGGAGCCCGTCAGCAATACGACGGACTGGCTCAATCTGCGCCACGAAGGAACGGTGAAGCGTATCGACGTGGGCGGCACCGTGCTCGCGCCCGGCGAAACGCTCGAAGCCCAGCTTGCCTGGCAACCCGAGCGCACCTGAAGCGGAGTACAGCTCTCACATGCCCGCACCGTTTCGCACGCCCGCCAACGGCGCGCCGTAGCCGCCCGCCTCGGCGTTGTTCGGGTGGCCGTTCGCGAGTTGCCCGCGCGGATCGGTGGGGCCGACCGGCATCTCGCCGGCCTGGCGATTGCCGTGGGTCGGGTACTCGCTGCCGGGCTGCGCATTGGGCATCAGTGCGAGGCTGTTTTGCGGCGAGCGCAAGTTGTCATTCGGCGCCAGTTGGGCAACGGCATAGCCGGGCGCGCCTGCGAGCATTGCGCAAGCCATGAGGGACGGAATGGCCGCGTGGGCGAAGAAGGGCTTCATCTGGTACTCCTTGTCGCGCAACGCGACACGCTTGCAGCACGCGCATGCTCGCCGTGCTGCTTTCAGGCTAGCAGACAGACGCCTGCCGCGCTCAATGACGCTCTCCTGCAAACACCGCGCAGCGGTTACTATTCGAGGTTGTAAGGCAAACCAGAAAAAGCGGCTCGCCATAGCGGGCCGATACAACGACAACCTCAGTCGACAGGAGACAAAACCATGGACCAGCCGCGCGCCGTCGACGTCCAAACCTTCCTCAACGAACATCCGTTTTCGCCGTTCCAGTGGTTCATCTTCGCGATGTGCTTCGTCATCGTCCTGCTCGACGGTTTCGACACGGCCGCGATCGGCTTCATCGCGCCTTCGCTGCTCGGCGAATGGGGCATCTCCAAGCCCGCGCTCGCACCCGTGCTGAGCGCGGCGCTCTTCGGCCTCGCTTGCGGTGCGCTCGCGTCCGGGCCGCTCTCCGACCGGCTCGGGCGACGCGCCATGCTGGTCGGCTCGGTGCTGCTGTTCGGCGTGACCTGCCTCGGCTCGGCGTTCTCCACCAGCATCGGCGAACTCACGTGGCTGCGCTTCATTACAGGTGTCGGCCTCGGCGCGGCCATGCCGAATGCGGTCACGATGATGGGCGAGTACTGCCCCGACCGCAACCGCGCCACCGTGATCAATCTGATGTTCTGCGGCTTTCCGCTCGGCGCGGCTTGCGGCGGCTTTCTCGCCGCGTGGATGATTCCGCACTTCGGCTGGCGCAGCGTGCTCGTGCTCGGCGGCGTGACGCCGCTCGTGCTCGCCGTGCCGCTCTTCTTGCGCATGCCGGAATCGGTGCGCTACATGGTGGCGAATAACCGGCCCGCCGAGCGTATTCGCGCCGCGCTTGCCCGCATCTCGCCCGACGCCGCCAAAGCGCAGGTGTTCACGATGACGGAGCACGCCCCGCAAACTGAAAGCAAGGGCCTTGGCGTCGTGCTTTCGCCGATGTACCTCGTCGGCTCGGTCATGCTGTGGGTCGCGTATTTCATGGGGCTCGTGATCTTCTACGCGTCGATCAACTGGATGCCGCTCCTGCTCAAGGACTCCGGCCTCACGGCTTCGAGCGCCACGCTGATCTCGGCGCTCTTCCCGCTCGGCGGTGTGGGCGCGGTGCTGAGCGGCATGCTGATGGACCGCTTCAACGCGAACCGGATCATCGCCGCGTGCTACGTGCTGACGGCGGTTTCGGTGTGGCTCATCGGCCAGGCGGCGGGCAGCGTGGCCCTGCTCGTGCTCGTCGTGTTCGTGGCCGGTGTGCTGATGAATACGGCGCAATCGTCGATGCCCGCGCTCGCCGCCGCGTTCTACCCCACCCAGGGGCGCGGCACCGGCGTGGCCTGGATGCTCGGCATCGGCCGCTTTGGCGGCATTGCGGGTTCGTTCCTCGTGGCCGAGCTGACGCGCCGGCACTTCACGTTCGCGGGCATTTTCGCGACGGTTGCCGTCGCCGGTCTCATTGCCGGCGCGGCGCTGCTGATCAAACAGGCCGCGCGGCCGCAGGCGAGCGGATCGGCGGCGGCAAAAACGGAGTCATTCGGGCACTGAAGCCCGCGTGAGGGTCGGGCATTGCGCCTTGCCGCCGGGCTTGCGGGCGGCGCAATGCTCGCAACAATCAGCCGCCGAGCGCGCCGAGATTGAGCGTGTGCGAATGGCCGATCCACACGGCGGCATCGCGATGGTCACGCAGGGCATCGGTCGTGTTCGGATGCACGAACACGTCGAGTGCGCCGTGATTGAGCGTGAGCCATTCGATGACCGTCATGAAGCGCTCTCGCGGTATGGCGAGCTGATACGACCACATTGGATGCGGCCCAACCGGGCGTTCGTGAAAACGGCCAATTTGCACGATCTCGCCGAAGCGGGCTTCAATCGCCTCGCGCAAGGTCCATGCAGCGTCGCGCGTCGCCGCGTCGAAATAGACGTGCGCGTGCCAGCTCGTGATATCGGCGGGATCGAGGTAGTTCATGGCGGGAGCAGGACTGCGGTGATGGTTCGATCCGACATTGTCCATCGAATGCGCGCGCGGCGCAGGCAAACGCACCACGCAATGTATCAGTGCGCGCCGTTTGAGTACGTGTCGCCCACCATCAGCCGCACGATCTCATCGCCATCGGTTTCGGCCACGCGCCGCTCGCCCGCCACTTCGCCGCGCCGCAGCACGACGATGCGCTCGGCCACGGAGAAAATATCGTGCAGGTTGTGCGAGATAAGAATGACGGCCACGCCCTGCGCCTTGAGTCCACGGATCAATTCCATCACCTTGCGTTGCTCGGGAACGCCGAGCGCCGCGGTGGGTTCGTCCATGATCAGCACGCGCGCGTTCCAGTAAATCGCACGCCCTATCGCGATGGCCTGGCGCTGGCCGCCCGAGAGCATTTTCACGGGGCCCGTGAGCTTGCGCGGCGGAATCACGATATCGAGCCGCTCGAGCACTTCGCGCGCCACCTCCGCCATGTGCGGCCGGTCGATCACCTGCAGGCCGAGACGCCGTCGCACGGGCTCGCGGCCGAGAAAGATGTTGCTGCCTACGTCGAGATTGTCGGCGAGCGCGAGATCCTGATAGATGGTTTCGATACCCTGCGAGCGCGCATCTTGCGGATCGCGCAATTGCAGCGGGCGTCCATCGAAGTGCAAATCGCCCGCATCGGCGCGATAAACGCCAGAGAGAATCTTGATGAGCGTGGACTTGCCCGCGCCGTTGTCGCCCGCGAGCGCAAGCACTTCGCCCGGCATGAGGCGCAGCGAAACGCGCTTGAGCGCCTCCACGCCGCCAAAGCGGATCGACACATCGCGCGCCTCCAGAATTGGCGTGGCGCTCGCGCTGCTCATTGCGCGCCTCCGAGCCGATCCTTGTACTGGTCGATCAGCACCGAAAGAATGATGACGATGCCGACCACGATGAATTGCCAGAACGCGTTGACGTCGATGAACACGAGCCCGAATTCGATCACGGCGATGATGAGCGCGCCGATCAGCGTGCCGATGACGTTGCCGGTGCCGCCAAAGAGACTCGCGCCGCCGATCACGACCGCCGCGATCGAATCGAGCAGCATGGGTTCGCCCGCATTGGCTGCGCCGGCGGCGAAGCGTGCCGTGTAGACGATGCCGCCCACCGCCGCGAAAGCCGCCGCGATCAGATAGATCGCGAACAGATGGCGGCGCACGTTAATGCCCGCGCGCACCGCCGACTGCGGATTGCCGCCTATTGCATAGGTGTACTGTCCAAAGCGCGTTTGCGAGAGCACGAAGTGCATGATGACGAGCAGTACGGCCGTGAGGATCACGGGCGTCCAGCCGCTGCCGAGCCACGCGAGCCCGGGATTGTTGACGGAGACGGTCATGCCGCTGCCCGCGGCAAGAAAACCCACGCCGCGCGCGACGCCATACATGCCGAGCGTGCCGATGAACGCGGGTACGCCCAGGCGTGCGATGAGGACGCCGTTCACGAAGCCCGGAATCAGGCACACGAGCACCGTGAGCGGAATCGATATCAACAAGATCCACGGCGACTCGCCGCCGGGAATCGTGAACTGCGCCACGCACACCGCCGCGAGCCCCATCACGAAGCCCACCGAAAGATCGATGCCTGCAGTGATGATCACGAAGGTCTGGCCGATGGCAAGCAAGAGCGGTGCGCTCGCCGCGAGGCCGATCGACTGCAGATTGTAAGCGTTGAACACGAACGAGCGATGCGCGGAGATGCGCGCCCATGCCTCGAAGAAGACGAGCAGCGTGCCGAGAAAGAGCCACGGCCAGACTTTGCTGACGAGCGCGAGCCTGTCGAGTCGTTTGTCGTTCATGTGGCTCTGTTCGCGTGCCTTAGTTCGAATAGATGTACTGCTTCATCTCCGGCTTATCGATGTTCGACTTGTCCAGCACCACGAAGCCCGTGCCCTTGTAGGTGGGAATCTTCTTGCCGTGGATGGCGTCGCCGGCGAACTTCACGGCTGTATAGCCCATTTCGTCGGGAAGCTGCGCGATGGCGATATCGACGAGGCCGCTCCTGATCTGCTCGTCGATGCCCGGCACGGCGTCGAACACCACGACCTTCACCACGCCCTGCTTGCCTGCGTTCTTCACGCCTTGCGCTGCGCCCGCGCCCGAAAACGTATTGGCGCCAAACACGCCCGCGAGATCGGGATTGCGCGCGAGCACTGCCGCCACGTGTGAAGTGGCGCGATTGGCGTCGTCCTCGTTGTATTGTGTCTCCAGCACCTTGATGTTGGGGTGCTTCTTCATCTCCTCCATGAAACCTTGCGCGCGCGCGTCGGTGCTGGAGATGCCCGGCTTGTTGTTCTCGCAATAGACGGTGCCCTTGTCGCCAATCGCCTTGGCGAGCGAGCGCGCCGCTACCCGGCCACCTTCCAGGTTGTCCGAAGCGATATAGGAGAGCGGGAAATCGGCGTCGCCCTTGCCGGTTTGATAGTGGCCATCGCCGATATAGGTATCCACGGTGATGACCTTGATGCCGGCGTCGGCAGCTTCCTTGAGCGGGCCGATAAGCTGCTGCTTGTCGACGGGTGAGACGAGCAGCACGTCGGGATGCTTCGCGATGAAGGCCTTGAGGATCGGCACCTGCTCCGTGGTGTTCCAGGCCTTCGGCACCTGGAACAGCAACTGGATGTTGTCTTCCTTCGCCGCGCGCTCCGCGCCGCGATGCATCGTGAAGTAGAAGGGATCGGTGACGCCGGGCAGCAGCGCGACGACGGGATGCGCCGCATCCGCGTGCGCCACGCCGGGCAGCGCGCCGGCGACCAACGTGGAAAGAGCCATCAGACAGCCAAGAGCGATGCGCAACATGTTTGTCTTCCTCCAGGTGAGTCCGACGCACGGCGCCCAATCTTCCCGAGGCGACCACGCCCGGCAGCAGTGGCTCAGTATACTGACGCGCACTGCCGCGGGGCCTGGTGTTTTCCTGCACTTTCTTCGCTGTTTATGCGCTACAGATGCAGACGTCCCGATTGGTGGGACGACTGACTATTTTCATTGCAGGAACAACCGA
>NZ_CAJMYZ010000051.1:0-15400 GCF_905220155.1 Paraburkholderia sp. J7 | reverse complement strand
GTACCCGGAAGCGTTCAAGCAGTCGTGGCTCTACACGGAGCTGTACAAGGCGCGCAACTTCAAGCAGTGGATGAGCAAGGGCCTGTATCTCGGCACGCTGATGGTGGGCATCGAGCAGAAGCTGCTGGGCGGCAACGTGCCGTGGACGCTGCATCACCAGCACCGCGATCACGAGATGCTGAAACCGGCTTCGCAGTGCAAGCCAATCGAGTATCCGAAACCTGACGGCAAGCTCACGTTCGACCGGCTCTCCTCGGTGTTCATCTCGAACACGAACCACGATGAGAATCAGCCCGCGCACTTGACGCTCAAGGATGCGAGCGTGCCCGTCGGTATCAACCTCACGACTTACGCCGGCCCCGAGGCGCGCTTTTGCCCCGCAGGCGTCTATGAGTTCGTGAAGGACGAGCAGGACGACCATCGTCTGCAGATCAACGCGCAGAACTGCGTGCACTGCAAGACCTGCGACATCAAGGACCCGACGCAGAACATCGTGTGGGTCACGCCGGAAGGCGGCGGCGGTCCGAACTACCCGAACATGTAAGCGCGGGGCCGCGCGTTCGCGCCCCTTGTAGAACCATTCCCTTGCGCCGGCTCCACCCACCGCTACCGGGTGGGTTCAACTGCGACGGTTTGCCGTATGTTCATCGTGACGGCAACAACGCAACGGAGACAGGGAATGGGCGTATTGAGCGGTTTTCGCGTGCTGGAGTTCGAGGCAATCGGCCCGGCTCCCTTCGGCACGATGCTGCTGGCCGACATGGGGGCGGACATCATCCGCGTGAACCGGCCCGTCGCCCCCGACGATCTCGGGCCAAAGCGCGAGGGCGTGCATGTGGATGTGACGGGGCGCGGCCGCCGCTCGATCACGCTCGACCTCAAGCGTCCCGAAGCGGCACAGGTCGCACTGGACCTGATTGCCGAGGCCGATGTCCTCATCGAGGGCTTTCGCCCCGGCGCAATGGAGCGGCTGGGCCTCGGCCCCGAAGCGGCGCTCGCGCGCAATCCGAAACTCGTGTACGGCCGCATGACCGGCTGGGGGCAGAGCGGGCCGCTCGCACAGCGCGCCGGCCACGACCTCAACTACATCGCGCTCTCGGGCGTGCTTTCCGGCATCGGGCGCGCAGGAGAGGCGCCGGTGCCGCCGCTGAACCTCGTGGGCGACTATGGCGGCGGTGGCATGCTGCTCGCGCTCGGTGTGGTGGCGGCGCTATGCAACGTGCAGCGCGGCGGCGCGGGGCAGGTGGTGGACGCAGCGATGGTCGAGGGCGCGGCGCAACTCGGCTCGGTCGTGTGGGGGCTGATCGCGTCCGGCAACTGGCGCGAAGCGCGCGAGAGCAATCTGCTCGACGGCGGCACGCCCTGGTACGACAGCTATCTCACGAAAGATGGCCACTACATGGCAGTGGGCGCGGTGGAATCGCGCTTCTATGCGCAGTTGCTCGACAAACTCGGGCTTGCCCATGCCGACCTGCCGAAACAGCACGACCGCAACGGTTGGCCCGTGCTGCGCCAGCATTTCGAGGCGGCGTTCCTCACGCGTACACGCGACGAATGGTGCGCCGTGTTCGAGGGAAGTGACGCCTGCGTCGCGCCCGTGCTGGGTTTTTCCGAAGCGCCGAGGCATCCGCACAACGTTGCGCGCGCAAGCTTTGTCGAGGCGCACGGCGTCGTGCAGCCGGCGCCCGCGCCGCGCTTCTCGGCTACGCCTTCGGCCATCGGCCGCCAGGCCCCGGTGCGAGGCGAACACGGCCTTGCCGCGCTGCTCGACTGGGGCTTCGACGAAGGGACGATTGCGCGCATGCGAGAGCATGGGCTCGGTTATCAGGAGTAAGTGACGCTGCACGGCGCGATTGTGCGTATCGAGCGGCGGCATCGAATGTATCGATCTGGAGGAAGACATGAAGGTGTTGGTAGCAATCAAACGCGTGGTGGACGCCAACGTGAAGGTTCGCGTCAAGGCGGACGGTTCGGGCGTCGATCTCGCGAACGTCAAGATGAGCATCAATCCGTTCGACGAAATCGCAGTTGAGGAGGCCGTGCGGCTGAAGGAGCAGGGCGTGGCGAGCGAGGTGGTTGCCGTGTCGTGCGGTCCTGCCGCATGCCAGGAGACGCTGCGCACGGCCATGGCGATCGGCGCCGACCGTGGCGTGCTGATCGAGACGGATGCCGCGCTCGAACCGCTCGCCGTCGCCAAGCTCCTCAGGGCGCTGATCGAGAAGGAAGCGCCGCAGCTCGTGATCCTCGGCAAGCAGGCCATCGACGATGACTGTAACCAGACGGGCCAGATGCTGGCCGCGCTCACCGCGCGCCCGCAGGCGACGTTCGCGAGCAAGGTCGAGATCGCAGAGGGCAAAGCACGCGTGACGCGCGAAATCGACGGCGGCCTCGAGACCGTGCAGCTTGCGCTGCCGGCCATCGTGACGACCGACTTGCGCCTGAACGAGCCGCGCTACGCGACGCTCCCCAACATCATGAAGGCCAAGAAAAAGCCGCTCGACACGACCACGCCCGCGCAACTCGGCGTGGACGTCGCGCCGCGCCTCACCACGCTCAAGACCGCGGAGCCCGCGGGCCGCGCGGCCGGCGTCAAGGTGCCCGACGTCGCGACGCTCGTCGCGAAGCTGAAGAACGAAGCGAAAGTGATCTGAAGGAAAGCAAATGACTGCTGGTAAACCGGTTCTGGTCGTCGCCGAGCACGACCACGTCTCGATCAAGTCGGCCACCCTCAACACGGTGACGGCCGCCCTCCAATGCGGCGATGACGTGCACGTGATGGTGGCGGGTCACAACGCGGCAGGCGCGGCAGAGGCAGCGTCGCGCATTGCGGGGGTTGCGAAGGTGCTCCACGCGGATGGCGCGGCACTCGCCGATTCGCTCGCCGAAAACGTCGCCGCGCAAGTGCTGGCCGTGGCCGCCAATTATGGCCACATCCTTTTTGCCGCCACGAGTGCGGGCAAGAACGTCGCGCCTCGCGTGGCCGCGCTGCTGGACGTCGCGCAGATCTCCGAGATCACGCGCGTGGTGAGCGCGGACACGTTCGAGCGGCCAATCTACGCCGGTAACGCGATTCAGACCGTGCAAAGCGCCGAAGCGGTGAAGATCGTCACGGTGCGCATGACGGGCTTCGATGCAGCGGCGCAGGGCGGTGCCGCACAGGTCGAAAGTGTCGCAGCGGTTGCGGACAGCGGCCTGAGCGCGTTCGTCGAACGCGTCGTGACGAAGAGCGAGCGGCCCGAGCTTGCGGATGCGCGCATCGTCGTGAGCGGCGGTCGGGCGCTTGGCAGCAGCGAGAAGTTCAACGCCGTGCTCACGCCGCTCGCCGACAAGCTCGGCGCCGCGCTTGGCGCGAGCCGCGCAGCCGTGGATGCCGGCTTCGCGCCGAACGACTGGCAAGTGGGGCAGACCGGCAAGATCGTCGCGCCTCAGGTGTACATCGCGTGCGGCATTTCCGGCGCGATCCAGCATCTCGCCGGCATGAAGGACTCGAAGGTGATCGTGGCGATCAATAAGGATGCCGAAGCGCCGATTTTCAGTGTGGCCGATTTCGGCCTCGAAGCGGACCTGTTCGAGGCAGTGCCTGAACTGGTGGCGACGCTCTAGGCGATGCGCTGCGGCCAGTGCAAGCGTCACTGGCCGCGCCGAAGATTTTCCGGGTTTTCCGGTGCGTGCCGTCGATGCGGCTTGTGGCAGGCAGGGTGCGAAGCGCCTTGCCTGCCATTTTTTATGCCCGCGTTTTTTTACGCGAGTGAATACCAGTACATGCCGTCGTCGCGCAGTTCGCGTTTCACTTCGCCGCGGTAGGTCAGGTAGTTCAGGCACGCAAGGCTCTCGCCGGTCGCGAGGCTCATCTGCGCGAGATCGTCCTCGCCAATGCGCCGCGCGAACAGCGCACCGAACACGTCCACGGCGCGGCGTGGTTCGGCGAGCGTTGCGCGCAGGCGTGCGAGGCTCTTGTCCTGCCCCTGGCGCAAACGCTCGATGCGCGCGTGCAGCCCGTAAAAGCAGTCGTTATGCGAGGGAAGCACGAGCACATCGTCGGGCACTTCGCGTTGCAGTTTGTCGAACGAGGCGTACCACTGGGCCATGGGGTCCGCGTCGGGCTCGATCGGGTAGACCGAAACGTTCGAGGAGATGCGTGGCAGCACCTGGTCGCCCGAAATGAACAGCTTGAGCGCCGGGCAGTAGAAGCAGGCGTGTTCCGGCGAATGCCCCATGCCGACGATCACGCGCCAGTCGTGCGCGCCGATGCGCACGACCTCGCCGTCCTGCAGGCGCCGGAAGCTTTCTGGCAGTGCGTGGATATACTGGCCAAAGCGGCCAAAACGCGCGCGGTAGACATCGATTGCCGACTCGCTCCAGCCCGCGCGGCGATAGAAGTCGAGCGCATCGGCGGGCGCTTCGCGGCCCGTGTCGGCGGCGGCCACGCGGCAGTTGAAGTACTCGGTGCGCGTCATCCAGAGCCTGCAGTCGAATGCGCGCGTGAGCCAGCCGGCCATGCCCACATGATCGGGGTGCATATGCGTGGCCAGCACGCGCGTCACGCGGGAGGCCGCTCGCGCCTCGCCGCCTTGCGCGAGGATCGCGCGCCACACATCCGTGGCAGCGTCCGTGCGTGCGCCCGTATCGATGACCGCGCAACCGTCGGCCTCGTCGATGAGCCACACGTTGATGTGGTCGAGCGCCCAGGGCAGCGGCATGCGCAGCCAGCGCACGCCCGGCGCGATCTCGAGGGTCGAACCGGGCGCAGGCGGTTCTGCGTAGGGGTAGCGCAGCGCCGTTTGCGGGCTGTGGGAGAGGTCTTCGGTGCGTTCAGTCATGCTTCGTGGCACATAAGGAAATGGGGCGCGCAAACTTGCGCGCATCGCGCAGGATAGCGCGAACGCGGCGTGGCCGCCCACCTTCGTTTGGGGGGGCAGAGTGCATGACGCGCGAGCCTGAGGCACGACTTCGTACTGCCTACACCTGTTTACTTTTGTTTCCGCTTGTTGCGTCTCGTTGCCGCCTGTTTCGCTTTGTTGCCAGATGACGACGCCGGATGGCGTAGCATCGCCCCTCAACGTCGATATTTATTGCGCCGCAACAAAATGATGCCTACACTGACTTGGTCTGCCGGCTACCTCGACGCTTTCGCAAAGGAGGGCGTGACATGACGACTCGATCAAACCTATCGCATGCATCGCCAAAGCTGCACGTCTTCGAACAGGAAGGAGGGTGGCATTGGGGCATCACCATCCCTCGCAGCGCGGGTAGTGGCTTCAAGCTCATCGCGTACAGCGAAACGGCCTTCAACGGCGAGAGCGAAGCGCTGCGCGACGGCAGCCGTGCGCTCGAAAATCTTCCGGTAGACGCGGCGCTCGCGTTCGCGTCCTGAAATCGCGCATGCGATAAGCGCGTTCGCGCAATCTCTTTGCGGCACGTGCAGCAGATAAAGTTCTCCGTGGCGCCGCCCGGCACATGGTGCCGCTCACATCATTCCCCGTCTTCGTGGCCCGTCCTGCTGCTGCCGTGGCTGGCCGCGGCGCAGGCAATCCCCTGGTTCGCGTTCAGGACGTCGCGCGCAAGCGACGCGGCGGCCGACTCTGGCACGTTTCTGGAACGGAGAGTTTTCATAAACTATCGGTGCATTGTGATAAGAATAGTTATCGCAACAGTATGTTTTTTGCTAGCTCGTATGGAGTGTGCGTAGCGATCGTGCTGAAAAGCGGCAGGCTTGCACGTCGCGGCTTTCGCGCGACGTGCAAGCGGATCACAAACGCGCGTGCATCGCGGTCGTCAGACAGCATCTGTCACACGCTTCGCTCGTCATCCAATCTTGTTGGCCTGCTCCCTTGCAAGCCAAATACTTAAGCAGTATTTATTTCGCGAAAAGGAATCAAATTAAGGCTCGCATAAGCTACGGTTCGATTCGCATCGACGTCATTCATAATGCCTCGCCCTCAAGCCTTGGTACGCCTGCCTGTCGAAGCCTTCGCCCGCATTTTCCGCAATGAAAGCGACTTTTATTCAGGTAAAAGGCGGGTAAAACTTTGCCATCGAAAAAATAGGGACTCCACGTCGGGAATTTCGCTTCGATAAGGAGTTCATCAGAATCCAAAGCTACCATCCCGCAGATCTTTCAAGTTTTCTCTGGAAATCTATCTTGCTGCCGCTTACGAACAACGTGACTCACGATAACTGGTCCACATGGGTGCTCCGGCAGCGTCATGGCGACGATCGCGCCCATGAGCACCGCGTCCGTGCTGAGATCACGAAATACGCAGACCGCGTGCTGGATTACGTTCGCCTTCGTCCGGGCATGACACTGGCCGACATCGGCACGGGTGATGGTTTCGTGGGGTTTCGCGCGATCGAACGGGCCGGCGCCTCGCTGAGGGTGCTCATGACCGATGTTTCGTCTGCGTTGCTGCGGCACACGGAAGAGACCGCCAGAAGTCTGGGTGTGAGAGGGCAGTGCGCATTCACGCACGGCAGCGCCGAGAAGCTGGAAGGCATTGCCAATGACGCGGTCGATGCCGCCACGATGCGCGCGGTTCTCGCGTATGTGGAAGACAAGCCCGCTGCGATGCGAGAGCTCTATCGCATACTCAAGCCAGGCGCTCGCTTTGCCATCGCGGAGCCGATTTTGCGCGACGAAGCGCTTGAGGTCTGCATGCTCAAGCAACTGGTCGATGCCCGTGCATTCAATACCGAGGATCCGTTCTTTCCCTTGCTGCTTCGATGCCGGGCGGCACAGTTCCCCGACACGGAGGAGAAAGCGCGCGCGCTGCCGATTACGAACTACGGTGAGCGCGACCTTGTGCGCTTCGCGATCGACGCGGGATTCACAGACATTCATCTGGAATTGCACATCGAAGTGCGAACGGAAGACAGCCTTCCCTGGGAAACGTTTCGCCGTACCTCGCCTCACCCGCTGGCGCCCAGTCTGGAAGAGGTTTTCGAGAAGGAGTTTACCGGCGATGAGCGCATGTACCTGGAGGCTCGCATGCGCGCGATTTTCGAAAGCGGGGCGCAGCTCGGCGCGGAGCGCATTGCGTATCTGACGGCGAAAAAGCCGTAGGTATTGCACCCGAACGCCTGCTTAAGGATTGCATAAGCGTATACCCTGCAGAATGCGCCGCATGCCTGACGCTACGCCACGAACGTGTGGTGTCTGCGTTCAGGTTCAGGCTCGCGCATTCATGCTGCGCGGGATTGGCTCAAGGAGTGCATTTTGCCCAGTCCGCAGTCTCGCGCGACGTTGCCGCGCGTCTTTCGTCTCTCCATTCCTGTTAGCTCGCGTGCCACGCTCGTCGCTTTGACATCGGGCGCCGCGCTGCTTGCCGGATGCGCAAGCTACATGGCGCAGCCATTGGCTACCGGGCCTTCGTTGATCAAGCAGGACGCGCTTGCACGGGTTCAGATCGATCCCGCGAAAATGCCGTTGCCCGAGCTTGCAGCACATCGCTTCGATCCCACGGACGGCTTTGACATCGAAGACGTCGCGATGCTGGCCGTCGCCAATAATCCCGACCTGAAACTTGCGCGCGACGATCTTGGCATTGCGCAAGCGCAGGCGTTTTCGGCAGGACTCCTGCCAGACCCGCAGGTAAGCATTTCCAGCGATTATCCCGGCGCTGTGGGGCTCTCGCGCGCGTTCAGCTATGGCCTGAGCATGGACGTGATGGCGATTCTCACGCGTGGGGCCAACACGAAGTCCGCCAACGCCACAGTTCGCAAGACCGACCTCGGTCTGCTCTGGCAGGAGTGGCAGGTCGTGGCGCAGGCCAAGCAACTGTACGTGAGAGCGCGCTTTCAGGACGAGGTGTTGCCGCTGCTCGGGCAGCAGACGGAGCTGGCCCGCACGCGTTACGAACGCACCGCGCGCGCGGCAAGCGAGCACAACGTGACGGCTGACCTTGTCACTGCGTCGTTCACCGCATACGAAGACGCTCGCAAGCAATACACCGATATGCAACGCGCGCGCGAGCAGACGCACCACGACCTCAACGCGCTGCTCGGACTCGCGCCCGACACGACGCTTGCGCTTGCGGGCGACGCGACAGTCACGCCGCTAGCCGATGGCACACTCGATTCCGCCATTGCGATGCTGGCGCAGCGCCGTCCCGATCTGATTGCGCTTCAGGCAGGCTACGAAGCGCAGGAGCAGAAGTACCGCGCCGCAATCTTGAGCCAGTTTCCGAGCCTCTCGGTGGGCTTTACGCGGCAGCGCGACACTTCGGAAATCTACACGAGCGGCTTCGCAATCAATCTCACGTTGCCGGTATTCAATCGCAATCGCGGCAATATCGCCATCGAGCAAGCGACGCGGCAGCGCATGGCGGACGAATACCAGACCCGCCTGAACGCGGCTTACGCGGATGTCGCGCACCTGCGTGCGGACAGCGCGATCGCCACGCATCAGCTCGATCAGGACGACGCCGCGCTGCCAGCGCTCGAGCGCGCCGCCGCGCAGGCGGCCAACGCCTATGCGGCGCGCAACATCGTGCTTGGGCAGTACGTCGATGCGCAAAGCGCGGCGCTCGCGCGCCGTATCGACGCGGCCACCGCGCGCGAAGCGCTAGCGGAACAACGCATTGGCCTCCAGGCGCTGCTCGGCAGTGCGATTCCCGATCCGTATCAGACTCCACCCGCGCGAGGCGCCACTGCTGAGCGCGCGTCCTCCAACACCATCGTCGCACGTTGATCCCTATGACTGACCAACGCTTCCATTACGGCACGCGTGCGCGTGTCGCCGTCTGCGTACTCGGCGGGGCGGCCGCGCTCGCCACCAGCGCAGTGCTGTTCGCACCGCATGCCGCGCGCGCAGACGACACCGGCACGACGGGCAGTACACCTGCGCCTTCTGCTGCCGTGCAGGTTGTGCACGTGACGCGCGAGCCGGTTTCTCAAACCGTTGTCGCTTTCGGCTCGGTTGCATCGGCCGCCTCGAACGCCACGACCGTCAGCCTTCCGTATCTCGCACGCGTCACGCGCGTGCTCGTACAGTCCGGACAGACCGTTGCGCGCGGCGCGCCGCTCTTCGTCGTGCAAGCCGATCCGAACGCCGTGATCGCCTATACCCAGGCACAGAGCGCCGCGACGCTCGCCCGTGGCGAACTCGCGCGCACCGGCGCGCTTTTGCACGACGGTCTTGCCACGCAATCGCAGTTGGCCGCCGCGCAAAAGGCGCTCGACGACGCACAACAGGCGCTCGCCGCACAACGCGCGACGGGCATCGCCGCGAGTTCGAAAACCGTCACCGCGCCAGTGGCCGGCGTGGTCGCGCAGCTTGCCGCCGTGCCGGGCGACCAGATCCAGGCGGGCACGGCGCTCGCCCAGCTTGTTGCAACCGATGGTCCCGCGAGCCATGCCGCGAACATAACGCTAGGCGTTGAACCGGCCGACGCGCTCACGCTGCGCGCCGGCGACCGCGTCGTGTTGCGCCCGCTGTCCGCCGCGCTCGGTTCGCAGCGTGCACAAGGGCGCGTCGTGCTCGTTGGCGCAGTGATCGATGCGCAAAGTCAGCTCGTGAATGTCGGTGCGAACGTACCGCTCACGGGCACCGCGTTCCTGCCAGGCACGCGCGTGCGGGCCGACATCGACACGCAGACCGGCACGTGGTGGAATGTGCCGCGCGCCTCGGTGCTTCAGGACGCGAAGGGCAGCTATCTGTATCAGGTTGCGCCGAACAACACGGCGCACCGCGTCGATGTGGTCGTGAAGGTCGAGCATGGCAATACGTACGGCGTGGATGGTGCGCTCGACGTCTCGCGGCCGCTCGTGGTCGTCGGCAACTACGAACTGGAAGACGGCATGGCCGTGCGCGTGGCGCAAGGCGGCAAGCGATGACGTTCAGCCAGTGGATGCAGCGCCATCGGCGCTCGCTTCTGTTCGTGATCGCGCTTGCCGCGCTTGCGGGTGCGCTCACCGCGCTGCGTCTGCCGATCTCGCTCTTTCCGAACGTGTCTTTCCCGCGCGCCGTGATCTCGCTCGACGCGGGCGATCGTCCCGCTGAACAGATGGCGACGCTCGTCACGATGCCGGTGGAAGAGGCGTTGCGGCGCGTGCCGAACGTGCGCGACGTGGAATCCCGCACGAGCCGCGGCGCGGCTGAGATCTCGCTGAATTTCGACTGGGGCACGGACATGGCGCAAGCCACGTTGCAGGCACAGTCGGCCATCGCCGAGATCCTTGCCACGCTGCCGCCCGGCACCGCGATGCAGGTCCGCCGGATGGACCCGACGGTGTTTCCGGTTCTCGCGTACAGCCTGACGTCGTCGCGATTGTCGCTCTCGCAACTCTACGATCTCGCGCAGTTCCAGTTGCGTCCGCTGCTTTCCTCGGTTGCCGGCGTGGCGCGCGTGGACGTGACGGGCGGGGCGCGAGACGAACTCGAGGTTGCCGTCGATCCGGCGCGCCTCGCGGCGTACAAGCTTTCGGTCGCCGATGTCTCGCGTGCGATCGGTGCGGGCAACGTGCTGATGGCCACCGGCCGCATCGAGGACCACCACAAGCTCTATCTCGTCGTAGCGAATTCAGCATTCAGCGGGCTCGATACGCTGAAAAACGTAGTCGTTTCCTCCGCGGGCGCGACGCAGATCCGTCTCGGCGATGTCGCCACCGTCGCTCGGGGGACCGTGCCGCAATGGATTCGCGTGACTGCCGATGGTCACGACGCCGTGCTGATCAACGTCTTTCAGCAGCCTGGCGCGAACAGCGTGGCGATGGCGCAAGCGATTCGCGCGCGCATCAAGGACTTTGGCGCGCAGATGCCGCAAGGCGTGAAGCTCGCGAACTGGTACGACCAGAGCGAACTCGTGATCGCCTCGGCCACGAGCGTGCGCGATGCCATCATGATTGGCATCGTGCTCGCGGCGCTCACGCTCTTCGTGTTTCTGCGCAACACGAAGATCACGCTCATTGCCGTGGCGCTCGTGCCGGTGGTGATGGCCGCGACGATTCTGCTGCTCGACGTGTTCGGCATGGGCTTCAACATCATGACGCTAGGCGGGATGGCGGCGGCAGTGGGCCTCGTGATCGACGATGCGATCGTGATGATCGAGCACATCGCGCGGCGCATGCGCGAAGCCGGCGCGCAGGCGTTCCATGGACGCGTGATGAGCGCGGCGCTCGAATTCACGCGGCCGCTCGCCGGCTCTTCAGCGGCAACGCTGATCATCTTCGTGCCGCTGGCGTTTCTCTCGGGCGTCACGGGGGCGTTCTTCAAGGCGCTTTCCGTGACAATGGCGAGCGCGCTCTTTATTTCGTTTCTGGTGACCTGGCTTGCCATTCCGATTCTTTGCGACCGCTGGCTCACGGCGCAAGACGCCGAGGAGCATCGCGAAACGCGTTTCGCCGCATGGCTGAACCGGACCTACGCGCGGCTTGTCTCGCGCGTGAGCGCGCGGCCCATGTGGGTGCTCGCGCTTGTCGTGCCGCTCGCGCTGCTGTCGGCGCTTGCGTTCACGCGCGTGGGGAGCGGCTTCATGCCGTCGATGGACGAGGGTGGTTTCGTGCTCGACTATCACACGCAGCCGGGAACGTCGATCACGGAAACCGATCGTCTGATGCAGCAAATCGAGGCGATCATTCGCGCGAATCCGAATGTGGCCACCTATTCGCGGCGCACCGGCGCGGGACTGGGCGGCGACCTGAACGAGCCGAACAAGGGTGACTTCTTCGTACGCCTGAAGTCGGGCAGCCGCGAGCCGATCGACACGGTGATGGAGGAGATCCGTTCGCAGATCGAAACAAACGTGCCTGGTGTGAGCGTCGAGCTTGCGCAGTTGATGGAGGACCTGATCGGCGACCTCACGGCGGTTCCCCAGCCTGTGCAGATCAAGATCTACTCGGACGACCAAAACGTGCTCGACAAGACGGCGCAGCGTGTGGCCGCACGCATCGGCAAGATTGGCGGCATCGTCGACGTGAACGACGGCATTAACCCTGCCGGCGACGCCATCGACTTGCGCATCCGTCCCGACGCGGCGGCCGCCGAGGGCATGGACCCGCAGGCCATCGCGCAGCAGGTCTCGGATCTGCTGGACGGCAACGTCGCCACGCAGTTCCAGAACGGCCCGAAGACGGTCGGCGTGCGCGTGCGTGCGCAAGGCGCGCTGCAAATGACGGACACCGAACTCGCACGCCTGCCGTTGCGGGCGCCAGACGGGCATGTGTTCGCGCTGTCGCGCGTTGCCGACCCGGTGCATGTGAGCGGCCAGCCCGAGATCAGCCGTGACAACCTCAAGCGCATGGTGGCGGTGACGGCGCGCATTGATGGTCGAGACCTCGGCTCGACCATCGCCGACGTGCAGCGCGCGCTCGCCGATTCCGCGTTGCTGCCAAAGGGCGTCTATTACGAGCTTGGCGGGTTGTACCAGCAACAGCAGATCGCGTTCAGAGGCCTGCTCGCGGTATTCGGCGCAGCCGTGGCGCTGGTGTTCGGCTTGCTGCTGTTCCTCTACGAACGCTTTCGTGTGGCGCTCGCGGTCATGGCGATGCCGCTGCTCGCCACCGGCGCCGTTTTCATCGGCCTGTGGGTGACGGGCATCGAGCTGAACATCTCCGCGATGATGGGCATGACGATGATCGTCGGCATCGTGACGGAGGTGGCGATCTTCTATGTCTCCGAGTTTCAGGGGCTCGTGCGCGACGACGGCATGCCGCTCGAGGAGGCGTTGCAGGCCGCGGGCCGCAACCGCCTGCGGCCGATCGCGATGACGACCATCGCAGCCATTCTCGCGTTGCTGCCGCTTGCCTTCGCAATCGGCCAGGGTTCCGCGATGCAGCAACCGCTCGCCGTTGCGATCATCTCGGGCCTGATCGTGCAGATGCCGCTCGTGCTGCTGGTGCTGCCGGTGCTGCTACGCCTCCTGCTGCGGCTGAAGGAGGGCAGGTGAGCGGCGGCAGTGCGTTTGCAGACGTGGCGTTGCGAAGTCGTTTCCGCCGTATCGATTTCTCTTATCGGCGGCCGGGTCGCTAACCCGGTCTGCCAGACTCCCGCCATCGAGGGGTAGTCCGCGCGAAGCCTTGCCCAGCTTGGCGCTGCGCGGCTCGTCGTGAGCCACGGGCGCGCCTTGCGCGCGTGTTTTTGCTTGCGGAGCGCCTCTCGCTTGCCGTTAACCCGATGTAGTTTTCCGCTTTCACCGTTTCTATCTTGACGAAAAATCATTTCGTGCAGGAATACAAGAGGAGATGGCGATGAGCGGCAATGCAAGCGTAGGTGAGGGTGGATATCAAGGAACGAGAACGGCAATCGACGGCAAGCCGACTCTCGGTGCAATTGTGCGCGCCGGCATTGCCGGCGGCTTGACGGGCGCGGTGATCATCTGGATTTACGAGGCGCTGATCTGGGTTGGCGCCCAGCATCTCATGCCGCTTGCGGGCATTCCCCGCAACGCCACCGGCCTCGTGTTCGGCAAGGGCGTACAGGAGGCGCTCGGTATCTGGGCGTATTTCCTCGGGACTGCCATCCATTTCTTCTTCGCCATTGGCTGGGGCGTACTGTTCGCCGCGATCTGGCCGTATTTCCGCCGCCGCGGCTACGAGGCCACGTTCGTCGCGCTCTTTTACGCGATCCTTGCCTGGATCGTCATGCACGTGGCGATCAGCATCGCATCCGACAACCATCCTAACTACTACGACCCAGTCGTCATCATCGGCGGTTTCATGTCGCACTTTTGCTTCACCGTGCCGCTCGCACTCGTGGTCAAGCGCATGCTCGCGACCGGGCCCGCACGCTGACGCCTTAATACCGTCACCGATCTATCAAAAAGTCACAACAGGGGAATATGACGATGCCGTTAAATAGAGGAATCCTTAGTTTGTCGGTGATCAGTGCGGCGATCATCGCCAGTACGCCGGCAATGGCGCAATCGTCGGTGACGCTTTATGGCGTGCTGGACGTGTTCGCCGGCTACCAGAACACGAAAGTCGCCGGCAAGACCACGTCGCTCGCCGTGCTCGGCAATAACGGCTTGATGACGAGCCGGTGGGGCTTGCGCGGCACGGAGGACTTAGGCGGGGGCTACCGCGTGAATTTCGCGCTGGAGAGCGGCTTCGATCCGGGCACGGGCAAGTTGCAGAACAGCTATCGCTTCTTCGATCGACAGGCGTGGGTCGGTGTGGGCGGTGGGTTCGGCGAGGTGCGCTTCGGCCGGCAGAACACGCCGATGTTCGCCTGGAGCGGCAATATGGACGCCTTCAGCGCGGCCACTTACGCCTCGGGCTACAACAACTTCGCGAACTGGCTGGCGCGCGTGGACAACGATATTGCGTGGATCTCGCCGAAGTTCGTGGGCACGCAGGTCGAGCTGCACTATTCAGTGGGCGGACAGCCCGGCACGCTCGCGGGCAATGCGGTGTATCAGGCCGGCGTGCAGACCACCCAGGGTCCGGTTTATCTCGCGCTCGCGTATTTGAATGCGGCGAATGCCACGGCCTCCAACCGTGTGCAGGAATTCATGGCGGGCGGCAATCTCGACTACGGGTGGGGGCGTATCTACGTCGGTTACTTCCGCGCCAACGACGTGATTTCCGCTACCACCGGCAACGCGCTCAGCAACCCCGCGGGCAAATATGACCCGACGGTGGGTCCGGTTGGCAACACGGCTGGGGACTGGCACAGCACGTATTCGCTTTCGGCCGACTACCGGTTCTCGCCGTTCTTCAGCGTGGGCGCGGGTGCCGCCTACACCAAGGACAGCACGCACCTTGGCAACGACGCCCTGCAATATGGGGCAATCGTCAACTACGATCTGTCGAAGGGCACGCGGCTCTACGGCACGGTATCCGAGTTGAAGAACTACGGTACCGCGCAGTTCAAGATGGCGGGCGCCAGCATTACGACGGGTTCGTTTCTCACGCCGGGACCCGGTCAGAGCGAATTCGGCGTGCAGGTCGGCATCCGGCATCTGTTCTAGCGTTCGCGTGCGCAACGAGACCATGCGCAGCGCGTAGACGTACACGCCATCACTTCGCAGCCATCGGACATTGGATAGCGGTCCCTCGGTCGTAAGTACTACGATCGTGATTGCAAGGGCGATGTTGTCGCTTTTTCGATTCCGCTCACGGCGTTCGCCGTGCATCGAAATATGCAAACCTTGCAGCGGAAGACAGGCTCGCCGGACGCCAGCGCACCGAAAGGAGGGCGCTCGGCGAGCCGGCGTATTTCCGTTTGTCGATGGAGGCGCCATGAAAGCACTGGTCTACAACGGTCCGGGCAAATTTGCGGTCGAATCGCGGCCGATGCCCGCCTTGCAGGGCCCCGGCGATGCAATCGTCAAGCTGTCGAAAACGACGATCTGTGGCACCGATCTCCACATTCTCAAGGGCGACGTGCCGAGCTGCGAGCCGGGCCGCATTCTCGGCCACGAAGGCGTGGGCGTCGTGCACGAAGTCGGCGAGGGCGTGTCGACGT
>NZ_CAJMYZ010000050.1:0-17099 GCF_905220155.1 Paraburkholderia sp. J7 | reverse complement strand
CCGGCTCTTCCTCGCCTAACTGGCCGCCATCGTGTCCGTTTCGCTTTCCGACAAACTCGTCGTCGCCATTTCGTCGCGGGCCCTCTTCGATTTCGAGGAGGAAAACCACGTGTTCGAGGGCGGCGACCTGCAAGCCTACGAGGCGCTACAGCGCGAGCGCCTGACCGTGCCCGCGCGGCCGGGCGTGGCGTTCGCGCTCATTCGCAAGCTGCTCGCGCTCAACAACGGCGCGCATCATGTGGAAGTCGTGATCCTTTCGCGCAGCGATCCCATCAGCGGCTTGCGCGCGTTCAGTTCGTGCCGCGAGCACGGGCTCGACATCCAGCGCGGTGTGTTCACGCGCGGGCGCGAGCCCTGGCACTACCTCAAGCCGCTCAACGCGTCGCTCTTTCTCTCCGCGAACCCGGCGGACGTGAAGAGCGCGCTCGACGCCGGCTTCCCCGCCGCACGCGTCTTTCCGGAATCGGCGACAATGGCGGAACGCAACGCGCACGAGATTCGCATCGCGTTCGACGGCGATGCGGTGCTGTTTTCCGATGAAGCCGAGCAGATCTTCCAGAGCAAGGGCCTTTCCGCCTTCGTGAGCCACGAGCGCGACAACCGCGAACTGCCGCTCGCGCAAGGCCCGCTGCAGCCGCTGCTGGCAGCGCTCAACCGTCTGCAGAAGCTCGCCGACGCGAACGCGCAAATGCGCATCCGCACCGCCCTCGTCACTGCGCGCTCCGCGCCCGCGCACGAGCGCGCAATCCGTACGCTGATGGCCTGGAACATCGAGATCGACGAAGCGATGTTCCTTGGCGGACTCGACAAAGGCCCGTTCCTGCGCGAGTTCGAACCCGATTTTTTCTTCGACGACCAGATCCGCACCTGCGAATCCGCGCGCTCGGTCACGGCCACCGGGCACGTGGCAAGCGGCGTGACCAATCTCGCTACCGAAGCCAACGCATCATGACTCCCGACCAATCTCCGCTCGGCAAGGCCTCCACCTACACCGAGCAATACGACGCCTCGCTCCTGTTCCCGATCCCGCGTGCCGCCGCGCGCGAGCAGATCGGCATTGGCGCGCAACTGCCCTTCTTCGGCAGCGACATCTGGAATGCCTACGAGCTTTCGTGGCTCAACGCGCGCGGCAAGCCGCAGATCGCGATCGCGACGTTCTTCATTCCCGCCGATTCGCCGAACATCATCGAATCGAAGTCGTTCAAGCTGTATCTGGGTTCGTTCGCGCAAACGCCGTTCGAATCGGCCGACGTGGTGCGCGACACGATCAAGCGTGACGTGACGGCGGCTTGCGGCGCATCGGTTTCGGTGAGGCTCGAGCAGCCTGGCGCGTTCGGCAAGATCCCGTTCGAGGAATTCGACGGCCTCTCGCTCGATCGCCTCGATCTCGACACGGAGATTTATCACCCGGAGCCGACGCTCCTGAAAGCGGCTTTCGACGAAGCGCCGGTCGAGGAAACGCTGATCTCGAATCTGCTCAAGTCGAACTGCCCGGTGACGGGCCAGCCCGACTGGGGCAGCGTGCAGATCCACTACGTCGGGCCGCAGATCGATCAGGCGGGCCTCTTGCGCTACATCATCTCGTATCGCAATCACACGGGCTTTCACGAGCAGTGCGCCGAGCGCATCTTCATGGACATCCTGCGCGAGTGCAAACCGGACCGGCTCGCCGTCTACGCGCGCTACACGCGGCGCGGCGGCCTCGACATCAATCCGTTTCGCACCAACTTCAACATGCCGATGCCGGATAACGCGCGGCTCGCGCGCCAGTAAGCGCGACATCGAAGCACCCTGTAGAAAGCAAAACGCGCCGCAAATGCGGCGCGTTTTTCATTGGAGGACCAGCGGGCGTCAATGCGGCAACTCAGCCGCCCCCATGCGCCGCGCGATCACTGCCGTGCGCTGCGCGAGATACGCCGAGTTGCGATGCTCGTCGAAGTACTTGGGACGCGGCAGCATCACCGCAAGCCGCGCCGACTGCCACGGCGTGAGCTTCGTCGCCGTCGTGCGGTAGTAGTAACGCGCGGCGGCTTGCGCGCCGTACACGCCATTGCCCCACTCCACCGAATTCAGATAGATCTCGAAGATGCGCTCCTTGTCGAGCAGCGCCTGCAGCATCCACGTGATGATGAACTCCTGACCTTTTCGGATATAGCTTTGCTCGCGCGAGAGGAACAGGTTGCGCGCGAGTTGCTGCGTGATGGTCGAGCCGCCACGCACGATATGGCCGCGCTTCTTGTTCTTCTCCCACGCCTGGAGGATGGCGTCGGTTTCGTAGCCGTTGTTGTTGACGAAGTTCGCGTCCTCGGACGCAATGATCGCGCGCTTCAGGTTGCGCGAAATCTGGTCGTACGGCACCCACTCGTGCTGGATCGACAGACCGGGCCGCTCGGCGGAAAGCCGCGCGGCGTCGGTGCGCATGAACGCCGTCGATTGCGGATCGACGAAGTTCCACAGCGCGATCTGCGCGAAGTAGAAGAGTTGCGTGGCGACCCACGCAATCGCGAACACCGAAACGATCCAGACGATCCAGCGCCGCGCGCCGGGACGGTTACGGGACTGCGCGCGCCGCCCGCTGCCGCTCGCGAGTGCCGCGGCTTGCGCACCGATGGCTTGCCTGCGCATGGCGTCGTCTCCGTGTTGTACGAGCGGCGCCCGGCGTTACGCGGCCTGCGCGGCCAACTGCGCACGCAATGCCGCCAGCACCGGTGCGCCCTCGGGCCGCACGCCGCGCCATACGAAGAACGACTCGGCGGCCTGCTCGACGAGCATGCCGAGGCCGTCAGCCGCGCGCGCGCCGAGTGCCTGCGCATGGCGCATGAACACGGTGGGCTGCGCGCCGTACATCATGTCGTAGGCAAGCGTGCCCGGGCCGAACGCGCGTTCGTCGCACTCGGGCAACGCTGCATCGAGACTGCCCGCCGTCGCATTCACGATCACGTCGTAGGGCTTGGGGTCAACGGCTTGCGGGCCTCCGCCGTTCAGCAGAGTTCCAAACTCGCCCGCCGCGCCTGCGAACTGCTCGATGAGCGCGTGCGCCTTGGGCGCCGTGCGGTTCACGATCGTGATCTCGCGCGGACGGCGCTCGAGCATCGGCAGCACGACGCCGCGCGCCGCGCCGCCCGCGCCAAGCAGCAGCACGCGCGCGCCTTCGAGCGAAACACCGAGGTTCACCTCGATGTCGCGCACGAGGCCGAAGCCGTCGGTGTTGTCGCCGAAGATGCCGTCCGCGTCGAAGCGCAGCGTGTTCACCGCACCCGCCGCCGCCGCGCGCGGCGAGAGCTTGTGCGCCAGCGCGTGCGCTTCCAGCTTGAACGGCACGGTCACGTTCAGGCCGCGTCCGCCCGCTGCGTGAAATGCCTGCACGTGCTCGACGAAACCGTCGAGCGGTGCGAGCAGACGGTCGTATTCGACGCGCTCGCCGGTTTGCAGCGCAAACTGCGCGTGGATGTACGGCGACTTGCTGTGCGCCACCGGGTTGCCGACAACGGCGTAACGGTCGGCGTGCACAACGGGCTTCGATTCGCTAACGCTCATGCGCGCGGCTCCGTGGCGTGCTGTTCGCTCGATTGTTCTTCTGCCGCGGGCGCATCGCTTGCCGCTTCGTCTTCGGCTTCGCCCGCTTCCGCGACGGCTTCCGCTTCGCTTTGCGCGGACTCGTCGGCGGCTTCGATCAATTCTTCGTCTTCGCCCGCATCCTCTTCCGCCTGCTCGCCGCTCGTCACGACGGGCGCGTCGAGCACGCGCAGCATGCGCACCGAAGCCTCGATGGTCAGCTCGTCGATCGACAGCACTTCCATCATCAAACGCGTACCGCGCGCGTGTACGCCAAGCGCGGGCACATGCATGAGCAGCGGCACTTCTTCAAAGCGCACGAGGTCGTCCTTCACCACGCTCGCCGGGAATTCGCGGCGCGGCTCGCCACCGCCCTCTCCGCGCATTTCCTGCTGGAGCCAGCGCAGGCACCAGAAGTACTCCATGCGGCGCTGATGGTCGGCGTAAGCGGTGTAGGTCTCGTCGAAGCCCTGCACGACGGCGAACAGATCGGCGTCCTTGGGCTTGAACGGCGCGACGAGCTTGGCGGCCACGCCATGCTCCACGCACGCGAGCAACTGCCACTGGTTCACGAGGTCCACATAGCGGCGCAGCGGCGAGGTGCTCCACGCATACTGCGCGACGCCGAGACCTTCGTGCGGCGCGGCGTTGGTCTGCATGCGCGTGCGCTTGGGGCCGCTCGGCGCGCCGAACGCACGCTGCGAGCGATAGATGCCCGGCACGCCATGATCGTGCAGGAAGGCGCCCCACGTGGAGTTCGCGAGAATCGCCAGTTCCGCGACGATCATGTCGAGCGGCGAGCCGCGCCGGCGCGGCGAGATGGTCACATGCTCGCCTTCCACGTAGAAGTTGAAGTCGGTGTTGCGCTGCACTTCGCGGCGCAGACCGTAACCCGCGCGCGCCTGCTGGCGCTTCTCGAACAGCGCCTGCGCGAACGGCCACAGCACGGCGATGTCGTCCTTGTGCGCATACTCGCCCGTGCCCGCCGCGAGCGTCTCTTCGGTCACGACCTCGTCGAGCGTGTTGTGACGCAGATTGTTCTTCACGAACACGCGCTCGGCGCGCGTTTCGGTCGCGACGATCTCCTGCGTCTCGCGGTTCACGATGCAGTAGAGCGAAAGCGCCGGGCGCAGGCCGCCTTCCTTGAGCGTGAAGGCGTCGACGAAATCGTCGGGCAGCATCGTGATCTTGTCGCCGGGCATGTAGACCGTCGAAAGACGCGTGCGCGCGATCGTATCCGCCGTGTCGCCGCGCTGGATGCCAAGCGCCGGCGCCGCGATGTGAATGCCGATGCGCACGCGGCCGTCAGCCAGATGCTCGATGGAAAACGCGTCGTCGATTTCGGTCGTCGTGACGTCGTCGATCGAGAAAGCCTGCACATGCTCGGCGGCAGTGGGCAGATCCTCGGGCAGCGTGCCCACTTCGACGGGCGGGAAGCCCGTACCGTGCGGGAAGAAGTCCGCGAGGAAGCGCGCCTCGTGCAGCGCGCGCGGCGAAGCAATACCGCCGCATTCGAGCATAAGGCGCGGCATCGAAATGCCGCGCGCGGCCGCCGCCGCTTCGAGCGCCTTGTATTCGATCGAATTCTTGTCGGGCTTCGTGAGGAGTCCGAGTGCCTTGCCCTTGAACGCTTCGGGCAACCCGCCCGCCTTCAGCTCATCTTCGTAACCGGCCTGAACCAGCGCCTGCTGACGCTTGCGCTCGAGCGAGGCCAGCGCCATCTTGAGCTGCTCTTCAGGCGCGCGCTGATACTGGCCGCGGCCCTTGCGGCGGAAGTACACGGGCGAACCGTGCAGGCGCAGCACGAGCGCGGCGCGTTCGACAGGGCCATACGTTTCGCCGAAGTACTCGCTCGCCAGCGCCGTGTAGGCGAATTCCTCTGCGGGCGCGCACTCCCAGAGGAAGTCGAGATCGATCTCCTCGGCAGCGGCATCCGCCTGCTCCAGCAGTTCGCTTGCTGCGGGCTTCTCGAACTCGATCAGCACGTCTTTCGCGCGCACCTTGGCGCGCCGCCCGCCGGGCAGTTCGACCTGGAACGCGTCGCCCTGACGCGACAGCACGCTGCCGGCCTTGAAACTGCCCGATTCCTCAAAGAAAACGTTCACTCAATACTCTCGTTCAGACTTGCTTCGACCGCCGGCGCGGCGCGCGGGCGGTGCTGTATACATATAGATATAGGCGTTCGCACGCATCAAGCGGCGTCGCAGAAACGGATCACTTCGTCGACGTAATCGGCGAACTCGCTGATGCCATGATCGCTGCCTTCGATCAGGTGTGTGGGCACACCTGGATAATGCGCGAGCATCTCGCGGTAATCGAGCACTTCGTCGCCGGTCGCGGCCATCAAATAGTAGCGCGCGGGCTGCGTCACCCTCGCGACGGCCAGCGCACGCAACTCTTCCAGATGGCGCGGTTCGACGACGATGCTGCCGCCGCCGTGCCAGAGCGGCTGCTCGCCGAGATACTTCGACAGATCGCGGTCGGGCACCACGGCGGGGTTCAGCAGCGCGGCGCGCCAGCCGTGCTTTTCCGCGAGATGCGTGGCGAAGTAGCCGCCAAGCGAACTGCCGATGAGCGTGACGCGCTCGCCCGGCTTCAACTGCGCGCCGATGTCCTGCTCGGCGAGCGCAATCGCCTCCTGCGGCGAAACCGGCAGCGTCGGGCACAGCCATTCGCCGCTGCGGCCCAGCTCAGCCATGCGCGCCGCGAGCAGGCGCGCCTTGAACGACTGGGGCGACGAACGAAAGCCGTGCAGATAGACGATCACGCCGCGCTCCGTACCGAAAGGGCATCGAGCAGCTTTTGATGCACGCCGCCGAAGCCGCCGTTGCTCATCACGAGCACCTGGTCGCCGGGGCGCGCCGCCGCGGCGACCGCCTTCACGAGCGCTTCGAGATCGTGGTACGCGCGGGCCTTTTCGCCGAGCGGCGCGAGTGCACCCGCGAGATCCCAGCCGAGCGCATCTTTGCCGCTCGGGGCGCCGTAGCCGAACACGAGGTCGGCGTCGGCGAGACTGGCAGGCAGTTGCGCCTTCATCACACCGAGCTTCATCGTGTTCGAGCGCGGCTCGAGCACGGCGAGGATGCGCGTGTTCTTGTGTCCGACGCGTGTACGCAGGCCGGCGATCGTCGTTTCGATGGCCGTGGGATGGTGCGCGAAGTCGTCGTAGACCGTCACGCCGTCCACGCTCCCGCGCACTTCCATGCGGCGCTTCACGTTGCGGAACGTGCCAAGCGAAGCCGCAGCCTGCGCGGGCGGCACGCCCACGCTGCGTGCGGCGGCAATGGCGGCGAGCGCGTTCAGGCGGTTGTGTTCGCCCTGGATCTGCCAGTCCACCACGCCCACGCGCTCGCTGTTGTGATACACGGCGAAGCGCTCGTCCACGGCCACGCCGTCTTCCGCGGGCAGCGCCTGCCAGCCGCCGTCCACGCCGAAGCGCTCCACGTCGCTCCACACGCCGCGCGTGAGCACGCGCTCGAGCGCATCCGAACGGCCATTCGTGACGATGCGGCCCACGCCAGGAATCGTGCGCACGAGGTGATGGAACTGCGTTTCGATTGCGGCGAGATCGGGGAAGATGTCGGCGTGATCGAATTCGAGGTTGTTGAGCAGCGCCGTGCGCGGACGGTAATGAACGAACTTCGAGCGCTTGTCGAAGAACGCCGTGTCGTACTCGTCGGCTTCGATCACGAAGAAGCTCGAGTCGGTCAGGCGCGCCGACACGCCGAAGTTCAGCGGCACGCCGCCGATCAGGAAACCGGGGTTCAAGCCAGCGTCTTCGAGCAGCCACGTGAGCATCGAGCTCGTGGTGGTCTTGCCGTGCGTGCCCGCCACCGCGAGCACCCACTTGTCGCGCAGCACGTGCTCGCCGAGCCACTGCGGACCCGACGTGTACGGCAAGCCGCGATTGAGGATCTCTTCCATCAGCGGGTTGCCGCGCGTGACCACGTTGCCGATCACATAGAGATCGGGATTCAGTTCGGTCTGGCTCGCGTCGTAACCCTCGATGAGGCGGATACCCTGTGCTTCGAGCTGGGTGCTCATCGGCGGGTATACGCCGGCGTCGCAGCCGGTCACCGTGTGGCCCGCGCTGCGCGCGAGCACCGCGAGTCCGCCCATGAACGTGCCGCAGATGCCGAGGATATGGATGTGCATAAGCCTGTCGCGCCGCGCGGGCGTCGTGAACGCGTCGATCGGATTGATCGGGTTGAAGGATGCAGAAGCTGGAACGGCGGCAGTCCTGCGCCGCCGCAGCAAAGACCGGTATTGTACCCGAGGCCCCGAGCCCTATTGGCTCGACCTCGGCCCGTCCACCGACGGAAAATCCCTGGCGCACCCGACAGCGGGCGCGGCTCAATGGCCAGTGCCCGGAGCCCAGGGCGATCTCTAGTATCATTGAAGGATGGTTCGCAGATCACATTTCGATCCCCAGCGCGTGCGCGAGGAAATCGCCATCGCGGCAGCAAGGATGATTGCCGAGGACGGCCTCGACTACGCCACCGCCAAACGCAAGGCAGCCCGGCAGGTGGTGGGGGAAACGCGTATCGAAGGCACCTGGCTGCCCGACAACGACCAGATCGAGGAAGAGATCCGCGAATATCAGGCCCTCTTTCAGAGCGACAGCCAGCCCGCGGTGCTGCGCCGCCTGCGCGAAATCGCGCTCGAATGGATGCAGCGGCTCCAGCCGTTCAATCCGTTCCTGACCGGCGCGGTACTCAACGGCACGGCGGGCGAGCACTCCGACATCCATCTGCAGATTTTTTGTGACAACGCGAAGGATGTCGCGATCTGGCTCCTGAATGCGAATGTGCAGTACGACGTGTCGGAAACGCGCCATTTCGCGGCGCGCGGCTTCGTGGAAACGCTCAGCTTCATGTGGCGGCCGTCACGCGCCGAGGAGCCGGTGGGCATCCACGTTGCGCTCTACAATACGGACGACTTGCGCGGCGCCGTGCGCGCCGACGCGCGTGGCAGGCTGCCACGCGCCAACGCGCAGGCCCTCCAGGCGCTGATCGACGAGAGCGGCGCCACTTCTTCCACAACCTGAAAGCGGCAGCGATGAATACGAAGCGGATTCTGGCCGGCGTGGCAGTGGCGGCAATCGCCGCAGGCGGCGGCATACTGGCTGGGCACTGGGCCACGAGCGGCAGCGCCGGCGTGGCCGACGCGGCCTCGGTGAGCAGCAATGCCACCTCGGCGAGCGGCAAGCAGAATGCGGTCAACCAGCTCTGGTCGGCGGCGGTCACGAACCCGGACGGCAAGGCGCAATCGCTCGCCATCTACAAGGGCCAGCCCATCGTGGTCAACTTCTGGGCCTCGTGGTGCGGTCCGTGCGTCGAGGAGATGCCGGAGCTTTCCGCGCTCCAGCGTGAATACGCGAAGAAGGGCATTCAGTTCGTCGGCGTGGGTGTGGACTCGGCGGCGAATATCAAGACGTTCCTCAAGAAGGTCCCCGTCGATTACCCGATCTACATCGCCGGTTTCGGCGGCGCGGACGTCGCGCGCGCGTTCGGCAACAACGCGGGTGGCTTACCTTACACGGTGGTAATCGACGCGAACGGCGCCGTTCGTGCGACAAAATTAGGACAAATCAAGCCGGACGAGCTTCGGCGCACGCTCGACGCGCTTTGACGCAGCGGATCGTCTGACAAGATCTTAAGCGCCGTATCGCTGGTTTTGCCGTGGAATTCCCGCCATTTGACTGAAGATCGGCCCAGACCTTCGCTGCAAAGCGCAGTCGGGGCCATATCCCCTTATCGGAAAACTAGACAAATTTCTCTAATCGGCGCTAAAGTTCGCGCAATTCCACGGAAAAAGAAGCGACCATGACGCGACTGCTGGTTCTGCACGGCCCCAACCTCAATCTTCTCGGCACCCGGGAACCGGAGGTGTATGGGCGCGTGACGCTGCCGCAGATCGATCAGGCGCTCTCGGACCGCGCGGCGGACGCCGGCGTCGAACTCGCGACCTTCCAGAGCAACCACGAAGGCGCGCTGGTCGACCGCATCCAGTCGGCCCGCACCGAGCAAACCGACTTCATCCTGATCAACCCGGCCGCGTACACGCATACGAGCGTCGCGATCCGGGATGCGCTGGCAGGCGTCGGCATCCCGTTCGTCGAGATTCACCTGTCGAACGTGCATCGCCGCGAGTCCTTCCGGCACCATTCGTATTTCTCCGACCAGGCCGAGGGTGTGATTTGCGGCCTCGGCTGGAAGGGTTATCTCTACGCGCTCGAATACGCGCTCGACCGGCTCGCTGCCCGGTCGGCGGCCTGATTCCTGCGCCGGATGACCGTCAATACCTGAACAACAACCCGTGTCGGGACGCGCGCGCCCCGGCACTTCACGTATTCAAAGTAAAAGGGGCTGCACCATGGATCTACGTAAGCTGAAGACTCTGATCGACCTCGTCTCCGAATCGGGCATCTCGGAGCTCGAAGTGACCGAGGGTGAAGGCAAGGTGCGCATCGTCAAGAACGCGCCGCCCGTTTACGTGCAGCCGGGCCCCGCGCAATACGCGGCACCGGCCATGGGCGCTCCGCTCGCCGCTCCCGGCCACGTCGGCGAAGCCGCCGCAGCGGCCCCCGCCGCGCCCGCCGTGCCGCAAGGCCACGTCGTGACCTCGCCGATGGTGGGCACGTTCTACCGTGCGCCGTCGCCGGGCGCCGACCCGTTCGTCCAGGTTGGCGACACGGTCAAGGAAGGCCAGACGCTGTGCATCATCGAAGCGATGAAGCTGCTCAACGAGATCGAGTCGGACGCGGCTGGCGTGGTCAAGGAAATCCTCGTCGAGAACGGCCAGGCAGTCGAATACGGCCAGCCGCTTTACGTGATCGCCTAAGCTTTTCTGCGCGCGGCGGTGGCCTTCTTGTTCGGCCACGCCGCGTTTGTCGCGTTTGGCGCCCCATGACGGCGACGCACGCGACCGATCCTCTGAGGCGTCGGCACATATGACTTGCGACGCCCTTTGATGAGTCGAATACCCACCATGTTTGAAAAAATCCTCATTGCCAATCGTGGCGAAATCGCGCTCCGCATTCAGCGCGCGTGCCGCGAACTCGGCGTCAAGACGGTCGTCGTCTATTCGGAAGCCGACAAGGAAGCCAAGTACGTGAAGCTCGCCGACGAGGCGGTCTGTATCGGCCCGGCGCCTTCGAACCTGAGCTACCTGAACATGCCCGCGCTCATCAGCGCGGCAGAAGTCACCGACGCAGAAGCGATCCACCCCGGCTACGGCTTCCTCTCCGAGAACGCCGACTTTGCCGAACGTGTGGAGCAGTCGGGCTTCACGTTCATCGGCCCGCGCCCGGAAACGATCCGCATGATGGGCGACAAGGTCACGGCGAAGCAGACCATGATCAAGACCGGCGTGCCCTGCGTGCCGGGCTCGGAAGGCGCACTGCCCGACGATCCGAAAGAAATCGTGAAGATCGCGCGCGCGATCGGCTACCCCGTCATCATCAAGGCAGCGGGCGGCGGCGGCGGGCGCGGCATGCGCGTCGTGCACACGGAAGCGGCGCTCGTGAACGCGGTCAACATGACCCGTGAGGAAGCCGGCCGTGCGTTCGGCAACCCGCAGGTCTACATGGAGAAGTACCTCGAGAACCCGCGACACATCGAGATCCAGATTCTCGCGGACTCGTTCAAGAACGCCGTGTGGCTCGGCGAGCGCGACTGCTCCATGCAGCGCCGTCACCAGAAGGTGATCGAAGAAGCGCCGGCGCCGGGCATCGCGCGCCGCCTGCTCGATCGCATCGGCGACCGTTGCGCCGATGCGTGCAAGAAGATGGGCTACCTCGGCGCGGGCACGTTCGAGTTCCTGTATGAAAACGGCGAGTTCTACTTCATCGAGATGAACACGCGCGTGCAGGTCGAGCACCCGGTCACCGAGCTGATCACGGGCATCGACATCGTGCAGGAACAGATTCGCATTGCCGCGGGCGAGAAGCTCTCGTTCCGTCAGCGCGACATTCAGTTGAAGGGCCATGCGATCGAGTGCCGTATCAACGCGGAAGATCCGTTCAAGTTCACGCCGTCGCCGGGCCGTCTCACGTCGTGGCACATGCCGGGTGGTCCTGGCGTGCGTGTTGACTCGCACGCCTACAATGGCTATTTCGTGCCGCCGAACTATGATTCGATGATCGGCAAGCTGATCACCTACGGCGCCACGCGCGAGCAGGCCATTCAGCGTATGCGCATCGCGCTCTCGGAAATGGTGGTCGAAGGCATTCAGACCAACATCCCGCTGCACCGCGAGCTGATGCTCGACGCGAAGTTCGTCGAGGGCGGCACGAGCATTCACTACCTCGAAAGCCGCCTGGCCGAACGTCAGGCAGTGAAGAAGGACGAAGCGTAATTCATGAGCTACCGGGAACTGATCGTCGAGCTGGATCGCAACCGCGCGGAGGCACTGTCCGACGCGCTGATCGAGCTTGGCGCCCTCTCGGTGTCGGTGGAAGACGCCGACGCCGACACGCCCGACGAGCAACCGCTCTTTGGCGAACCGGGCCTCACCCCCGATCGCACCGCGTGGCAGCATTCGCGCGTGATTGCGCTGATCGGCGCCGATCAGGATCCCGCCGTGCTGCTCGCGGCCGCTTCGAACGAGCTGGGGCTGACTGAAACGCCGAAGTTCTCGCTGCGCGAAGTCGAGGAGCAGGACTGGGTGCGTTTGACGCAATCGCAGTTCGACCCGATCCAGATCGGTGAGCGCATCTGGGTCGTGCCGTCGTGGCACGATGCACCGGACCCGAACGCGCTCGTGCTCGAACTGGACCCTGGCCTCGCGTTCGGCACGGGCAGCCATCCCACCACGCGTTTGTGCATGGAATGGCTCGAACAGCACGTGCAGCCCGGCAATTCGCTGCTCGACTACGGCTGCGGCTCGGGCATTCTCGCGATCCTCGCGAAGAAGTGCGGTGCGAATCCGGTGATCGGCATCGACATCGACCCGCAGGCCGTCGAGTCGGCGCGCCATAACAGCGAGCGCAACCGCGCGGAGGTCACGTATGGCCTGCCCGACGATTGCCCCGCCGGCGAGTTCGACGTCGTCGTCGCCAACATTCTGTCGAATCCGCTCAAGCTGATGGCCTCGATGCTCTCCTCGCGCGTGAAGCCGGGCGGACGCATCGCACTTTCGGGCATTCTCGCGCGCCAAGCCGAGGAAGTCGCGCAGGTGTACGCGCAGTGGATCGACATCTCGGTCTGGCGCGAACACGAAGGCTGGGTCTGCCTCGCGGGCACGCGCCGCGCATAATCCCTTCGCGTTTCGATCAGGCTCACGCGAGCCTGATCGCGCCCCAAGCGGCATGACCGAAGTCGTAGGCTGCGGTGGATTGCCAGTAGAATGCGGGTATCACCAATCCTCCGGTCTACCCAGATCTTCGGCCCACATGCTTCTGGCAACGCGCTGCCCCTTCTGTGAAACCGTATTCCGCATCCAGCCCACGCAGCTTGCCGTGCGGCGCGGCCTCGTGCGTTGCGGACATTGTCAGGAAGCGTTCGATGCGTCGGGCAGTTTGTACGAGATGCCCGAAGGCGGCGACTTCACGCGCGCCGTGCCCGTTGCTGCCGAGATCGCGGCCAGCCTGACCTCGCCGCCATCGGAGCCTGCTTCGCATGTCGCTTCACACGTTGCTTCACAGTTTGTTGCGCAGCCTGCTTTAGAGCCCGGCTCACAATCCGATTCACAACGCGATTCACAGTTTGCGCCGCAGTCCGCGTCACCGCCTGTATCACAGCCGATTTCCCAGCAAGCCGATGTCGAGCGTGCGGAGGCGAGTCAGCCTGCAGCTGCAGCGCCGTCGCAAGAACCGCCTCCGCAGCTGAGCGCCACGCCCAATTTCACGAATCGCGCGTGGGACCCGTGGGCGCCGCCCCAGGACAGCAAGCTCGATCCGCGCCTGCAATACAACGCCGACAAACTACCAGGTGCAAGCATTGCCCCTGGCGCCACGCCTGGTGTCACGCGCGGCGTCGAGTCGCGGATCATTTTCGACGACGAACCGACGCTTGCGCGCACGCCGCACGATGCACCTCACGCGCCAGCGACACCAGCAGCAGCGCCAGCCGCCGCCGCCGCACCCGTGCCGCCGCCCGAGCAACCAGCAGCCACCGAGCCCTTCCCGCCCGCCACGCGCTGGACGCGCAGCGAGCCGAACCTGGGCACGAGCGGCCCGACCGAGCCCACCTTTTCGGCCAACGAGGCATCGGCAGCGGCTCACATGAACGACCCCGAGCCCGCGCTCGGCCCTCGCGCTGGCGAACCCGCGCCCGAACCCGCATTCAGCGCGCTCTCCCCCAACGACGGCGCGTCGCCATTCGCCGTCACCCGCGAAGCGCCGGCCCGTCCGCGCGGCTCGCGCGGCCTCGTCTGGCGCATTCTCGGCACGCTCATCGCCATCGTGCTGCTCGCGCTGCTCGTCGTGCAACTCGCGTGGTGGCAGCGCGAAACGGTCATGGTCTACTGGCCCGACTCGCAGCCGCTCTATCAGCAGGCGTGCGCGCAGCTCGGCTGCCGGGTGCTGCCGCCGCGCGACATCGACGGCCTGCTGGTCGAGCCATCCGATCTGCGCCAGGTCGACAACGAGCCGCACCACCTCGAACTGAAGGTGCCGCTGCGCAACCGCTTTAACGTCGCGCTTGCCTACCCCGCCATCGAGTTGTCGCTGCTCGACCGGCAGAACAACATCGTCGTGCGGCGCGTGCTGTGGCCGCAGGACTACGTCACGCCCGGCACGTCCATCGAAGCCGGTTTGCCCGCACGCACCACGCAGACCATGATCGTGCGGCTCGACACGGGCGACGTGGTGGCGTCGAACTTCCGCATCGAAATTTTCTACCCCTGATGTTCCGTTTGTGCGCGGGCGCACTGGCGTGCCCCGCGCGTTTCCCGGCGTCCCGCTTCGCGCGGGCGCGCCATTCACCACAACATGCATTTCCGGAGAGCACATCATGAGTCAAGTCACGCTAGGCGGTAACCCGATCGACGTTGCCGGCACCTTCCCGAGCGTCGGCCAGAAGGCACCGGCGTTCTCGCTCGTCGGCAAGGATCTGAAGCCTGTCTCGCTCGCCGATTTCGCCGGCAAGCGCAAGGTGCTGAACATCGTGCCGAGCCTCGACACGCCGACCTGCGCCACCTCGACGCGCAAGTTCAACGAAGCCGCGGCCGGCCTGAGCAACACGGCCGTCGTCGTGATTTCGGGCGACCTGCCGTTCGCCGCTTCGCGCTTCTGCACGACCGAAGGCATCGCCAACGTCGTCACGGCCTCGACCTTCCGCGGCCATGAATTCGCGCAAGCCTATGGCGTGGACGTGACGAGCGGCCCGCTCACCGGCCTGACCGCGCGCGCTGTGGTCGTGCTCGACGAAAACGACAACGTCCTGCACGCCGAGCGCGTGACCGAAATCAAGAACGAACCGAACTACGACGCCGCACTCGCCGCGCTGAAGTAATCCGGCGGCGGCGCACACGAACAGAGCCTGCTTTCCGGTCGGATTCGCAGGCCGGTGCGCCGCCCCCTCTCCTACCACGCCCTACAGGAATTCCGCCTTGGCTACGCTGATCTGCGGCTCGCTCGCCTACGACAACATCATGACCTTCGAAGGTCGCTTTCGGGAGCACATCCTGCCCGAGCAGGTGCACATCCTGAACGTGAGCTTTCTCGTGCCGACGATGCGCCGCGAGTTCGGCGGCTGTGCCGGCAACATTGCGTACGCGCTGCATCTGCTCGGCGGCGACGCGCGCATCATGGCGACGCTCGGCGCAGCCGACGCGCGCCCTTATCTCGAACGCCTCGACACGCTCGGCCTCTCGAAGGCGCACGTGCGCGTGCTCGACGATACGTGGTCCGCACAGGCGATGATCACGACCGACCTCGAGAACAACCAGATCACCGCGTTCCACCCAGGCGCGATGATGCAATCACATTTGAACCGCGCCGACGAAGCGCCCGGCATCAAGCTCGGCATCGTCGCACCGGACGGCTTTGACGGCATGGTTCAGCACGTCGAGCAATTCGCGAAGGCAGGCATCCCGTTTATCTTTGATCCGGGTCAAGGCCTCCCGCTCTTCGACGGTGCGTCTTTGCGCCGCGCAATTGAACTTGCGACCTACGTAGCGGTCAACGACTACGAAGCCAACCTTGTCAGCCATCGCACCGGCTGGTCGTTCGACGAAATCGCCAGCCATGTCGACGCGCTGATCATCACGCGCGGCGAGCACGGCTCGCAGATCTACCACGGCGGCAAGATCGAGGAGATTCCTCCGGTCAAGGCCGCTCAGGTGCTCGACCCGACCGGCTGCGGCGACGCTTTCCGCGGCGGCCTGCTCTACGGCATCGAGAACGGCCTCGACTGGGCAACCACGGGGCGTCTCGCGAGCCTGATGGGCGCGCTCAAGATCGAGCATCTCGGTCCGCAGAACTACGCGCCCACGCGGGCGCAGATCAACGAACGGTTCAAGGAGGCATTCGGCTACGAACTGCCGAACTGAACGCGGGCGCCGCACACGAACGGCGCCCATTGGAGCTACGGGAATGAAAATAACGAGTCGTCTGATTGTTGCAGCTGGAGTCGCGGGGTCGCTCGCGCTGTCGGGCTGTGCCTATAACAGCAGTTCCGCCGATGT
The DNA here is from genome assembly GCF_905220155.1 of Paraburkholderia sp. J7. Classification (NCBI taxonomy): domain Bacteria; kingdom Pseudomonadati; phylum Pseudomonadota; class Betaproteobacteria; order Burkholderiales; family Burkholderiaceae; genus Paraburkholderia; species Paraburkholderia sp. J7. The sequence goes on along the minus strand of NZ_CAJMYZ010000050.1, from coordinate 914 downwards.
GTACACGGCCTCGCAGGCGCAGCGCGAGCAAACAGTGCGCATGGCCACGGTCGAAAGCGTGCGCGCGGTGAAGATCAGCTCGAACAACGGCCAGCCTAGCGGCCTTGGCGCGATCGGTGGCGGTGCGCTAGGCGCGGTGGCCGGCAGTCAGATCGGCGGCGGCACGGGCTCGATCGTCACTGGCATCATCGGCGGCATTGCGGGCGCCGTGGCCGGCAACGCGGTCGAGAACGGCGTGGCCATGCGCGACGGCCTCGAGGTCACCGTGCGCCTCGACAACGGCGACTACCGGGCCATCACGCAAACGGCGACCGGCGAAGTCTTCAACGCGGGCGACCGCGTGCGGCTGCTCTCGAGCGGCGGCGTGACGCGCGTCACGCACTAAAGCTTTCCCCTGTACCGCAGCGGCGCCTCGCGCCGGATGCGGAACCTCAGGCGCATGTGCTCCCCTGTGCATGCGCCTTTTTTCATGCCCGCGCGCGGCGTGAGCACGAACTCGCACCCGCGACCTCGATTATTACGAACTCCAGACGAAAAAAATCCCGTCGCGGACAACCCAGCGACGGGATCGGGATCGAGCCTTGCGCGTGACGCCGCCCGGCCCGGCCAACGAAGCGCGCGAACAATGTGGCCTGCGCGCTTCGTCTCGGACTGCTTACGGACGGCTGCCGGTCGGGAACGGCCATGCTGCGGCCGGATTCAGGGCAGTCTTGACCGTTGCTGCGGGCGCGGACGGTTGCGCAGCAGGGGCAGCAGGTGCGGCAGCGGCCTTCGCAGGTGCCTTCTTGGCAGCCTTCTTGGCGGCAGCCTTCTTCGCAGGCGCAGCCTTCTTGGCAGCAGCCTTCTTCGCAGGCGCCTTCTTGGCTGCAACCTTCTTCGCAGCGGCCTTCTTCGCCGGTGCTGCCTTCTTCGCT
>NZ_CAJMYZ010000049.1:0-21605 GCF_905220155.1 Paraburkholderia sp. J7 | reverse complement strand
TGCGCCATGCGAAGCGTTGACGGTCTGCCCAGATTCGGCCTCGACGCCTTGGACTTCGAAATTTGTATTCATGCGACGCGCTGTGCTGCGATTAAGCGGCGCGCGCGCATATTGGACCCACAGGTGACTGCCATCCGCACGCGCAATACGTTGTGGGCCGCGCTGTGGGGTCAGTATACGGGTCTGCAAGGCAGGCGGCGCCTCGTCGAACACTTCGCGCAGTGTGAGCCGGGTGACGGACGCGCCATGCGGCAACGCGAGGATACGACGCGCCATACGGCTCACGGCGCGCAGTTGGCCATCCTCCTCGACCGCAAGCACACCTGCGAGTGGCGTGGCAAGCCAACGAGGATCGTGCTGCACACGCAGCAGATGGCAACCGCGCAACGTCCCGAACAGACGCTGCTCAGCCGCGAACGCGGCGAGTCGGAACTGCTCCTTCATTTGCGAGAAATCACGCTGACCTGTGCCAGTAATATCAAGCGCGCCGACGACCTCGCCGTGCAGCCCAAAAAGCGGCACCGCAAGGCACGAGACGCGCTCGAACTCAGTGAGGTAGTGCTGGCCGCCAGTTACCGTCGTTTCGGTACCGTCGTGCAACACGCAGCTTGGTGCTGTCGTGCCGATGTGGGATTCCAGAATACGCCGGCCTGCGACAATCGGCAGGATCAGCTGGTCGCCACAACCAGCACTGCGCCGTGCGTGGATGACAGTGCCCTTTGGATTCACGCAGAAAATGGTCCAGTCATCGCCACCAAACGCGTCCCAAAGTTGCTCGATTTCATCGACGATGCAGCTAAACAGGCGGCGGTCATCAGCTGTCTCACGCACACTACGTGTACCAATAAGCAATTCGTATTCTGGCGCCTGCCAAGGCACTACGCCGGCGTCGCGCGAGCGTACCCATGAGCGCGCGACAGACTCGGGGAGCAAATTCGGCGTCAATACATCGGGCAATTGCTCGCCGCCGCCAAAGCGCTCGCGGGCTGAATGCAATTGCGCGAGCGCATTGTCGTTCGTGGACTCGGGCGCGGACGTGCGATTCATTCGGGGTCCCGTCATGGCGTTGCGTTGAAAGTAGAAGATCCGCGGCGATGCGCAGTTGGCCCGAAATAACGAGCGACACCGCGCCCTTTTTTTTGTGGTGCCACGCCAACCGTCAGGGTCCTTGGCGTGCGCAGGACGCTTCGATCACCAGAGACTCAAGGATACCGCAGCTCAAGGAAACCGGAGGCACTGCTGACAAACGCGCCAATCGTACCCCGGCCACGCCTCAACCAAGTCCGAAACGGAGAATCGGTTTGAGCGTGACGCCACGCGTACAATCTTCAACGATTTCGTTGAGTTGCTCCAACGGATAGAACTTCACGAGCTTAGCAAACGGGAATCACCTCGGCTGCCAAGGTTCGACGAGCCGGTGAGTGAAGCGCTGCGAAACGCAATCGCCTTCCACTATGCCGCGAATTATCGGCCCACCTAGCAGCAGATTGTTGCTTTCGAGGTGGGCCTTGGTGCGATCTGTAGCCCGCCCACATACTGACTGCGCCCAGCGTGTCACGCGACTAGACGGCGCTCGTACATACCTTAGGATGTCCATTCGATTGCAGTCGCAATTCCAGGCCAGTGCCAGTGAGGCCACAGAAGGCCTCAACAATGTCGATTGCCGCGCAGTTGGCGGTGTGCATTGCGCCCAGTCCCTTCGCGAGTCGAAGCCGCAAAGGACCCGCGACGATTGTCGTCGTGCCCCACGCGCGCCGTCACCACGGGAGACAGTCCCCAAGTGCCCCTGCCGGTCGAGATGCCCCATTCCAGCGGCATGGCGCTGACCGGATGCGCCATAGATCAGCGGGACGTAATCCCAAGGCTTGAGGTTCCTCTCGTTCGGGCCGTCTTGCTCGACGACACCAGTACCTTCGCGCCCCAACGCAGGGTAACGGCGCCGGATAGTATCGATCGCGCACGATAAAGTCCGTATGGCAGAGCTTCGTGGCGACCACACGCATGAGCATCTAAACGTACTTCCGCCCGCGCAAACATGCCATCTGGATCCAAGCGGTTCCCTTATTAAGTGCAACTGCGGCCGTGACACCGCGACCTGCAGTTGCTACTCATGCCCTCACTCAGCGAATCGTCGATGTGCTTCGGACCGCTCAAGCACCTGTGTCGATCAGATGGGATAGAGCGGGGCTTCACCCTTCAAGGTGAGCCACTGCCACTGCGTGAATTCTTCCCAGTTGGCCGGCCCACCTACGCTGGTACCATTTCCAGACGCGCCCACCCCACCGAATGGGTTAATGACCTCGTCGTTGACGGTCTGGTCATTGATGTGCAGGAGACCCGTGCGCAGGCGTTCGCCCATGCGCAGCCCACGACCTACGTCCGACGTTACGATGGCCATGGAAAGCCCATATTCGGTGTTGTTGGCGAGCGCAATCGCTTCTTCGTCGGTGTCGAAGGGCACAACCACCGCGACCGGCCCGAAGATTTCTTCGTTGAACGCCGGGTTCTGCGCCGTCACGCCGCTCAGCACGGTCGCTTCGAAGAACAGATCGCGGAAGTCGCCGCCCGTCTCGATGCGCGCCCCCGCGTCTGTCGCGGCGGCTAGCACGCGCGCGACGTGATCTCGCTGCCCCGCATTGATGATGGGGCCGAGCGCGACGTCATCGGTAGCCGGATCGCCGACAGTGAGGCTCGCCGCTTTCGCCACGAGCTTTTCCACAAATCGGTCGTAAATCTTGCGCTGCACGAGCACGCGGCCCGTCGCCATGCAGATCTGGCCCTGATGCAGATACGCGCCCCACGCCGTGTTGGCGACGGCGAGATCAAGATCGGCGTCGTCGAGCACGATCAGCGAATTCTTGCCACCGAGTTCGAGCGAAACCTTCTTCAGGTGGCGTCCTGCCGCCTCGCCGACCTTGCGGCCTGCGTTCGTCGACCCAGTGAACTGGATCATCGCAATGTGAGGATCGCTCGTAAGCGCCGCACCTGCCGCGCCGTCACCGGGCAGCACGTGGAGCACGCCCGCTGGCAGGCCAGCAAGTTCGAACAGGCGTGCGATTACAAAGCCGCCGCAGACTGAAGTGCGCGGATCTGGTTTGAGCACGACGGCGTTGCCGAGTGCAAGTGCCGGCGCCACCGCGCGCATCGCCAAATAGAGCGGAAAGTTGAACGGCGAGATGACGCCGACCACACCCAACGGACGGCGGCGAGCGAGCGAGAGGCGGCCGGGTACCGAAGGCAAAACCTCACCTGCGGAGCGAGACGGAAGAGCGCTCGCCTCGTGCAGCGCCTTCACCGTCACCATGGTTTCGAAACCAGCCTTCGCGCGCGTCGATCCGCTTTCGCGCACGATCCAGCCAGCGATCTCGTCGAACGCGTCTTCGGCGAGACGTGCGGCGCGGCGCAATACGGCAGCGCGCTCGTCATAAGGCAGCGCAGCCCAAGCCTGCTGCGCCTCGAACGCAGCCTTCGACGACGCGCCCACGAGTTCGGCGTCAGCCATGCCAATGCTTGCGAGGCGCTTACCGGTGGCGGGTTCCAAAACGTCGGCAACCGATGTGCCGTCCTGCCATACGCCTGTGAAGAGACGCCGATGCCAGTTGTCGTTGTCGAAAAGGCGTGCGGAAGTACCGGTCATGCTGAGTCCTTTCTGTATTTGGCGAAAGCCGTGTTGGAGTACGTCAACGACGCTTGCCGACGTACGCATCTAGGCACGCTACCAAAAGAAGGGTGAGCGCCGCCATCGGGAATTGTTCGCGCCCCCAGATTGCCCATATTTACAGCGTCAAGCTCAGAAAAGCGTTCAGCTATTGAACAGTGAGCGAATTGACGCGCGCTGCGTGAACGCGCAGACGAAGCAGGAGCGTGTGGAAGTCAGGATCGCGAGTCCGGAGCAATTCCGCGCTGCGGCGAGTGCGCGCCAGAACAGGACTGTGCCTTTGTGTCGATTTGAGACGGTTCATATGTCGTTCCCAACGCCGCAAAACGTGATTTGCGGCCCTCGAACTTACGCACAATCCTGCTTGAGGAACACGTGCTAAGTGTGAGTAGACCACGTAGTAAATGACCGACACCGCAGTAGGCATTTCGCGGTTCGTGGCAAAATCGACAGTTGAAAAGGGCACGGGCATGCACATCGATCAAGCATGGCGAGGTCTTCTCGCATACGGGGTAAATGCCTGTTTCGACGACCGACGTCTCGAGAATCACCATGTATTGCAACGCGGCATTTGTCGACGGAAACGAATATTCTCGTCACGAACTGCTCGGGCGGCCCACGACATTGTCCGTCGCCCCAAGATGCCCGCTGAAGGACATCGGCATGTTGAAGAACGGCGCAAACGATGGACTCCACTCGATCCAGGCGCGTAATTTGCCGAATATCGACGCAAGTCCCATGGTTACGTACCTGTCCTTCCGAACACGGGCCTTCCCGAGAACAGGCATTGCTCGCCTAGACATTGTATTCGGCCTCGCGAAATGCGTGGAAGCACGGTCGGCTAAAGATAAGCGGTAGTTCAAAGGCGGCGACCAGTCGGACCGAGGTGGTTGCTAGATGACGCCCACCCAAATCGGTGGGCACCTATTAATGTAAGAGTCCCAGAGCCACTGGTGGTCACGTCCGGCTGCAATGGCAACGAACACCGCAGTTCGTCCTCACAGCGGATGCTGACGCTTACCCTCAAGGCACTAGAGCAGGATGGGTTGGTGAGCCGAACCATGTACCCGAGCATTCCACCGCGCGTGGACTACGAGCTGACTGACTTGGGCCGCAGCCTTATGGAGCCGCTGCACACGCTGTACGAATGGGCAAAAGAGCACGGCGATGAGATGGCCGCGGCGCGGCAAATCTACGAAGCAAAGTCTGCGGAGCGCGCTGCCGTGCACGCGGCGCGGTTCTCGCCGAAATAGTGCGGGTACCATTCCACCGGGCGACGGTCTCGTCGCCTGCGGACTCGGGACGCGCGAGCTGCGTCCCTGCCCCGCGCTTCGTTCAACTGCAAAGGTATTAACACACCATATAACCAACCAGTACGAGAACAAGGAAAATGCCCTTCCCGACTCGGTTTGCAATCCCGGCAGACAAGAAGGCCCACAAGAAGGGTGACGAGTCACGGTATCTCTGATACCGCCGACAAGGCCGGCGTGTCCCGGTCAGGGTTGCTACCGACAAAGTCGCCCTGCTCGCAGCCGTACTCGACCAACGCGAAAGCGAGGAACGCGAGTTCCTATTCGGCGATGGTACGGTCCCGATGTGTTGGGCTGCCTTCGACTCGCTGATCTCCGTTGCGGCCCGTAACGAGACCCGACCAGACTCGGTTCGCGTGTTTGTGATCCTGGCCGCCGAATCCATACAGACTACCATCTAACGCAACCTGGACATCAAGCCATGATCGCCGTATCCATGGGCATGCACTGTCGCCCAAAGGTTGTCGCCGACGTTCAGTGGACGACACGCAGCGTTGATGTACACGCGAAAGACATTCCTCTTGCGACTCACGGAAACGGGCGCAAATCGCCATGCTTCGATGGCCTTCGAGACTTCTTTTTTTTCCAATCTCAGATATCGATTGATTGATCATAGATTCGATGTTGACGCGCAAATGTTTACGGAAATAATATAGTTAACCAATTCTCTACGCAAACTACCCAGCGCATCAAGCGTTTCAATTATTTAAGGCCGCAACATCATGAAGCTTAACTACGCACAATCAATTGATAACTTCTCTAACTCATTTCATCTCTCTAAAACAAAAAACCAACAAGGTAAAGACCATATCCCGGGTGGATTCAGCCGACGGACATTTGGATATGGACCACATGCGATCTTCGTCGAGAAAGGTGACGCACAGTATATTCAAACGATAGAAGGCCATAAATTACTCGACTTGAACAACAACTTCTCGACCAATGTCTTGGGGCATAATCACCCCGAAATCGTGAAGGCGATGCAAGCTATGCTCGAGACCGGTTTCTCTTTTGGCAATCCGACGGACGCCGAATTAGATCTTGCCAAAATCCTGTGTGAACGCATCGAATCCGTGGAACAGGTCAAGTTTTTCTGCTCCGCGAGCGAAGCATGTCTGGGCGCCATCCGAATTGCACGGGGTTATACGGGTCGAAAAGGAATCGCAAAATTCGAGGGAGGTTACCACGGCTTTACTGACGACCTCGCGATTTCCGCACATCCCAATCCGGACAACTTCCCCGGCCCCTCGTCTAACCCCAAATCCCTGCCCGATTCGGACGGAATCCCGTCCTACAAGAGTGAGCACGTCGTCGTGCTCACCCAGAATGACTTTGAATCTTGCGAAAGGATTCTTCGCGATAACGCGAAAAATATAGCCTGCCTCATCATGGAGTTGCAGTCGTGCGCTGGTGGTATCGTCGAACTCCAAAAGGACTTCGTACATAAGCTTCGCGCGCTCACAACAGAACTGGGCATTCTGCTAATTTTTGATGAAACGATCACGTTGCGTGCCGCGTACGGCGGCCTCCAGAACGTGTATCAAGTAAAACCTGACCTCACCGTCCTCGGTAAAATGATCGGCGGTGGTCTTCCGATCGGCGCTGTTGGAGGAACTCGCGAAATCTACCGTGTGGTGGAAGACAATCAGGTCATGATCTCTGGCACCCATCATGGCCATCCGCTGGCTTGCGCCGCAGGGACTGCGTGCCTCAAGGCGATGGATATCAAAGCCTATCAGCGGCTCAACGACTTGGCCGCAAAGATCAAGGAAGAGCTCAATGCCTGGGCCGAGAAATCCGGGTTCCCGTTTGTCGTCTTCGGTTCCTTCTCGGTATTGGGCTACGCTTTCACCAAACAAGCCGGCGAGCAAATCACGACCCATCGTGATTACTGGCACAAGATTGATGAGAACAGCATGAACGTCTACGCGCTCGAAATGGCGACTCGCGGCTACTTCCCTGTGCATCGTGGTCAGATTGGACTGACGCTGCCGATGACGGATGAGGATATCGACGGTTACATTTCAACGACTAAAGATATCATCCGCCAAATTTATTCCGACGATTAATTGAATTTTAGCGCTGCGTCTTGGAAGTTAAATATCTGATTCAAAAACGCGCGAACAATTTGATCGGGGTACGGTACGTTGCCCCGATTCCGGGAGAGAGAGCGAAGTCGGGAGCGAAATCGACCACGGATGCGTGCGCCGATTTCAGTGCAATTCTCGATGAACACAACTATCTTTTTGTTGGCAAATCGTCGACATCGCGGCGTGCCTCTGGAATTTGAGAGAGAGAGGCATCGAGAGTCTGTATAACGCATTCGCGCAACGATTTCGCCGCCGCGTTTCGATTACCCTTCAATGTCACCAGTGCTAGCGTGCTGCGCGGCGCGTCTTCCAACGGGACATAACGAACGCCAGGGTGAGAGAAAATTCGAGTAGCAGTTAACGGAAACGTATCAAAGGCACCGCCGTACGCTACCGCAGCGAGGCTCTCGGGCACTGACTGAACGAAAGCACCGATTCGACTCGGTTCATGACGTTCCGACGCCAGACTCCAATAAGACGCCCACTCTGAGGGCGCCCCTGCGGCCGCGACCGCAAAGGGTTGGTCGAAAAGATCGGCGGCCTGAAGCCTTGACGCGTGCGCAAGTGGGTGATTTGCAGGGACGACTACGACGCGTGGCTCGTCGTACATCACGTCAATTTCGAGGCGCTCATCATCGACTGGCAGCCTCATAAGAGCGGCGTCAACGCGCCCGCTGATCAGAGCCTGCACCTGATTGGTCATAGTCAGTTCGGTACACACCAGCCGGATGCCCGGATTCACACGCCGGAACAGACTGAGGATGAGGTGTGTGAGCTCGCCCGCAGCGTCGCCGAAGAAGCCCAGCTTCAGAATACCGCGACTCTTCTCCGCTATAGCGCGACACTCGACAATCGTATTTGACATCTCGCCGAGCAACTGACGAGCGCGTTCGATAAAACCTTTCCCCGCTTCAGTAACGATCACCCGGCGATTAGTTCGCTCGAACAGGCTAAAGCCAAGCTCGGACTCCAATTTTGCGATCTGCGCACTGAGCCCCGACTGGGCAATATTTTCGATCTCGGCCGCTTTGCCAAAATGTAAGGTTTCGGCGAGACGAATCGCCAACAAAAGCTGTCGTGTGTCCATCGAACTCATCCCTCCACGGACCCCGAACGCGCAATATTACAACCAGGGCCGGTACAACTGCGAGGATTCCGGCAGCGAGCGGTGTCCACTGACGATTGGGCTGGCTCCACTGTGCGGACGACGTATTGTGCAATCGCATAGATCCTCACTTCATACGCCTATCGTACCAAAGCCTTCTAGAAACGAGTAACGCATAATTGGGGGCGGATTATCGGGCTAAGCAAGCGGGCTCCGGAAATGCAACTTCCCGAGCCTTCTTGTGATCGGAAATTTCGATTGATTGATCAGCGATTTCGCATTGCTGGACAGAATATGCGAGCCAATAATCAGCTACCACGAAACGCATAAATCGCTACCAGCCCGGAGGAGCATCATGGAACAAGACCAGCCGACGAATCAGCTAAAGGCTGCATCGCTCGGAATTGCCGATATTGTGTTTTTCGTCGTCGCAGCAGCTGCACCGCTCGGCGCGACATTGGGAGCAGGGCCTGCTGTTTTTTCGATGGTAGGGAGTGGCGCCCCCACCTTGTACTTGCTGGCAGCTGGCGTCCTTCTATTATTCGCTATCGGCTTTGCCGCAATGAGCAGGTACATCGTAAGCGCGGGTGGGTTTGCCGAGCTTGTCAAGCGCGGCCTTGGCATTCGCGCGGGCCATGCTGCTGCCGGTGTTGCGCTCCTCGCCTACGTTTGCATGCTCATTGGCATTTACGCCCAATTCGCTGCCTTTGGCGCCGATACGATCAAGGAGTTCACCGCGGTCGCGATTGACTGGCGGCTGCTCGCAATAGCTGCGGTTCTTTTGACCGGCGTGCTCGGCTACATGGATATCGATCTTTCGGCAAAAGTGCTCGGTGTGCTGATGGTGCTTGAGGTTCTGATCCTCTTTATCTTCGACGTCGCCGTCCTCATAAAGACTGATTTCCACACTTCCACCCTGCAGGTTTTTGCGTTGTCGACACTGAGGGGGCCAGGCGTGGGAACGGCACTCATGTTCGCGTTCTCCTGCTTTGTCGGCTTCGAATCGACCACGATTTACGGCGAAGAAGCGCGAAATCCTCAACGGACGATCCCTTGGGCAACCTACATTGCAATCGGTTTGATCGGGCTGTTCTACACGCTCACGATGTGGTGCCTTTCACTCGCCTATTCAGGTCAGGACGTCCAGCATGAGGCGACTGCCAATCCCATCACGTTTGTGTTCAGCGCCAATACCCAGTTTGTCGGCGAGTGGTCAACCCAGTTGATGCAGATCCTCGTCCTCACTAGCGTCTTTGCCGTATTGCTCTCATTCCATAACGCACTCTGCCGTTATCTGTTCGCTCTCGCCCGCGGGCGCTTCCTTCCCGCGCGTTTGAGCAAAATCCATCGTCGTCACGGCAGTCCGTTCGTCGCCAGCGTTGTTCTGACGTTTTGCTGCGCAGCAATCCTCGCTGGATTCATGTTGCGCAACGCTGACCCTGTGCAGGTGATCTTTATGTGGATGGTCGCGCTTGGAACACTTGGGGTCCTCGTTCTCCAAACTCTTGGCGCGGTCGGTGTCATTGGCTTCTTTTCTCGGATTCACGAGCGCCCCGTCTGGCAAGGCGTAGTGGCTCCCGTGCTGGGTGCTTTGGGCCTCCTGGCGGTCGTGATCGTCGCCGTAACCAACTTCGGTGCACTGAGCGGATCCACCGAAGGCATTTCGACGAGACTCCCCTGGCTCGTCTTGATCGCCGCTCTGATTGGGGTGCTCAACGGGTTTCTCCGGCGCGGCACAAACAACACGAACAACGAAATGCTGGGGCAATCCCAATCCAACTGAGGTAGCTGAACCGATGAGAACAGTAGATGAACTGATCGGGCTCGACCGTCGTCACGTCGTACACCCACACTTGCCGCTCACAACCACCAATCGCACCATATTCACCCGTGGGAAAGGATGCAAATTATGGGATGCAGAAGGACGCCAGTATCTCGATGCCACTGGTGGGCTCTGGCTTGCTCAGATTGGCCATGGTCGGGAAGAAATCGCCGAAGTCGCCGCGCGACAGATGAAGCAGTGGGAGTATTTCACCTGCTTCTGGGATTTCACGAACGACAAAGCCATTGAGCTCGTAGAGAGATTGGCTCAAATGGCACCAGGTGACTTGGAAATGAGCTTCTTCACGAGTGGCGGTTCCGAAGGCGACGACGCCGCCATCAAGACCGCCAGGTATTACCACTATATGCGTGGCGAGCGCCGTCGTACATGGATTTTGTCACGCAAGAACGCCTACCACGGCCTCGCATATGGCGGCGGAACGGCCACGGGCTTCGCGGAGATGAACGAGGGTACCGGCCCGGGTCTGCCGCACGTTGCACATCTGACACCACCGCATCCGTATCGCAATTGGTACTTCGATGGTCAAAACATCACTGAATTCTGTGTGGCGGAACTCGAATCGACCATTACCCAAATTGGGCCTGAAAATATTGCCGCAATGATTGCAGAGCCGATCATGGGCGTTGGCGGGATGATTATTCCCCCTGACGACTATTGGCCACGGATGGCGGAAGTCCTGCGCAAGCACGGAATCCTTCTGATTTTCGACGAAGTTGTTACAGCGTTCGGGCGTGCGGGACGGTGGTTTGCTACTGAGCGTTTTGGCGTCTCCCCAGATATCCTCGTGACTGCGAAGGGAATTTCGAGCGGATATATTCCGCTCGGTGCGGTGTTGATGACTCGGGACGTCGCGGACACCGTTAGACAGGGACATGGCTACCCGGTCGGCTACACATACAGTGACCATCCCGTCGCGTGTGCAATCGCTTTGGAAAATCTTCGAATTCTCAATGATGAGGGGCTGGTTGATCGGGCGAACGATACTGGACGCTACATCGCGGAGCAGCTGGCGACTTTACTCAAACACCCCAACATAGGCGAGATTCGCCAAATGGGCCTTGGCATCGCACTCGAGCTTGTGGTCGACAAGGAGACACGCCGCCCTCTGCCAGACGCCGCCTCGAGAATTCCGGACATTATCCGCGACGAAACCGGCGTGATTGTCCGGATAAGCAGTGCGCAAAACCTTGTCCTTTCACCACCGCTGACTTTTTCCCGCGATGAGGCGGATCAGGCGGTCGAAGCAGTTAGCCGCGTCCTCATGCGTCTGAAGCCTGACGGCACGGTTTAAGCGCACGCACCTACACAGCTTCAGGCATCCGCAATTTCGTCTGCCGATTCTAGCATGCATCTTCCTAGGGTGCGTGTGATATATGCTCGCGCGTCAAATCATTGCCGAGATTTTCGTTAAAAAAGACTGTCATAAAAAAGGACATGGAGATTATCCAATGAAACGAATCAGTATGCTTTTCGGGGTAGCGGCACTTTGTACCGTTTGCAGCGCTCGCGCACAATCAACCATGACGCTGTATGGCGTACTAGACAACTCTATCCAGTACGTTCACAACAACGGCGGATCAAATAACTCACTATCGCTTCAGAGCAGCCAAATGCAACCATCCGTTTGGGGCTTGAAGGGATCGGAGGATCTGGGTGGTGGACTGTCCACTCTTTTTACTCTCGAGAGTCAGATCGACCTGAATAACGGTGCACTGGCGACAGACGGACTGTTCAATAGGCAAGCATATGTCGGGCTCAAGAGCGATACGTACGGGACGGTAACGTTTGGCCATCAGCTAGACGGACTTTTCGATCTCCTCATGCCAGTACAAGGGAACTACTTTCTCGAATACTTCACGTCACCGGGCGACGTTGACCTCGCTGACGGAACACTCAAAATCATTAACGCAGTCAAGTGGTTAAGCCCAAACTGGGGAGGGTTGCAGACCGCACTTCAATACGGCTTCGGTAATGTGGCGGGTGCGCTCGGCTCGGGCCAGTCATATAGTGCTGCGCTAAACTACTCAGTCGGATCGCTTATTCTCGCGGGAGGGTATTTTCACGCTGACAATGGAAACGAAAGGTATTCGGCTCGCGGTGAATCGAGCGCTAACGGAGGATTCTTCAGTCCCGTGAACCGCGCGTATGCTACTGCCAGTCGATATAACATTGCTCGCGCGGGGGCAGCATATGCAGCCGGTCCATTGACGTTCGGCGCATATTACAGCTACGTGGAATACCTTGCAGATGCCGATTCGACTTTCCTCAACAGCGAACGATTTAACAATGCATCCACTTTCGTTGCGTGGCAGACAACGCCAGAGGTCACGCTCGAAGTTGGATACAACTTTATGAAGTCACATGGTGATTCGTCGGCAACCTATCATCAAGTGACATTCGCCGCTGACTATGCCCTGTCGAAACGCACCGACCTGTACTTCTCAGCTGGGTATGGCCACGCTTCGGGCACCAACGGTGAAGGCCCGGCTCAAGCGGTCATCGCCGACAGCTATACCTCCGGCGGCACGAGTTCACAAGAGATCGCAATTGTCGGCGTTCGACACCGCTTTTAGGAACATCACGACTAGGGATTAAACTGTTGCCCCCTTGTTGACTTCGCAATACAGGAACCGAGGCGATCCAGCTACCGACGACGTCGCGCTCGGACCCATCATCAATGCGGGGCAGCGCGATCACATCGCGCGCGTGCTGGCCGCCGCAACAGACGCGGGGGGCGCGCATTGAGACGGGTGAAAGGAGGCGACCAGTCGGACCGAGGTGGTTGCTAGATGACGCCCACCCAAATCGGTGGGCACCTATTAATTTGAGCGTCCCAGAGCCACTGGTGGTCTGGTCCGGCTGTAATGGCAACGAACACCGCTCATCCTGCCGTGCAGGATCTGCGAGCCGAGCAGAGCTCTGGAATTCATTCTGCCTCCAGTGCCGATGCGGCGGCCAGAGCCGCCTCTAGCGCACGATGCCGCAGTTCGTCCCCCATTGCCGTTCCCTCGGCACGGATGAATTCCACATCCGATATGCCCAAGAAAGCGAAGTAGCTTTGCAGATGGCTTTCCTGGTGATCCATGGCCGCAATCGGAGAAGGCGCTGTGTAGAAGCCGCCGCGGGTGGAGGCAACAATGATGCGCTTACCACCGCACAGCCCGCCCTGCACCCCGGTCTCAGTGTAGTAAAAGGTTCTTCCAGCCACGACCAATCGGTCCATCCAGGCTTTCAACTGGCTGGGTACTCCCAGGTTGTACATCGGTGCGCCGATCACCACGACATCTGCGGCCAAGAACTCTTCAAGCGTCACGCTTCCCGCGGCGGGGGCAACGGCTAGGTGCTCCACCGGTTCGGCGGCCAGGTCATGGTAGATCACGACAGCGTCGGGATTGGCCTCTCGCAGGCGGCGGACGATGGCCGCGGTCAATTGGCGGCTCACGGACTGTTGACCGGCGATGCTGGAATCAATATGTAGAAGCTTCATGGGCTAATCCTGTAAGTAACGGACAAAATGTTCGTGCCGTCATGTTAGATTCGACGAGGAATTGCACAAGGAGGCACTTTTATGAGCGATACGAACACAGATGTTCGCGGCCACGACCACCCGGTCTGTGCCTCGGTCGTAGATGTTTTGGCTCGAATTGGCGACAAATGGACGGTCATGGTCGTAGGTACGCTGAGCGAAGGTCCGCTGCGATACAACGAGCTCCAGCGTCAGGTGGGCCGCATTTCACAGCGGATGCTGACGCTTACCCTCAAGGCACTAGAGCAGGATGGGTTGGTGAGCCGAACCATGTACCCGAGCATTCCACCGCGCGTGGACTACGAGCTGACTGACTTGGGCCGCAGCCTTATGGAGCCGCTGCACACGCTGTACGAATGGGCAAAAGAGCACGGCGATGAGATGGCCGCGGCGCGGCAAATCTACGAAGCAAAGTCTGCGGAGCGCGCTGCCGTGCACGCGGCGCGGTTCTCGCCGAAATAGTGCGGGAAACGACATACCGAAAATCTAAATTTCTTTAGCCGTGAACGGTAAGGAGACCGCGCCAAAGCGGGGGCGAAATCGGGTGACAGCGAGTATGGCCGCAAGGAAGTTAATATTGGGTCAATGGACTCCGCCTCTTCCGATGCGCCTTCCGTCCTCCAGTTGCGAATCAGTCTGCGCGGGGTGAGCCCGCCGGTCTGGCGGCGACTTCTGATTCCCGAGCAGGTCACGAGTGCGCAACTGCATCGTGTGATGCAACTCGCCATGGGCTGGAGCGACGAACACCTGCACCGGTTCATCATCCGCGGATGGAGTTACGGTGGACATCGTGACGGCACGTTGCAGTTCTTGACGGCCCAGACACCCTGTCGTTGGCCGCGTTTGACCGGCTTTACGCGCCGCTATCAACGCGCAACGGTGCTCGGCTCTGCTCGTTGTTCAAATGAACGAATTTGCGCAGCAGCCGGATAAAATCTTCAGAATCTTCCTCCCCCATACCCTCGAACAATCCAGCGCGGAGCTCTTGTACCGCAGGCCGAAACTTGTTCAGCAACTTTTCCCCTGCCGGCGTGAGGAGGAGTTTTCTCTGTCGACGGGGCAAAACCTCGCGCAGAATCCAGCCTTTCGCCTCCATTCGTGCAGCCATCTCTGCCGTCGTCGACGTATCGAGTGCAACCCTCTGTGCGAGAGTGACCTGGTCCAAGCCAGGCGATTCATAAAGCATGCGTAACACCGCGTACTGAACCGGCGTTACTTCGCGCCCTAATTTCTCATGGAACATCGCAACAGCGATTTGATGCGCACGGCGTATCAAATGTCCCGGCTCCTCATAGAGGTCCAGGCTGGACGCTACTTCGTTAGCGACGCTCATGTTTTCCTCAGTTGAAATCATCGCACGCGTGTAAAAGCGCTCGTATTGCGGGAAAACCAGTATACCGCGCGACTTGTGTGTATGGCCATCAATGAGTACACTGAATGTCATTCAGTGTACGGAATATTACTTCCAAACGTCAGAATTCAAGTCCCCCCATGGAGACGTAAATTGTTTTTGAAGAATGCCTGGTATGTTGCCTGCACGCCAGACGAGATTGGTGAGGCCAAGCCCCTCGGCCGGAAGATCTGCGGTGAATCAATGGTGTTCTATCGAGCTGCGGACGGCATCGCGACCGCGCTTGAAGACTTCTGCCCTCACCGAGGTGCCCCGCTGTCACTCGGTTTCGTACGAGACGGCACGCTCGTGTGCGGGTACCACGGTCTTGAAATGGGGTGCACCGGCAAGACTTCTGGCATGCCGGGTCAGCGCGTCAGCGGTTTTCCAACTATCCGCAGCTACCCTGTTATCGAGAAATACGGCTTCGTGTGGGTGTGGCCCGGTGACCGCGACGAGGCGGACCCCGCAAAGCTGCTCCATCTCCCGTGGGCGGACGATCCCGCATGGGCACACGGCGGCGGCCTGTATCACATCCGCTGTGACTACAGGTTGATGATTGACAACCTCATGGACCTGACGCACGAAACTTACGTCCACGCTAGCAGCATTGGCCAAAAGGAAATCGACGAAGCAGCCCCGAAAACGACAAGCTCTGGCGATGAAGTTATCACAAGCCGTTTCATGCAGAACATCATGGCCCCGCCTTTCTGGCGGCTCGCGCTACGAGGAAACGGGTTGGACGACGACGTTCCAGTCGACCGTTGGCAAATTTGCCGCTTCACCCCTCCCAGCCACGTGATGATTGAGGTGGGCGTTGCCCATGCCGGTCACGGCGGCTACGAAGCCCCGGCCGAATTCAAGGCATCCTCCATCGTGGTTGATTTCATCACTCCGGAGACCGAATCGTCGATTTGGTACTTCTGGGGCATGGCAAGAAACTTCCGTCCGGAAGACAAGGACCTGACTGCATCCATCAGGGAAGGCCAAGGCAAGATTTTTGCCGAAGACCTCGAAATGCTTGAACAGCAACAGCGAAATCTCGATGCCTGGCCGGAGCGCGCGCTGCTGAAGCTGAACATCGATGCCGGGGGAGTGCTTTCTCGCAAAGTCATCGACCGCCTACTCGCCGAAGAGCTCAAGGCAAATTCGCAAAAGAAGGTGATCCCGATTGAAAGGGTGTCGGAGCGGTCATGAACACAGCAACTCTCGACGTTAAGGTTTCGCGCAAATGGACTGAAGTGCAGGGCATTTGCGGATTTGAACTGACAGCAATCAACGGAGCAAGTCTCCCTTCGTTCAGCGCAGGGGCGCACATTGACGTGCATCTCCCTGACGGGCTGGTTCGGCAGTATTCGTTGTGCAACAACCCGAACGAATCGAACCGGTATCACATCGCTGTGTTGCGTGCGGCAGATGGACGTGGTGGCTCTAAAGCGATACACGACCTTGTCCAGGAAGGTGACAAGGTAAAAATTAGTGAACCGAAAAATCACTTTCCGCTGGCGCATGATGCTGCGCATCATCTCTTGCTTGCCGGGGGAATCGGGATAACGCCAATCCTCTGCATGGCGGAACGTTTGTCGGTGGCGGACGAAAACTTTGAAATGCATTATTGCGCCCGCTCACGAGGCCGGACCGCTTTTGTGTCGCGAATCGACTCCTCCCATTTCGCCCATCGCGTGAAGTTTCACTTTGATGACGGCGACCCCGATCAGGTATTTGACATTGCAAAGACACTTGAGCAGGCGCCCGCCGATAGTCACCTATATGTTTGCGGGCCTCGTGGCTTTATGGACGCAGTATTGGCCGAGGCTCGCAGACAGAATTGGGTCGAGGGCCGACTCCACTATGAGTTCTTTGGAGGAGTCGTAGAGCAATCCGCGGGTGATAAGACGTTCCAGGTGAAACTGGCCAGCAACGGCGTCACCGTCGATGTGGCGCCTGGTTGGACGGTCGTGCAGGCTTTGGCTGAGACAGGAGTCGAGTTGCTCACTTCGTGCGAGCAGGGAGTCTGCGGCACTTGCTTAACCCGAGTTCTTGACGGAACACCGGACCATCGCGATTCCTATTTGACCGACGAAGAAAAAGCCGCCGGTGACCAGTTTATGCCCTGCTGTTCGCGTTCAAAGACTCCAGTCCTAGTGCTGGACCTCTAGGCGAATCGAAGCACTTGGCAAAATCCTGCTCGACGCAATGCGTGAGAAAGGTTTAAGGCCTTAGGAGAAAAGAATTGGAAAACCTTGCGTTAGAGAAGCCTATCACCTTGCACCGAACCGCCTTTCCAATGAATCAGTGGTGGGTGGCGGCCTTCTCATGGGAACTCGATGCCAGGCCTGTTGCTCGGAAAATACTCAACCGCCCGATGGTGTTCTTTCGCCTGCCGACCGGTGAGGTAGGGGCGCTCGAAGACCGCTGCTGCCACAAGGAACTGCCTCTTTCGTGTGGTTCTGTCGAGGCGAAGGGAGTTCGCTGCGGATATCACGGATTGCTGTTCGACCGCCAAGGTACATGCATCGAGATTCCCGGGCAGGAGCGCATCCCCTCGAAAGCTCGCGTGCTGTCTTACCCTGTCGTCGAACGTGACCAGATTGTCTGGGTTTGGGTTGGGGGCAATGCTGCTGGCACGCCATCCTCCGAGCCCCCTTCATATCCGGTTCATTCTGACTCCCGTTATCACTTTGGTGGCGGAAACTACCACTACGAAGCACCCTATCAACTAATTCACGACAATCTGATGGACCTGAGCCATCTGGGCTATGTCCATCTGAAGACCATCGGCGGAAACGCTCCCGTACACATGAACGCGAAAGCTACGGTGAGCACTGACGGAGACACAGTCAAGCTTGTTCGCCAGATGCCAGCCTCCGATCCGCCCCCGACCTACACCGCTGCATGGTCGTTCACAGGGCTGGTCGATCGCTGGCAAGAGATTGAATTCCGCGTCTCGCATATCCGCATCTGGACAGGTGCGCTTGACGCCGACTCTGGAGACATTGACGACCCTGAGCGTGGAGGCTTTCACATGCGCGGCTTCCATGGAATCACACCCGAAACCGACGAAACAACCCACTATTTCTGGACGGTTGCCAGCAACCCTCAAACAGACGTTGAACGGGTCAAACAGACCGTCATCGAGCAAAGCGCTGCGACGTTCGACGAGGACAAGGTTGTGATCGAGGCGCAGTACCGTAATCAGAAGGAGTTCCCCGTTCGTCAGCAGATTGATATTCACGTCGATGTCGGACCCAACCGGGTACGTCGTGTAGTTGAGCGGCTGCTCCGTCAACCAGAGGCTGCGTAAAGGTCAAATCAACAGATTGGAGACAAACTTATGTCGTCGAATCGTGGTGTTGCATATGTAAGCCCAGGGAAAGTGGAAGTTCAGTCAATTCCTTTTCCGACGCTCGCGGACCCAAGAGGCCGCAAGATTGACCATGGGGTCATTCTGAGAGTGGTTTCAACGAACATTTGTGGCTCTGACCAGCATATGGTCCGAGGCCGTACGACCGCGCCCGCCGGCCTCATTCTCGGGCACGAAATCACTGGGGAAGTCATCGAGCTGGGGCGTGACGTTGAAACGCTCCAAAAGGGAGACCTGGTTTCGGTTCCCTTCAATGTCGCGTGCGGCCGCTGCCGGACCTGCAAGGAGCAGCATACCGGCGTATGTCTCACAGTAAATCCGGCGCGAGCGGGCGGCGCATACGGCTACGTCGACATGGGCGACTGGGTTGGCGGCCAAGCGGAATACGTTATGGTGCCATATGCCGACTTCAACCTCCTGCGCTTCCCCGACAAGGAACAAGCGATGGAGAAGATTCGCGACCTGACCTGTCTGTCTGACATCTTGCCAACGGGCTATCACGGCGCGGTTACGGCTGGAGTCGGCCCCGGCAGCACGGTGTACGTGGCGGGCGCCGGTCCCGTCGGTCTTGCGGCCGCCAGTTCCGCAATTCTGCTGGGCGCAGCCGTCGTCATTGTCGGCGACATCAATTCGGCACGACTGGACCATGCCCGGAAGCAGGGTTTCCAGACGGTCAACCTTTCAGATCACGCCAGTCTCGCCGACCAAGTTGCCGAGATCCTGGGGATGCCAGAGGTCGACTGCGCGATTGATGCCGTTGGCTTCGAAGCACGTGGACACGGGCATGACGGCGCGAAGCATGAAGCGCCAGCAACGGTGCTTAACTCCCTCATGGAGATAACGGCGGTCGCAGGGAAAATTGGCATCCCAGGTCTTTACGTGACCGAAGACCCAGGGGCGATAGACACTGCCGCACAGAAAGGTTCCTTGAGTATCCGCTTCGGTTTGGGATGGGCAAAGTCACATAGCTTCTTCACCGGGCAGACCCCGGTCATGAAGTACAACCGCGCCCTCATGCAGGCAATTCTCTGGGACCGCATCAAAATTGCGCAGGCGGTCGGCGTTGAGGTCATCTCGCTGGACGACGCCCCCAATGGCTACTCGCAGTTCGACTCGGGTGCGCCCAAGAAGTTTGTAATCGACCCGCACAACCTCTTCCGGAATGCAGCCTAATCCTTGAGATACGGGACGGTCGTCACTCCCTACGAGGCCGTCCCGGTGCTTGACCTGCATTCCCAAATGCTTTATCAGCAGCAGCTTTGCCCCACACGAAGATGGATACGAAATTGAAGAGCCGTTACTCCCACCATGTCACGCTCCAGGAGAACTACGCGCCAGTAACGGAAGAGCTGACGGTTGTGGACCTTCTTGTTACCTACGGCACCCTGTCAGCAGGACTGCCCGGGACGCTGTACAGGAATGGCCAGAACCTGCAATTTCCGCCGCTGGGTACGCGCCATCACCGCTGGCGTACTTCCACGAACCCGTATTCGTTCCGTGCACAGAGAAGGCCGCAGAAGGAGGCTGGATTGTCACTGTGATGTGCAACCGCGAGAAGGAAATCAGCGAGTTCGCCGTCTTTGACGCTCTTGATGTTTCACATGGCCCCTTGCCAAGGTCGAGCTTCCGAGTCGCATCCCATATGGCTTTCACGGCGGCTGGTTCCCGGTCTAAAAAAAGCCTATGTCAGAACGACCTGAAGAACCTGAAGAACCCTTCAGGTCAACAACCGAAATCAGGACTGCAAAGTGCTTTCTTTTGAAGAAATTTTTGAAAGGCAGAAGGCTTACTTCGCTACGGGACGTACCCGTTCCTTTGAGTGGCGTAAGGCCCAGCTGTCCAGCCTCGAAGCTTTGCTCCGCGAGAATGAGGGTGCATTCTATGAAGCACTGGGGATGGACTTCAAGAAAGCTGCCTTCGAACAGTATATGGAAGTCCACGGTCCTCTTGCGACTATCGCAAATGTATTGCAGAACTTGCAGCAATGGATGGAGCCGGAAACGGCTGAGATCCCCGGAGGGCTCGCGGCGTCGGGGCACCAGGGGAAAATATTCTATGAGCCATACGGCGTCACCCTTGTGATTGGTCCGTTTAACGCACCTCTGATCCTTCTTTTTGAGCCGGTGATTGCTGCACTTTCGGCTGGCAACACGGTCATTGCGAAACCTTCGGAAGCGACCAGCTACACGAGCGAACTCCTGCTTCAACTCGTGCCGAAATACTTCGAGGCTGAAGTGTTTGCGCTCGTGGCCGGCGCAAAGGAGGCTGTTATTGACCTACTTGCTCTTCCGTTTGACTTCATCGCTTTCACTGGTAGCGAGAAGGTAGGAAAGATTGTGATGCGTGCTGCGGCCGAACATCTCACACCGGTACTCCTTGAACTCGGTGGACAAAACTGCGCTGTCGTGGACGAGACTGCGAGTATCGAACATGCGGCAACGCAACTAGCATGGGGCGCAACCGCGATTTCTGGGCAGTGGTGCGTCTCGCCGGGATACGTGTTTGTCCATTCGTCCGTCGCGGGCAAGTTCGTACAAGCCTGCAAGACCGCGCTCCTAGAAATGTACGGGAGTGACGCCCGCTCCAGTCCAGACTACAGCCGAATGAAAAGCCCGGACGACGTTCGACGAATTGCGCAGATGACAGCGGGGGCTTCCGTGGCATACGGTGGTCGCTTTGATGTAGCAGACTGCTATATCGAGCCAACCATTATCTATCCGGCAAGACGTGATGAGCCGGCAATGTGTGGCGAGATTTTCGGGCCCGTGCTACCTGTTCTGCCATACGACGACCTTCAGGAGGTGATCCAGTTCATCTCCGCAAAACCGAAAGCGCTGGCCGGCTACATGTTCAGCAACAACGCCGAGAACGTGCAGACGTTTCTTGACGGCGTGTCATTCGGCGGCGGATGTGTGAACAACACAAATATACATTGCTGGCTGGGAGGACTTCCGTTCGGCGGAGTGGGCCCATCTGGCATCGGTAAATACTTCGGAAAACACAGCTTTACAACGTTCTCAAATAGAAAGTCGATGCTGCTCTCGCCGTCGGAGCAACTACTCAAGTCGCTGTATCCGCCTTACTCCCCAGAGAAGCTTGGAGAACTTGGGAGCCTCCTGAGCTAGGAGTCAGGCAAGCGTTGGCCGGTTGCATTGGTAAATATAACAGGTTCCAAGCTATCAGGGTTAGTGGGTCATGGCTGAGTCGGACGCTAACAATTCAAATCGTCAGATTGCCCCCATAGCCGACTAATTAAACACGGAGACGTTGACTTAGCGATATCTAACTGCCTATCACCACGCACAGCACGAGGACGTGC
>NZ_CAJMYZ010000048.1:0-25955 GCF_905220155.1 Paraburkholderia sp. J7 | reverse complement strand
CGTGCCCGATACTTGAGCAAGCGCAGGAATGCTTGTAGCAGAGTCGGGACGGCGAGCCGGCGAACTCGCCGTGCTGCACTCGCCCGCTCGTTCCCTTCGCTATCCGCAGATGGTCGGTCGCATAGCCACGATAAGCGACGCCTGTCGCGTCAGCGACGTTTTCCCGGTGCCGAGTGAGTGAATGTGTCAGATTCGCTCGCGGTGATCCGCCGCGGAAATCGCGGAGGGCATCAGCTTTGATTTGGCCGACACACCTTCGATGTCGGCGCCGATCCGTGAGTGACCGCTCAGGGATGCTGGCGGAACCAGACTGGCAGAGCGTCGAACGGCGCGCATTGGCCGGTCACTGCCCGACGCGGTCGCCCGAAACCGACCCACAAGAGACCTTCAGATTTCCCCAAAACGGCCGTTCACATAGTTGGTTCGGCAGGTCAACACGCAAAGCTCACGGGCGCGAGAGTCAGCGATCAGGCTCTCCGAAGCGATTCGGAAATTTCGTAAAGGAAAGCCCATTGAAAATAATCGCGAAGCGCCTTGTGGCAGCGTTGCTTGCCTTAATAATTGGCCCGCTCGGGGAAACCGCTTTGGCAGGCACCCCAACTAGTCAGTCAT
Source organism: Paraburkholderia sp. J7 (assembly GCF_905220155.1). Taxonomy (NCBI): domain Bacteria; kingdom Pseudomonadati; phylum Pseudomonadota; class Betaproteobacteria; order Burkholderiales; family Burkholderiaceae; genus Paraburkholderia; species Paraburkholderia sp. J7. The sequence goes on along the minus strand of NZ_CAJMYZ010000048.1, from coordinate 25,343 downwards.
TTGCTCCTGATCCCCAAATTCAAAAGATTGCGGAAGCTTACGCAATGGACGCAGTTGATTTCTCCGGGAAGCAGTTCGGAATCAAGCTTGACTGGTCGGACGCGAGCATTGCCGATGTTGAGAAGGCACTGGCGCGTATGAATTCGTCGTATATCGGAGCGAACCCCAAGCCAACGGACGAGAAAGTTATGTCGTTTGCAAAAGCATATGGGAGTTACGTGGGCGAGGTATATCGTCGCAACCACGGGGGCGAATGGGGTATGGTCACTCTCGGAGAAAACCGATTTCCGGGCCTGCGAACCACCGCGGGCACGAGCTTCTGGCCATGGGCACGAGCGTTCAACCGGATCACGAAAGGTTCAGAAGATAATATTGCTGACTACTACACGGCTCTGTTAAAAAAATAGAGCAACCAAGTTGAGCATCTTGACTTCAACAGCGTCTGTTGAAGCCGTCATGTCCGCTCAGGCCGCACTGCGCCCCACGCCCGAGTGCTGCGGTCCGTACGCAATCACCGTTGCAGCCAATTGTCTCGACCGATGCCATAGACGTTATCGCATTCTTCATATGCCTCTTGGAGTGAGGCGTACAAATGATCCGAGGTCGGAAGTGCCGCTTCTACGGCTTCGTACGCGAGTGCTGCATCGCACAAAGTAAGGCAACTAGCGAACTCGAATGCCATCGAAAACCGCACAATGTGGCGTACGGCGCGCATTTTCGTGGAATGGCAAGCTGAGGAATCCGGGTAGTCTGGAGGCGGTACACGTTGAGTTTGCCTCGAAAAACGGAACGGCCACGGCGTTTAGTGACTTCCGCGCACCAAGAAAAAACCCCGCTCAGGATTAGAATCCTGAGCAGTTTTTCATTCATCGTCGGCGCGCTGAATGTCCGCCTTGCCGTTCATATCAAGTGAGAGCCTGAACAGCTTTGTCTCGCCAGGCTTGAGCGTGGTTTCGCGCTGGGTCCATTCGGATTTTCCGATTGAGCAGAGTCCCTTGCCTTGGGGGTCCCGTCCAGCGCGCAGCAGGACTTCGCCAGCAGGAACGATGAAGCGCGATGATTCGCCAGTATCCAGGCGCGCGGCCAGCTTGCCGTTGATCGACACGGCATAGAAGCATCCGCCGCCAATGAAGCCGCTATCCCGCGTGACAATAAGCGTGCCGGTGTCGATCCCCGGCGCTGCGGTCTGGTAAGCCGTTACGCGTTCGCTGGGGGCACTGGTTGAGGAAGTTCGCGGCGTTGGTTCGGTTGCGCAGCCGGTAAGCGCGATAGCCGCAGCGATTGCAGTGGCGCGAATGGCGCTCTTCATTGTTTTCCCCGATGTAGTCTCATTGTGTTATGTGCCGCATTGGGCGTGTGCCTAGTGTATCAGCCGGTTCGTGAGCATCAAAGACGGCCTGACGGTCACGGCTGTTGTGTGCGCAACCGTCGTTTCTTTTGCGAACAGGACGCCTCTGACAATTGTTGACAGTAGTGGAGAACCAACGCGCATAAGATTGAGTCATGTATGCGTTCGCTTAATCAACATGATTCCTCTTCCAGTCGCTATCCTGGCTTCGATCCTTTTGAGCGCAGCGCTTGCTGTCCTCGGGTTACTGCTGATCGGCTGTCCGGTCTAACTGCAAAGCGCTTGTTGACTTCCAAGCCGCAAACAAGGAAGCGTATTTGGATTCGGCGGTTGACGTTCGCCATTCACGTTGCATCGCGAAAATCGAGTGTCTTTGGTATCTGCGAGACGTTGGGCGCTTACCGACCCGGAGCGGCCTTTCGTGGCGGATTTTACTCAATGTCCCTTGTCCGAAGTTGAGCCGCCATCCGCAGTGTCGAAGCCGCCGTTGACATCGATTTCGCGTCAACGGCGGCCTTCGACGCATGTCAAGCTGCTTTTCGAATTTGAGGCGGCTTCCACGTGCCGTTGAGTATCGGCTCCTTGCCCCAATAGGACCGGATATAGAGCGAGAACGTGCCGGCAGGTGCAGGCAGCCAGTTCGATTCCTTTTCCGCGCCCGGCGACTTGGCGCCCGCATAGAGCGTGAGTGAGCCATCGGCATTGCGCTTCAGGTTCTTGTTCTTGGTGCCGAGCGAATAGCGCTTGAGGTCGTTCGCGTTAAAAAGATGCTTCTCGTTATAGAGCGTGAGCGACCAGAAGCCGTTGACGGGCGGTTCTTCGCCCTTCGCGAAGACGATCTCGTACGTGTTTGCGCCGTTTAGCTGCACGCCCGAGGCGTCGAGATCCGTATAGAAATACTGCGTTTCAGTGGGCCTATTGTCGAACATGTTCGACTTGGCCGTGCCCGTACGATCGTAGTAGTCGAACCCGGTCTGCGCATTGTTCGTTGAGCGGTTCCAGTTGTTGCCGGCGGGAACACCGTTGCGCCGCCATTCGAAAAACGGCCCGACCACTTCACGCTCGGTGTCGACGGCCGTCGAGACGAGCACCTTCTTGATGTCGGGGTCGCGGTTCGCTACTTCCATCAGCGAGCGGAACTGCGCGTAAAGCGCCTCTTCGCCCGCGAGCGGGGGTACGGTGTCGAGCACCTGGTTGAACTGGTCGAAGAACTTTTCGGGAATGACCCACTTCGTCTCACCGCCGCTGCTGTCGTCGCCATTTGCCTGCGCGGGCGGCGTGATGACCGGCGCATGCATCCAGTCGATCGTCTTCATGCGACCGTCGAACTGCTTCAACGGATAGAACACCACCTGATTGATCACCGGCTGGATGGCCTTCTTGTCCTCCGGCGTATCGTTCTGAAACACACGTGGGATCGCGTTGGCAAGTGCGGTCGGGCAGCGAATGACGTCCGTGATGCCCGCAGGCTTGCTGCCCTTCCAGTTCGGCCCCACGAGTAGGTAGAAGCCCCGGCGCGACTTGTAGGGCTTGCCGAGATGACCGAACTGATTCGTGCGGGCATCGTACAGCGCATAGACCCAGAAGCGGTCGCCGAAATCAGGGACCTGTGCGACCACGGGTTCCTCGTCGAGCGAGAAGAAGCCGAGCCCGTAGACCACGTCCTGGTTCGGACAGGTGACAAACGTTTCGGCCGGGTCGATATAGTCATGCAGCATGGCTACCTGGCCGCGCGGCGCTGCGGGCAGCACGCCGTTGAGCAGTCCGGGATGTGGCGCCTGTGTGATACGCGCGTTCCGGTTGAGCATGTTGACCATCGGCCAGCCCCAGACGTAGGCCATCTTGGCGATGACTTGCGCATATTCCGGGTGCATCAGTATGCCCGGCGGAGGCAGGGGTTCTGACGCGGCTATCGGCGCACCAGCGTTCGTGGTGTTCGCCTTGCTGGCCTTTGCGTCCGCTGCGAGTGCCACTGCTGGCACGCTGGCCAGCGATGCGGCGGCCACGGGCAGCATCCCGCCAAGCACAGTGAGCAACCTTCGCGTCGAATCGACTTCGTTCACGTCCTTCTGACCAGCCATGTCTACCTCGCGAGGTGGTTATCTGTTTTCCAAAGGATTGCAAACAATCTCCCTTACCAGCGAATGCGGGTACTAACCTACCAGAAGCGGCTTTTTCTCAGTCCAGAGGTGATCCAGTCGCGTTTCCCCGTGAACACGGGTGGCAGGTGGTCCGGATGGCAGCTTTCCCACACGCATCGGACTTTTGAGCGTCTGCGAATGGCCCCCACGAGCGGCCGGAACTGGCCGAACCCGGAAGTAGCAGGTCGACCATCCGGGTATCGGAGGCGTCGTGACTTTGAACTTCCGCAGACGATTGCGGATTCGCCCCGTCGGTGCAACACAATCGACGCTGCGTCTTCAGCGGGAGTGTTGCAGGTGACGTACAGAAGCCGGATCTATTACAGCGAGAGCCAGAAGGCGTTGATGCGGGAGCGCTGACGTGCGCAATTGGCAATGACGGCGCGGCCGCTCCACTCGGGACAGGTAGTAACGGTCCTGCGCCCTTGCAAGCCAAGTGAGGGATGTTGCTGGATCGTTCTCCAGGTGCTGCAAATCTTGAGTTGCCTTGTTCAGTTCAGCGACCGCAGTGTCGAATGCGAGCGTGTCTTCCGGCTTCGGCATGGGGATTCACGGAGGAGACGTTGAACGACGAATCTCAAGTACAACCGTACAAATCGCGCTCACTTTCATTACTCGTCGTCCTGATTAATTGAAAAAATCGACCGCGATCACCCGAACGCGAGCCGGCAACGCGGGCGCGCACATCGCCCGTGCGTCATGGCACGAACCGCCATGCGGCTTCCTCCGAAGCGTGCAGAAAGATAGATCCCAACTCGCTCTTTTGCTGCATTGCAAATGGTTGTTATACGAATTTTCGTCTTTGTGGCAGGGGCGAATTTCTTGCTCGGGTTTATACCTGGTAAGTGCCTGCGCGCCAAGGCCGGCAAGGCATTTCCCGATACGCTTACGAGACATGAGGCGGCTTCAACGAACAAACGATTGACATACGTCCACTCCACCTTAGAATGGTTATTGCTGCATCGCACCACCCACCGTGTTCTGTGTCTTTTTGTCCGTGAGCGGCTCTTGTGGACATTCGGGCACTTCCACCTTGCATGGAGCCATTGATGAGCACTGAGACGACGGAGCAACTTGTCGCCGCGCAGAAAGGCGGAGTCGAATCATTGTTTGTTTTCCTGAACAAGGCATTTGAAGGCATTGAAAGGCTGGCCGAACTAAATGTGCAGGCGGTCAAATCGACCCTCGCTGAAAATCAGGAATTCGCCGTCAAGGCGCTCTCTGCCAAAGAGCCGCAGGAAACGTTTTCACAACAGTCGATCCTGGTTCAACCTGCTGTTGAGAAAGTGCAGTCATATTGGCTCCACGTGTACGAAATCCTCTCCAGCACCCAGGCCGAATTTGCCGCGCTCGCAGAAGCACAGGGCAAGCAGTTCCAGAGCGATGCGCAGTCTTTCATCGACGGGCTCACGAAAAATGCGCCGGCGGGAAGTGAGTCCGTAGTGGCGGCCTGGAAGACGTTCATCACGACCGCAAGCGAGACAGCCAATTCGGCGTATGAAACTGCTGTGAAAGCCGCCAGACAAGCCGTGGAGACTGCTGAAAGCAATCTCGATGCTGCGTCAGTTGCCAGACAGACCCGCCGGGCAGTTGTATCTGTGGAATCGGATGCAAAACAGTAGAGTCTTCGACGGTGCTGAAGATAAGCGACTGAAAGCGCAGTGAAGACGTTGAATCAGGTGGTAGCCCGTGTGCTGAAAGGCTTGCATTTCCGGCGCGATCGGAGACCTCAAAATATAAGTAGTACTTTGCAAATCGACATTGTTCGTGCCGTTTTCGTTACTGCGAAAAAAGCTGAAGCACAGGCCTGATTTCCTTGCGACGGCCACTACCATCGACTGACAATATGACATTACTGATTGGCATTCCTCTGGAGACAGCCACCGGAGAGCGGCGCGTAGCGACCGTGCCCGAGGTGGTCGAGAAACTGATCAAACTTGGGTTCGCGGTTGCCGTACAAAGCGGTGCCGGCGCAGGTGCGAACTTTGGCGACGGTGATTACCGTGCAGCGGGTGCCGAGGTCGTCGCAACGGCGGCCGAACTCTGGGCCCGCAGTGACATCGTTTTCAAGGTGCGCCCCCCGGGCAGCGAGGAAGTGGCGCTGATGCGCGAGGGCGGCATGCTGATCGGCTTTGTGTGGCCGGCCCAGAACTCCGAACTGATGCAGCAACTGGCCGCGAGGCACGCTACCGTGCTGGCGATCGATTCGCTGCCGCGCACGCTGTCACGCGCGCAGAAGATGGACGCGCTCACCTCGATGGCCGGCATCAGCGGCTACCGCGCGGTGATCGAGGCAGCCCATGCGTTCGGCCGCTTCCTGAACGGTCAGGTCACGGCCGCCGGCAAGGTGCCGCCCGCAAAGGTCTTCATTGCTGGCGCGGGCGTAGCGGGACTGGCTGCCATCGGCACCGCGGCCAGTCTCGGCGCGATCGTGCGCGCCAACGACACGCGCGCCGAGGTGGCCGACCAGGTCAAGTCCCTGGGGGGCGAATTCGTCAAGGTCGAGTACGACGAGGAAGGCTCGGGCGGCGGCGGCTACGCCAAGGTCATGAGCGAGGGCTTCCAGCAGGCGCAGCGCGCGATGTACGCGCAGCAGGCGAAAGACGCGGACATCATCATCACCACCGCACTGATTCCCGGCAAGCCGGCTCCGAAGCTCATCACCGCCGAAATGGTGCAGTCGATGAAGCCGGGCAGCGTGATCGTGGACATGGCCGCGGAGCAAGGCGGAAACTGCGAGCTCACCGTGCCGGGCGAGGCGGTGGTGCGCCACGGGGTGACCATCGTCGGCTACACGGATCTTGCTTCGCGTCTGGCCAGGCAATCGTCCACGTTGTATGGCAACAACCTGCTGCGCGTGGTCGAGGAACTGTGCAAGACGAAGGACGGCACGATCAACGTCGACTTCGATGACGACGCCATCCGCGGCCTCACGGTCATCAAGGAAGGCAACATCACCTGGCCGCCGCCGCCGATCAAGCAGCCGGCCGTCGCGCCCAAACTCCAACCCGCCGCTGCTGCGGCGGCAGCCGCGCCGAAGAAAGGCCACGGCAGTAGCGAACCGATGTCGGCGAAGTCGCTGGCCATCGCGTTCGGCATCGGCGCGCTCGCCTTCCTGATGGTGGGACTGTTTGCCCCGGCCACGTTCCTCTCGCACTTCACGGTATTCGTCCTGGCCTGTTTCGTCGGCTACATGGTGATCTGGAACGTCACGCCGTCGCTGCACACGCCGCTGATGAGCGTGACCAACGCGATCTCGTCGATCATCGCCATCGGCGCGCTGGTGCAGGTCGCGCCGCCGCTGGGCGGTTCCGCGGCGGGTGACCGGCCATCGGGTCTGATCCTGGGCCTGGCGGTGGGCGCGCTGGCACTCACGGCCGTCAACATGTTCGGTGGCTTCGCAGTGACGCGCCGCATGCTGGCGATGTTCCGCAAATAAGGGGACGACAACAATGACTTCCAACCTGACTACCGTCTCCTATATCGGCGCGGCGATTCTCTTCATCCTGAGCCTCGGCGGGCTGGCCAATCCCGAGACCGCGCGCCGCGGCAACCTGCTCGGCATGATCGGTATGCTCATCGCGGTGCTGGCAACCGTACTCGGTCCGCGCGTGTCGGCCGAAGGCATTCCGTACGTTGTCGCTGCGCTGGTCGTCGGCGGCGCGGTCGGCCTGTTTGCTGCGAAGAAGGTGCAGATGACGCAGATGCCCGAACTGGTCGCGCTGATGCACAGCCTGGTTGGCCTGGCGGCGTGCCTCGTTGGCTTCGCCAGCTACATCGATACGTCGGTGCAATTCGCTGGCGCCGAGAAGGCTATTCACGAAGTCGAGATTTATGTAGGCATCCTGATCGGTGCAGTGACCTTCGCGGGCTCGGTCATTGCGTTCGGCAAGCTGTCGGGCAAGATCGGCGGCAAACCGCTGCTGCTGCCGGCACGACACTGGCTGAATCTGGCCGCGCTGCTGATCGTGATCTACTACGGTCGCGCGTTCCTGCATGCAGAGACGATTCAGGACGGCATGCTGCCGCTCGTTGTGATGACGGTGATTTCGCTGCTGTTCGGTGTGCACATGGTGATGGCGATCGGCGGCGCCGACATGCCCGTGGTGGTGTCGATGCTCAACAGCTACTCGGGCTGGGCGGCGGCGGCCACCGGCTTCATGCTCGGTAACGACCTACTGATCGTAATTGGCGCGCTGGTGGGCTCGTCGGGCGCGATTCTTTCGTACATCATGTGCCGCGCGATGAACCGCAACTTCATCAGCGTGATTGCGGGTGGCTTTGGCAGTGGCGCGGGCGTGCCCGCAACTGCGGGCGGCGCAAGTGCGCAACCCGCGGGCGAAGTGGTGGCGGTGAGCGCCGCCGAAACTGCCGAGCTGCTGCGCGACGCGAAGAGCGTGATCATCGTGCCTGGCTACGGCATGGCCGTGGCGCAGGCCCAGCACACGGTCTTCGAACTCACTAAGCTGCTGCGCGAGAAGGGCGTCGACGTGCGCTTCGCGATTCATCCGGTAGCGGGGCGCATGCCGGGCCACATGAACGTGCTGCTGGCCGAAGCAAAGGTGCCGTATGACATCGTGCTCGAGATGGACGAGATCAACACGGATTTCCCGGAGGCGGACGTTTCGATGGTTATCGGCGCGAACGACATCGTGAACCCGGCGGCGCAGGAGGACCCGGCGAGCCCGATCGCCGGCATGCCGGTGCTGGAGGTCTGGAAGGCAAAGACGTCGATCGTGATGAAGCGCAGCATGGCCTCAGGCTATGCCGGCGTGGACAATCCGCTCTTCTACAAGGACAACAATCGCATGCTGTTCGGCGATGCGAAGTCGATGTTGAGCGAGATCTTCGGAGCGCTGAAAGCCTGAACGCGGCGAAGCGGGACTCTCCGGGGAACAACGAAGCGAATCGGAGAAGATCATGGCGATCAGCCGGGCGTCGACAATGCCATTGTCGACGCCCGGACGGAGCGGATCGGCATCGCGGTGCCTACACGCAGTGCGAACCGGGCCTGTGCTTGTGGCAGCATGTTCCCGCGCCCGCGGTGGCTATGGCACTGCGACTCCCGCGGCAGGCCGTCGACATAGGCCGTCACCTCCTCCCAGAGTTCGCGTTCGAGAAGACGCTTCATATGCGGTGCCGCGCGGGGCGCAGGCATCGCAGCGAGAGCGGAGACAGGATTCGTCACGGGTCTCAGAACTTGTAGACGTGCGCGGGACTAAACATCGCGGCGAGGTGCAGGCGACGTAGCGCCTTCGGGCGTACCTTCTGCAGCCAGAAAAGCAGCGCCGCTGCGATTCCGGCACGAAGGATCTGTTCCGCTGCCCAAAGGCTGTCTGCGGTCGTGGCTGCGTGCAACATATATGGAAGCGTACTCGCGAACAGCCAACTTTTCTTCTGCAAGAGCCTGTAAATTTGAAATGGCCATTGAATGAAGCTGGTCAACCGAGACGCCTTCCTGTTCCAGATTCCTCCACAACGTCGCATTCTCGGGCGCTCTTTGAGGCAGGCAGCATGAATGCCGATGTCCCTTCGCGCCCGTGCGCGTAGGGACATCAGCGGTGAACCCAGAACGCGTTTCAGTTGAGCATCGGACCCGCAATCCGTCCTTCCCAGATAGCGTTGTTGATGTCGAAATCGTTGACGGTCCCAGTGGCGGGGCCGCCATCGACCGTGACGATGACGTTGCGTGCGCCGACGATCCGCTGCATTTGTGCGCGCGTGAGCGTCGCTTCCTCATTTTCCGCGAGGGGATTGTTCGGAATGTCCGCGATGACGAGAATGCTCTTCATGATGTTTCTCCGGGCTATGCGAGTACGAAAGATCGTGAGATCTGGATGAGCACAGCAACTGCTCGCTCGGTTTATCGCAAGGGCTGTGCCAATATCCGCGCTCGCACGCATGAATGTACTGAGGCCATGATTGATGGGTCCGTGCACATGCTCGGCTCGCGCTTACTTCCGACCTCGACGGCCTATATGTTGGACGCCCGCGAACAGCTATGTCCAGGCTGTGGGAGAAAGAGCGGCGTCGGTTGCAAATTTGCCTGGGCGAAGCCTGACTGCGAACAGCAAGCGGTCGTTTCTGCCCGCCAGGACGGTCTTGCCACGCGGGTGTCTGCTCCCGGCTGAGGTGGTCTCCTGATTACCCCATTCTTCGTCAGCTCAGCGTTTCCCAGCGACCGCTGACCACTCATTCGCCCAACGTCAACAAAAGCCGAATTGCGTGCGTAGTTCCTGCGTCAGGTTCCGGAGTATCGCGTGGACATCCCAATGGCTGGCTTCCTCAGCTTGCTGAACTGGATGTAATGGCAGGAAAGCGGTTGCCGCCGCCCGCGACTGCATCGCCTGGCATACGCGGTTCATGGAGACTCGCGCCTGCCCGACGCGCCTGAATTGCCTCCTGTCATGACGGAATCGAGATGACCAGGGCGGGGTGGTGACAGGAGTCCGGGCGACTATCGAAGCATTTCAACGCGCTCTCGAAGACCGGCAAACAAGGGCTCTGGATCTCTGAATAGGGTAGTGAGCCGTCATGGCGTGTTTCAAACTTTCCATTCGGCAGGCAGTCCGTCGGAATTCCTTTGCTTTACCCATAACTACCACGCATGCCAGTCGGGGCCGACGCTCAAGTTTCCTTCGCGGTTGCCGATAGTCTGTTCGGGGTCAGTCCAGCGAACTATGCGTAAAACATGGACTGACAAGCCTGAGCCCTTGCAGAAGTCTATCGATGATTGGAAGGCTGATTGAAAGGAATCGGGGCGATGGAGGATCGCGCAACAGATCAGGTGGCAGCACACGCGCTTCGGGCAATCTAGATTCGATCGCCAATTTCAGCGCAGGGGAAGAGGTGGAATTCGTGATAAACGGTGGGGGCGCTAACGTACGGGGGCCGTCCGGCCGGATATCTGGTGTCCAGGTATCCGCGTGCCAAACGCGCGAGACCTTTACTCATCCATCTTTTTGCGATTCACGGATTCTCTATGCTTATCAAGAACGTCGCAGTCAGTCTCCCTTCACGGGTTGTCACGAACGAAGAAGTCGTGGATATGATCCGGTCCCACTCCACTGAATTCGATGGCGACATCGACAGGACCATGCGAACCATCAAGACGCTGCTTGACCGCAGCGGTTTGGTCAATCGACGCTGGTGCGACAGCCATGAGTCGCCCATCGACCACGTTGCGATGGCGACGCGCAAGGTGTTATCGGAAACCTATCTGCGGCCGGAGCATATCGAACTGTTCATCTTCGTCGGCATCGGCAGAGGGTTCCTCGAGCCGGGCAACAGCCACATGATGGCGAGCACGCTCGGCTTTGATAACGCCGAATGCTTCGACGTCGTCGATGCCTGCATGAGCTGGACGCGGGCCATGTCGATTGTCGACAGTCTCTTCAAGACCGGCCAATATAAAAACGCGCTGATCGTGAATGCCGAATTCAATATGCTCGCTGGTGGTCCGCTCTTTCCGTCGAATTTCGCCCTCAAGCACCACGCGCAGGTCGAATACACCTTGCCGTCGTTCACGATAGGCGAAGCGGCGACGGCCACGCTGGTGGTGGCGAACGAGCCGGATAACTTCAGCTTCGCGTTTCGCGGCAAGCCGGGTGTATCGGACCTGTGCACGATTCCGATTCCTGGCTACGAGGGCTATTGCCACCCCACCGACCGGATCGGCAAGAACGGCGAAATGCGATTTACCTCGTTCGGCCATGAACTGCACAAAAACTCGGACGAGCTTTCCGAAGTTTTCTCCAGGCTGGCCGTTCCCAAAAAGGACATCGATATTGTTTTCACGCACGCCTCTTCAAAGGCTGCGTGGCACGGCTACGGCGTGAAGGCTGGCATCGACGATAAGATGTATCACATCTATCCGGATACGGGAAACCTCGTTTCCGCCTCGATCCCGGCTGCGATTTCCTTGGCCAAGGAGACGGGGAAACTGAAGCGCGGAGACAGGGCGTTGTGCTGGGTAGGCAGCGCTGGCATGTCATTCAACGTCAGCAGCTTCCGGTTCTGACGCTTGGAACCCAATTAACGAGAACAATATGAAAGGCATTGCAGGAGGCGTTCGCTATCTGAAGCAGCGGGTTCGCGACGCGTATGGGTTGTCGGACCTTAGCGTGCTGGCGGTTGGCGTCATCGGGACAATCGGACATCCGCTGTACTGGCTGTGGTGGACGTACATTGACCCGCAACCGAATGAAAGCACGCTGATGCGGGTGATCGGCGCGCTCGCCTGTCTGCTGATTCTGCTGCGCCGCTTCTGGCCCGCAGCGGTGGTGCCTTTCCTGCCGTGGTATTACTTCCTGACGGTAGCGTATACGCTACCGTTCTTTTTCACCTACTACCTGATCACCGGCCACTATTCGATGATCTGGTCGATGGCGGAAGTCGGGATGATGTTCTTCCTGATTGCGATATTTCCGTCGTTCACCGCGCTGGCGCTGAATCTGGCCATCGGGGTTGGCCTCGCCATCTTCTGCGCCTGGATCGTCACCCCGGAGTCCCTTCAGGTCGACGGGCATTTGTTGCTCTACACCTACCTGCCGGTTTTCGCGTTCGGCATTAGCGCCGGCCTCACGTTCAGCTACAGCAACATGCGTGGGATCACGGCGCAGGCAAAGAACGGCGCGCTTCGCGCGCTGGCTGGTACGGTCGCTCATGAAATGAGGAATCCACTCAGCCAGTTGCGGTACGTGCTCGATCGCGTGGAGGAGGCGCTGCCCGCCATGGCCGAGTCGAGACCGTCGTCGGCGTTGCCGGCTGACGCTGTGGCGTTGCTCTCGCAGCACATTGCGCACGGACAGCTGGCGATCGACCGCGGGCTGAGAATCATCGCGATGACGCTGGACGAAGTCAGCGCCAAGCCTGTGCAATCGGACAATCTCAACTACGCGAGCGCGGCGGAAACGACACGCAAGGCGCTCGACGAATACGGCTTTAGCGACAGGAAAGAGCGCAGCCGCGTGAAGCTGATGGTCCTCGAAGACTTTACCTTCAAAGTCGACGAGACCGTTTACCTGTTTACGCTGTTCAATCTGATCAAGAATGCGCTGCATCACATGGCGGCGCATCCCACGGCAACACTCACACTGACTGTCGACCGGAACAAGGTGATCGTTCACGACACGGGACCCGGTATCGCCGCCGAGATGATGTCCCATCTGTTCGAGCCTTTTCGCACACAAGGGAATTCCGCGGGCACGGGCTTGGGTCTCGCCTACTGCCAGCGTGCGATGCGCTCGTTCGGCGGCACGATAGAGTGCCGCTCGGAACCTGGCAGATTCACTCAGTTTACGCTCGAGTTTCCTGCCGTACCGGAGACCGAACTCGCGGCTCACCGGCAACAGCTGCTTGCGCGCGCCACAGCGTTCTTTAGCGGGAAGGCAATTCTTCTCGTCGACGACGACGCAGTGATACGCGAGAAGGTCTGCCATGCGCTTGCAGGGGTGGGCGCGCGGGTCGCAGAAGCAGAAAACGGAGAACGCGCGCTGACGCTCCTTCGACAAGACTCTGCTTACGATCTCGTCCTCATGGACATCAATATGCCGGGTCTGGACGGCTACACGACGACCGAGAAGATCCGCTCTGATCCCGACCTCGCGGGCGCAAACGTCCTGGTGATCGGCTATACGGCCGAGGCTCACAATCTTGCGCGTGTGCTTGCGAAGGGAGCCGGCATGGACGCGACGATCAGCAAGTCCATCCGCATGGCGGAACTGGTGAGTATGCTGCAAAAGCTCATGGAAAGCGGGGACCGGCATCAGCGCCACCCGCGCTTCGATGGGTTCGCGGGCAAGACCATTCTCGTCGCGGACGACGACACCTACAGCAGAATGGTCGCGAAGAGCTATCTGGAGCGCTGCGGCGCCAGCGTGGTGGAGGCGGAAAACGGGCAGGGCGTACTCGCGCGCCTGCAGAGCGGGGGGGCTGTCGATGCCATCGTGGTGGACATGAACATGCCCGGTATGGGCGGCGTGGAGACGGCAGCCTGGATTCGCGCCCGCGTGGACGAATATGGCGAAATGCCGATTGTGGCCTTGACCGGCCAGTCCGATATGGAGGCAGTCAGAGCCTGTCTCGCGGCGGGCATGAACGAGGTCATGACAAAACCCGTCCAGGTCGGCGCGCTCTATGCCTGCCTTGCGCGACAGTTTTCACACTCGCGCGTGGCGCCGTCGCCCGAGAAACGTAAGCGGCCAACCGCGGAAGTTGTGCGGATACCTAATCGAACGACAAATCGACAAGCTGTCCCGCAAAACGACCTGCTCGATGAGAGGCATCTCGACGAACTGGCTTTGCTCGACATGCTCGATCAAACTTTCCTCAAGGGCATTGCGCAAATCCGCTCGCTATTGGCGCAGCTTGAAAGCAGTGTGGAGGCCGGTGACATTCGGGAAGTGCACGCCACGCTGCACCTGCTTTTGGGTATCAGCGGAAATATCGGTGCGAAGGCGCTGCACCTGTACGTGAAGCAGATTTACCCGAGGGTGCTCGACGGTCAATGGCCGGAGGAGGACGACTGGTTCGAAGAGACCTGCTCGCTGGGAAACCGTTCCGCCGACGCGCTGCATCAGTATTTTATGGCCGCTATTAGCCCGGTCGATCAGCCGGGCAGCGACGACTGAGGTTCGAGTGGCTTTTCCGCGTCAGTTGCTTTCGCTGGGGCCTTGCGGGTGCCAAAGAGCATGGTGACGGTTGTGCCCGCGCCCAGTGTGGAGTCGATTTCCAGGCTGCCACCGAAGGATCGCATGATGCGGTTGCAGAAGATCATGCCCATGCCATGGCCGCCCTCATCAGCGTGAGTCGTGATGGGGTCGCGCAAGAGTCGCGCCTTGATTTCGGGAGCAATTCCAGGACCGTTGTCGCGCACCCGGATCACCGGTTCGAGATTGTCGAGCACTTCTATGTGCAACGCAGGGTGAGGCGTGTGGCTGAGCGCGCGCAGGGCGTTGGACAGCAACGAAGAGAGTACGAGCGTCACGCAATTGGGCATCGCGCGCACGGCGAAATCGTCCTTCACATCAACCGTTATCCAGTCGCGTTGCGAGGCGGCGAACGGATACGTATCGAGCAGGGTGGCAATGAGGCGCGCCGCCCTCACTTCCCGGGCTCCAGCGCGCGCCATGGATTGCGCGCTGCCGCTTTTATGCAAGCTCGCCCAGAAAGAGGAAATCAATGTCATGCAGTACTGGGCATTGGCGAGCATCGACGTTGCCGCATCGGCGACCTTGCTTTGGTGATTTGGATGGGACTCGTTGGCGCGATTGCCTTCCAGGGTTTCGGCAATCAGCGCGATCGTCGCCAGAGGCGTATTCAATTCATGCGCGAGGAAAGCGAGCGTCTCATCCATTGCCAGCAACTGATGCTGACGCGTTTCGCGCTCGGTCCAATGCGCGATCGCCTCTCGCAGCGTTTCGCGTACCGTTTCCAGCCGCAGCGGCTTTTCGAGGATCCGGAATACGCCTCCCGTATTCACCGTGCGCAGCAGCATGTCCTTGTCGGCGTAGGCGGTCACCAGAATCCGCACGATTCGGGGATATCGCTGTGCGGCTTCGCGCAGCAATTGGTCGCCATTGTTCACCGGCATTCGGAAGTCGGTAACCAGCACGGCGATGTCCGCTCCGTGCTCCCCGAGGATGTCGAGGGCTTCGTCTGCGTTGCGCGCGAGATGGACAGGGTAAAGTCCCTGGACTGCGCGTGCGAAGTGGGTGCGCGACATCTCGTCGTCATCGACGAAAAGGATAGAGAACGGTGTATGCATGGCGCTTGTCATTGCATTATTTTCAGCGCATCGAGCGTTGTGGATTTTGGCAAGTCACGTAGCGCCAGCATAGCACGTGCATCCCAGGATACTTCTGGGTTGCTCGCTTATGCCATGCGGATCAGATGACGACCTTGTCGCCATCGATGGCGAGCGACGGCTGCGGTACCGGGGCGCCTTCGGCGAGCACACGCGTAATGCTCCCGGCATCGAGTGGCTTGCTGAAGCGGAATGGCAGGGCCGCAATGGCAGAATCGCTGGCGCAAAACTTCGCGCGCTGGGTGCGAGCGCATCGGCCATCCGCGTCGTCTGGAGATCCCGACGGTCAGGCCATCCCACTCGGAGCCGCCCTCGCGTAGAAGATGACGTCAAGCAATCGCGTCCGTTTGATGCATATCAGCGACGACGCCAGCCGTCCTTCAATCGACTGACAGCAGCTCTGTAATGTTGAGATTCGAATGGCGAACTGCTTGACGCCTCGGACATGTCGGGCGAGTCGGTGAGCCAGACACCTGCAGCGTAGGCAGGCGGTGGACGCCCGGAAGTGGGGGAGCGTCTGCGTAAATGCGAGCGAGCTTTGTGTCGTCCCATTGCTATTTCTCGAGCTGTAGTAGGCCTAAGGGCGGGTATCGGGGTGGGGCGGTCATCCCATACAGTCGATCGGCGACAGGACATCGGGTATAGCGGACGTTGGAGTGACGGCCACTGTGAGTCAGCTGGTAAGCGCTTTGCCGCCGTTCGCGCCGTCTTGGCTTCGAATGTCGGGTGCCGATTCACGTGAATGGGTGCTTGCGACCCAGGGCGTGTGGAAACGTATTTTTCTACCGCGTGAGCAATTGACGGCCGGACCGGTCAAACTTTTTTACGGTGAGTTTGAAGGATCGAATGTCACGAGCACAACAACGCCCCTCGGGGCTTTAGCTCCCCGCCAACTTCATGGCCTTCAGAGTTCTTGCCGCGCCCAGTATGCTGATGACACGCTTCAGGTTGTAGGCTAATACCTGCAGGCTCATCTCGGTACTCACTCATTCGAGCGTTCGGGTCAGGAAGTGCGCAGGACCCATCCAGTGCTTGAGCGTACCGAAGACGTGCTCGACGGTACTTCGTCGGATGGTCATTGCATCGGGCTTCCGGTCGAGCCGTCGCTCCATGACTTCCAGTATCTTTTCATGCTCCCATCTTCGGATGCGGCGATAGTCGGTGGGAGAGCATCGCGCCTTCATAGGGCAACCCGGGCACGCACTCGGCCAGTAGACCCGCAGATTCATTTCATGCTCAACGGTCGTGAATCGATAGATGGCTCTCTCGCCGGCAGGACACCGATAAACGTCGCGTCTCGCCTCGTACACAAAGTCGGCTTTGGTGAACAGACCTTTCTTCCGTGACGCGGAGGTGAGCGGCTTGGGTACGTACGCGCGGATTCCGTTCAGGTCGCATGCTCTTATCTCCGGCCCGCTGAAGTAGCCCCGATCTGCTACGACTTTCAGATTCGATAGGCCCATCGCTCTTTTTTGCAGCGAGCGCCATTCTGCTGAGTTGCCCGTGATCATTTCCGACGTTGGTTACCTCGTGCTCAACGACCAGATGATGTTTCGTATCTACCGCTACCTGCACGTTATAGCCCACTATGCCGGAGCCTCTTCCGCTTGTTGCCATGGAGCGCGCGTCGGGATCCGTCATTGATAGTTGCTTGTCCGGTTGATCATCCAGCTGCTTCCTGATCTGTGCGAGTTCACGCATCTGCAGGCGCAGGAGGGCGATCTTTTCGTACAGTCGGTCAGCTTTTACTGCGAAACCTGTTGGACTGGTCCGGTCTGCGGTTTCAATCTGGTCGAGATATCGTTGCACACTCTCTTCGATCTGCTGCTGGCGCTTGTCGATCTTGCCTGTTGTGTAGTTCAGGTTCCGGCTGTTTGATGCCTTGAACTTGCTGCCATCGATGGCCACCATGTCACTGGATAGCAGTTTCAGCGCACGACACAGTTCGACGAAGCGCCGGCATGTGTTGCGAATGGCCACGCCGCTATCACGGCGAAAGTCCGCGTTTGTCTTGAAGTCCGGAGCCAGTCGGCCCGTTAGCCACATCAATTCGACGTTGCGCTGGCATTCACGCTCCAGCCGCCGGCTGGAGGGTATGCGGTTCACGTACCCGTAGATATAAATCTTGAGCATCACCCCGGGGTGATAGGACGGTCGGCCGGTAGTCGCTGGTGTGACACCGTCGAAACCGAGTTCCGCAAGGTCCAACTCGTCGACGAAGGCATCTATAACCCTGACCGGGTTGTCGGCGTCGATGTAGTCATCGACGCATTCGGGAAGTAGTGCGACCTGTTTGCGGTCATCGCCTTCAACGAATCTCTTCATGCGTCACCCGGTCTCAGTGCGTTGATTCAGTTTAGGCAATCAACACGTTTTCACACAGGCTGGACCAAAGGTGGCCCTGACCCGCAAGATAGTTCCGTTTAAAACTGGAGCAATCAGCCGTTACAGGGCAGCCAGAAGTTGACGGCCTTTTGCCACGGCTTGGCCAAAATGGGTAATCGTTGCGCAATCCATCGCCGCTCTGCAGGGTGCAATTCGACGACTGACTCTTTTGACCGCCGACAGCTCATCGTGGTCAGTTGCTGCACATGGTGAGGAATATGAGGTTCGCCAGCCTAGAGTCGCGGTCGATGCGCACAGGCGCAAGTCGTGTCACGGCGCACTCTTGATTGCGATCGATCCGAGCCGCGACAGGGCGATGACGACTCGAAGAGACAGGCTCGTGCCGAGCAAATATGCGATGCAGTGACGGGGCGAGAGACTGAAGGCGTTCGTGTGGCCAACGATCGATTGAGCCTCGCAGAAAGTGTGCCGATTTCGTCATCGAGATGACCGAATGCGGCCTAGACGCGGTCATTTTGAACAGAAAAAATGCAGTAGTACGGAACCGGAAGCATACGCGTCGCCTGGCGCTGTGATGAATTAGAAGAACGCCGACATCGCCCGTCGAGACGCGCAGCAAAGAAGAAGATTTCAAACCACGGAGCGGTACTCGCGCGCTCCTCCGACGCTGCCAGGAGAACCATGAAATTCATCCATTCAGCCCGAGCACGGGGCGTGTCGCTTGCGATCGGCGTTGCGCTGCCCTTGTTCGCCGCGTGGATTTCGCCGGCCACCGCTGCCGACAGGACGCTCGTCTACTGCTCGGAAGGTAGTCCCGCTGGTTTCGACCCGGCGCAGTACACCACGGGTACCGATTTCACCGCGAACACGTTCACCGTCTATAACCGCCTCGTCGAATTCGAGCGCGGCGGCACCAAGGTCGAACCGGGTCTCGCGCAATCGTGGGAAGTTTCGGACGACGGCAAGACCTACACGTTCCATCTGCGCCATGGCGTGAAGTTTCAGACCACTTCGTTCTTCAAGCCGTCGCGCGAATTCAACGCGGACGACGTCGTCTTCACTTTCGATCGCATGCTCGACCCGAACAACGCGTTCCGCAAGGCGTACCCGGTGTCGTTCCCGTACTTCACCGACATGGGCCTCGACAAGCTGATCGCGAAGGTCGAGAAGGTCGATGCGTACACCGTGAAGTTCACGCTGAACGAGCCGAACGCGCCGTTCATCCAGAACATGGCGATGGAATTCGCGTCGATCCTCTCGGCCGAATATGCCGATTTGCTGATGAAGGCCGGCAAGGCCGCCGAAATCAATCAGTACCCGGCCGGCACCGGCCCGTTCATCTTCAAGAGCTACACGAAGGACGCAACGATCCGCTTCGACGGCAATCCGGACTACTGGAAGCCGGGCGCGGTCAAGCTTTCGAAGCTGATCTTTTCGATCACGCCGGACGCGAGCGTGCGCGTGCAGAAGATCAAGCGCGACGAATGCCAGGTGATGAGCTATCCGCGTCCTGCCGACGTCGCGCCGCTGAAGGCCGAGGCTAACATCGCAATGCCATCGCAGCCAGGTTTCAATGTCGGCTACGTGTCGTACAACGTCGAGCACAAGCCGCTCGACAAGGCAGAAGTGCGCCAGGCGCTCGACATGGCGATCAACAAGAAGGCGATCATCGACTCGGTGTACCAGGGCGCAGGCCAGCCCGCGACGAACCCGATGCCGCCGACGCAATGGTCATACGACAAGAGCCTGAAGGGCAATGCCTACGATCCGGAGAAGGCGAAGGCGCTGCTCGCGAAGGCAGGTCTATCGAATGGCTTCGAGATGACACTCTGGGCGATGCCGGTGCAGCGCCCCTACAACCCGAACGCGCGCCTGATGGCCGAGATGATCCAGGCCGACTGGGCGAAGGTCGGCGTGAAGGCGAGGGTGGTGACCTACGAGTGGGGTGAATACATCAAGCGCGGGCATGCGGGCGAGCAGGACGCCATGCTGATCGGCTTCACCGGCGACAACGGTGATCCCGACAACTGGCTCGGCACGCTGCTTGGTTGCGATGCGGTTCATGGCAACAACTTCGCGCACTGGTGTTACAAACCGTTCGACGATCTCGTCCAGAAAGGACGCCAGACGCCTGACCCGGCGCAACGTACCAGCTACTACACAGAAGCCCAGCAGATCTTCTCGCAGCAACTGCCGTTCTCACCGATCGCCCACTCGACCGTCTACCAACCGGTGAGCAAGCGAGTGGTCGACATGCGTATCGAGCCGCTCGGCTACGTCCGGTTCGACGGAGTCTCGCTGAACTGACCGATGCGTGGCGCTTCAGTCGTGTCTGAACTGCCCGCACACGGGATGGCTTCATGCCGGCAGTTCTATGGCGCGCAGGAAGTCGGTGCGGCGGTTGCCGCGTGCGGACTTCAGATTCTCCGCGAGAATCCGCTTTGTCACGAAGAGCAGCAACGGCTGAGGAACACGCCCGCTGCGACGATTCTGGATTTGCGGCCGCGGCCGCGGCCGCGTGCCCGTTCATCCGGACGATGGGGCGGTTTCGTGCCGCAGAGCCGGAGAAATCGGAGAATTCGTATGATTGGCGGTTACCTTCGGCGCCTTTCCTGCCCGCGGGCGGCGGGCGCGGCTGTCTAGACAGCAGACGGACGGATCGAACAACCAGGTTGCACAAGGAAAGGAGTTGACAACATGACAAAGGACATCGGCGGATCGACTGCAGAAAAGGAGCTCGCGCAGTTGCACGACATGACGTCGGGTATGGAACCCATACAGCCTGGCGAATATCGGGCCCGCATCGCGACCGCTCAACGCATGATGCGCGAGCAGGGCATGGCTGCACTGTTCGTCGAATCGAACAGCAACCTGCTGTATTTCACCGGTGTGCCATGGCGTCGCAGCGAACGCATGACCGGCGCAATCATTCCCGCACACGGCGAGATCGAATACATCGTTCCGGCGTTCGAGAAAGGAACGTTCGACGGCATGCTTCAGATCCCTGGCACGATGAATCTCTGGCACGAGCATGAAGATCCGGCCCAACTGGTGGTTGAAACGCTTTCCAGGCTTGATGCGTTGAACAGCACCCTGGCTTTCGACGAAACGGCGCCGTTCTTCATGTACAGCCGCCTGCGCGAACGCGCCCCGGAGCTGACGATCATCGCCGCGGAGGGCGTCACCAGCGCGTGCAGAATGCGCAAGTCAGTCACCGAAATTGCGCTCATGCAGCGTGCCAACGACATGACACTGCGCGTGCAGCGCGCCGCCGCCCGCATTCTGCGAGAAGGGATCACGACGGCCGAGGTCCTGGACTTCATCGACAAGGCGCACCGCAAGGTGGGCGCGCGCCGGGGTTCGACGTTCTGCATCGTGCTCTTCGGGCCGGATACGGCATTCCCGCACGGCGTGAAGTCGCCCAAGGCGCTGGACCGCGACGATATGGTGTTGATCGACACCGGATGCGATCTGTACGGCTACCAGTCCGACATTACGCGTACCTATGTCTTCGGCCAGGCGAGCGAACAGCAGCGCGCAGTGTGGTTCCACGAGAAGGAAGCGCAACGGCACGCATTCGAAGCCGCGCAGCGCGGCGTCTTCGCCGAGCAGGTGGACGGGGCCGCACGCGGTTACGTTGAAAGCGTCGGATATCGAACTAATTACGGTCTTCCAGGACTGCCGCACCGGACAGGACACGGCATCGGGCTGGACATCCACGAGGCACCTTATCTCGTCAAGGGCAATCGTACGCCGCTGGACGTCGGCATGTGCTTCAGCGTCGAGCCGATGATCTGCGTGCCCGGCGCATTCGGCGTTCGGCACGAGGATCACGCTTACGTCACGGAGACGGGCCCACGATGGTTTACGCAGCCGGCACACAGTATTGACGACCCGTTCGGAGAGGAATGACACATCGCGGCGCGTTTTGGGGCGCGCCGCATGACGTCGGCGGCACGGTTGGGGGCCAAGCCAGTCTCGGCCACAGCCTGGATAACCTTGAATCTGTCCAGTTCGCGCACCGTCATGGTTATCCGTTCTGTTGCAGCCATCGCAGCTCCGGCGCTGGACTTCCAGCGGCCGGTCAGCCTGCGGGCAACTCGAAAGCGGACATTTGACCTTTGGGCGATTCGCCGAAGTCAATCTGACCCACCCGGGTCCTGTGTCACGCGGCTGCTTTCTCGCTTGCCCGCGTTCCTGTTTGTCCGGCTTTTCGTTCGTCCTTCAGTCGATAGCTCTCGCCACTGATTTGCACGATATGAGAGTGATGCAAGAGCTGGCCGAGCATGGCGGCCGTGAGCGTCTGGTCGTCAGCAAACGCGGTGGCCCACTGCGTGAACGGCAGGTTACTCGTCGAGACGATAGAGCCGCGTTCGTAGCGCTTGGCGACGACATTGAAGAACAGGTTCGCCTCGTCCCTCCCGAACGGCAGATAGCCGATTTCGTCGATGACGAGCAGTCTCGGTCCGATGATGCACGCCGCCCCGGCGTATGCCATCGACAACCCCCTGCGTCCGCGCGGCTGCGTCGGCGTCGAGCACGCGGCCTTTTTCCAGAACAACGAAACCGTTGTCAGACACCGGCATGTAGCAGGTTGGGCAGAAGCTCTCGATGGGCAGGCGTGGCAGATGAACGCCGATCCAATGGTGCATGACGATTCAGGAGAACAGGCGAAGTGCAGAGCGTAACGAATACGGGCTTGTCGCGATGCGGCCCACGGCGTTTGATGAATGAGACGTTCACGCCGTCGGGCGTCGCGCCGATCGAGATACGCAACGGGGCGGGGGACGTCGAGTTCGCCGCGGCCGTAGGACGAAAGAGGAACAGCAACGTATCCGCTTGCTGCGCGGCGAGGTGCAGGCGACGTAGCGCCTCCGGGCGTACCTGCTGCTGCCAGAAGAGCAGCGCCTCTGCGGTTCCGGCACGAAGGATCTGTTCCGCTGCCCAAAGGCTGTCTGCGCTCGCGGCTGCCTTGAGCACGCGGATGTATTCAGCGCCCACACCCCACCAGGTGAACGCTGCCGGCTGAAGTCTGTGCAGAGTTTGGAGAACGAAGACAGGCCGGGTCGCGACGGCTTCAAGCGCGTCTTTAAATGACGCGCTAAAAACCTACCTGAAAGAGCACCCGCTCAAGGCAGCATAAGAATGCTGTGGAGCGCGTCACATTTGCGCTTGCTGACGGGGAAGACGCAGAAAGCACAACGGGCCTTGCGGCCCGTTGTCTGATCAGCGCTCAGGCCGCCACTCGGGCAGCTCGGGAAATGCACTTCGTGTCGATGTCTTCGCCCGCTTGCGCAACTGCGCCTTCATCCCGGAAGTGACCACGACCTTTTTCTTGCTGGAGCGCGAAACACGCACCACGACGGTTGGCGGGGCCGCCACATCCGGCTTGGGCTTCTTCGGGGTTTCGCTCATATCGGCTCCGCTTCACTGAGACAGTCTGGCTGTTTTGTCCAAGCCGGGCTTAGCGCCGCCAGATCAAACTCCACAGTTGCGTTCCGTTGTCATGCCACCACTGCTCATCGATCGCCTGCAGCTCCTGGATGGAGTTGCTGGCAGCGAACCCGGGACGCGCAGCGGTTCTTCCTCAAGTGCGACGCATCGATATCCGCCGTAATGGACACCTGAATGCATCGTGAATTGCGTGCAGCGTTTCATGGTGGTGTCCGCGAACGACGTGTCAGGATTCAGGCACTTCCTGAACATGTCAGTGTGAGCGAATTCGCCACGCTCGCGTGGGCCTTCGTGTCTAACGAGGAAGATCTGGCAATGTCGCGTACCATCGCGAACGCGTGAGAAACCTGAGATCCTCAACGCCGACAGGGTTGCCCAGCTGGAGAAAATATCCGCGGAAGTCAACTGCGTACTGGCTGGATGATCGATGTGAGTACCGCTATTGGATGCCGACAGCAGGCGTGGGCGAGTTTGCGGGCGGCCGTAAGGCATTGCTGGACCCTGGATGGGAATAGCGCCGCGGCACCAACACGAATGAATGTTCATCAAGTTGCTGCCACACCGGCGCGGCCCTGGATGTCGGTAACGACGCGGACCCAGAAGTTCGGAAAGAGACTGGACGTAGCAGGAAGGGGCAGACGCCACCTGCTAGACTTCCCGATTGTTGACCTGGATGTCTTTTGGTAAGCCAATCATGAAGAGCAGTGCGAAGGGTGGCCTCGTTTATTCCACTGACGGCGGGCGGATGTGTCCCGATTGCAGGCAAGTGCTCGCGCAATGTGTCTGCAGGACGGTCGCCAGTACACGTCAGGTGGGCGACGGCGTTGCACGGGTGGGTCGCGAGACCAAAGGTCGGGGCGGGAAGAGCGTGACTACCGTTAAGGGGTTGGCACTTGACCCCGCTGGCCTGGCCTTGCTGGGTAAGCAGTTGCGCGCGGCCTGCGGCTCTGGTGGAACGGTCAAGGATGGCGTGATTGAAGTGCAGGGCGACCATTGCGACCGCGTCATCGAAGAACTCAAAAAGTCTGGCCATAGTGCGAAGCGGGCCGGGGGCTAATTTCGTCAGTGGGCGGCGGCGGAGAGGCTCAATAGACCGCGCACGGGCAGCAACAGCCAGCTATCGTCAATTCACGAAGGTCATCTCACGAGATAGCGTTGCCCGGCGTCGTCCAGGGCTCTCTGTGGATTGATTCATCCGATATCCAGAGGCAGGCATGGTGACACCAGCTGCGCCAGTACCACAGGGTAATGCGACCAGGCGAATGGCGCCTGATGAGATCACGGGCCCGTTCAAACGCGCCTGAGCTGGTTTTTCGGGTCGGCGCATTGGCGAGACAATCATGCTGAAGAGGGACAAATGAAGAAGGGAAAGGCGAAATTTACGCGTCATGATGCTGAACGACTTTTCGACGGACTACCCAGCGGGAACGTGAGGGTGTCGAGCCGGCCCGAGAACCCATTCGAATCAGGGGCGTTCGCCGAGGTCGAGCGCGTCGATGACGAAGCCAAACTCTGGAAAGACAATCTCATCACTCTCCCGGTAGCGATCGAGTTGCCTGCCGGCTACGAGTCGGTATCCCGCATGCGCGAGGCGATGGCGCGGGCATGGCGCATGAAGTGGGTGCGGGAGGGGGCAAACGAGGTTGTCGCCGAATTTCCTGAAGGATGGACAGCCGTTCGCCCGGCAAGTGGGCCCGTAGAGTTGCGAGATTCCTCAGGCGTGGTCCGTGCCTTGTACGGGTGGGCCGCGGACGCTGAACTCAGGATTCTGCCGCGCTATCTGGTTGAGTCGCAGGCGAACAGTTCAACTGGACTGGGTAGCCTGGTAGTCCGTGATCGCGCAAACAGCCAGATTCTCGAGAGATCATCAATCTGGTCGGCTAAATCTGGTACCAATCATCCGGAATGGGGCAGGCTGACAATGTGGCTCAACTCACACTACCCGCAACATCTGGATCCGCTGCGGTACTGGAAGGATTGCGAGGAAAATATCCAGAGCTAAGAACATATGGGGCCATGGCACGTCGGGGAACTTCCACCCTTATGGGCGGGGGCTTTACTGACTTGCTCATCACGCTGGCCGCCGTCGACCGGCAATTCGATCACTCGATGCAATTCGAGCGCAACGTACTTCGCCTGGCAAGTCCTTGATGAGGATTTTCAGTAGTTGGGAATGGACAACATACCCGGAAACGTCAAATTCAAGTTTCCCGAAATCAAGTTTCCCGAAATTGTCGTGCTTACGACG
>NZ_CAJMYZ010000047.1:0-26676 GCF_905220155.1 Paraburkholderia sp. J7 | reverse complement strand
GAGCGAGCCGAAGAAGTACCAGTAATTGAAATTCTTCGGCGCGTAATATTCAGAGAGATGGGTCTTCCACATTGCAGTGAGCGGGAAGCGCCTGTCGACCCAGCCAAGGAATCCCTTCGTTTCTACTTCATGTTCAGTGCCGCGCGCCATTTACGCTTCTCCTTTTTCGTCCTTGCCGATCACGAGCTGCGTTGCGGACGTGAACATATAAGGCGGGATATCGAGGTTCTGCGGCGCGGGCTTGTTCTTGAACACGCGGCCGGAGAGGTCGTAGGTGGAACCGTGGCATGGACACAGGAAGCCGCCCGGCCAGTTCTCGGGCAGGTTTGGCTGCGGCCCCGACTGGAAGCGCGGCGTGGGCGTGCAGCCCAGGTGCGTGCACACGGCAACCGCGACGAGAATATTTTTATGCTCTGCACGCGATCGAAACTCGTTCCTGCAGTATTCGGGCTCGGGCATCGAAAAGGGATGCGTCGACAGCGGATCGGCAAGTTCGTTGTCCGCCTTCTGAATGCCGGCGAGCATCTGATCGGTGCGGTTGAAGATCCACACGGGCTTGCCGCGCCAGGCCACGGTCATCATCTCCCCAGGCTTGAGATTGCCGATGTCGACTTCAACCGGTGCGCCGGCCGCCTTCGCCTTTTCGGAAGGCGCAAACGAACCTACGAAAGGCACGACCGCGGCCATGCCGCCAACACCGCCTGCTACCGATGCCGCAATCAGCCACGTCCGGCGGCCGCTGTCGACATGTTCGTCTTCCTGAACTTGCATGACATTCCTCGTTTCTGAACTGTTTTTTTTAGGTCGCCTCGACAGCGGCGTACCGACGCGAATGGAGCCCCTAGCGCAGACCTGAAATGTAGTCGGCCACTGCCTTGATTTCGTTATCCGAAAGACGCGATGCAATGGCGTGCATGGGCGCGCTGTTGTCGCGCGCGCCCGCTCCCTGACTGAACGCGGTCAACTGGGCCGCGGTATATCCCGCCCACTGCCCCGAGAGGCGCGGAAATAGCGAGGGAATGCCCTGCCCCGCGGGCCCGTGGCAAGCGGCACACGCTGGCACGCCCTTTTCCGCAATACCGCCTCGATAAATGCGTTGCCCGAGTGCGAGCGTGTCCTTGTCATGCGCGTAGCCGGGTTGCGACTGCTGGGCCGCGAAATAGGCGGCGACATCCGCGATTTGCTGATCGGAAAGCGTGCCCGCCATGCCTGCCATGATCGGGTTGTTTCGAGCCGGCTGGCCGCCGCCTGGAGGCGCCTTGAAATCGCCGAGTTGCTTGACGATGTACCCCGCGTGCTGCCCCGCGAGCTTTGGATACGTCTCGGCCGCGCTGTTTCCATCGGCTCCGTGGCACGCCGCGCACACCTGCGCCACGACGGCCTGGCCTCGACTGGCATCGGGCGCCTCGACTTGCGCCGCATGCGCGAACACCGCCCAACCCGAAAGACTCATGGTCAATTGAAGACTCACCCAAAGCTTGTACATTCGTTTCATTCGCACGTCCTGTTTTGTTTTGTAGGGGCGAGAGGTTCCACCGAGCGCGCCAGCGGCGCAGTTTTTCCGCCCCGGATGCTCGCGCTATCGGGAGCTTCCAGTTTGATCGGAATGAAATGTCCATCCTTGCCGACCCTGGTCGGCGGCAGCCCTTCCCTTTCGCGCCGTTTTCTCTCCTTCGCCAGAGGCGGGCAGCTGTGCTCGTCGTAGTACATCACCATGCAATCGAGGCAGAGCATGCACTCCATCTGATTGATCCGCCCTGTGTCGTCGATCGCGAGGGAACCGCAGCCGGCCGCGCATGCGTGGCAGGTCGTGCATTCGGGCTTGCGCTGTAATTTGAGCAGGCGCAGGCGGCCAGGCAGCGCGAGGCTGGCGCCGAGCGGGCACAGATACTTGCAGAATGGCCGTTCGATAAAAATCGATGCGCCCACAACAAACGTCCAGAACAACACGAAGGGCCACGAGCGGTTGAGCACGCCAACCAGGAAGGTCGTCTTGAACGGCTCGATCTCGGCGAGCTTTTCGGCCCACGGCATCGAGAAGACCGACACGGCGAGCAAGACCGCAAACACGGCATACTTGAGCTTGCGCAGCCGGTTGTGCCAGTGCATCGGCAGCTTGCGCTGCAGTTTTTTCAATCCCACCGCGCGCGCGAGCTTGAAGAGCATCTCGGACATCGACCCGAAGGGGCACATCCAGCCGCAAAACAAGCCGCGTCCCCAGACAATCACGGTGACGGCGATCACGATCCAGAAAACGAAGATGAACGGATCGGAAAGAAAGAGCGAGAGGTTCCAGCCGCCGAACAGCGAATGGATGAACGTCAGCACCTGCGTGATCGATGGCTGCGCCATCTCGTGCCAGCCCGCGAAACCCATCGCAATCAGCCAGCTCGCCGTTTTCGGCCATGAGACCCAGCGCTTGTTCGCGCGCTTCGCCTTGCGCACCCAGCGCTCGCGCGTCGCGAAGAACAGCATGACGGCCACGGCCCAGCCAATGAACAAGCCGACTTCGACCTTCTTCCCGTTCCACGCGTTCCACCAGGCCGGCTTTTCCTCCTGAACCTTCGGACGGCCGCCGTCAAGAAAGCGCGCTGGCAGCCAGTACGGTGAATTGAACGCCAAGAAACGCTTCGCGCCGGTTTGCTTGTCGATGGTGTGCCCGAGGAAGACGAATTTCCACGGATAAGCGGCACTGAAACTCGCGCTCCGAATGATGAAGATGCCAGTCTCGTTGAAGGCCGGTGCGCCCGCCGCCTGCAGCGAATAGAGGTTCAGATAGTCGGAGTCCTTGAACGTGAACGCATTGATCCCCTGCCGGACCTGAATGCGGTCATAAATCCCGCCCCGCACAAATCCCGACCCCTTGAACGACTCCGTGCCGTTCGCCAGGATGAAAAGCGCATGCTCGCCAGGCTTGAGCCGGTTCATGAGTTGCGCGTAATCGTACTCGCCAAGAATGCTCTTGCCGATCGCGGGCGCGTTCAGGTAGCCATAGTAGAGATCGAGATAGGGTGTGCCGCTGTCCGCTGCGCCAACGTCGCTCGCGTGGATCGCGAGGTGCTGGACCGCGCCCATGTCCACGAGCGCCGGCCACCCGTAGCGCGCACTATCGGGCAGCAGTTTTGCCTGCGGCAGGACGGCTTCCTTCACGATGCCGACCTGGCTCGCGATCGCGACCGCGCAGCGTGAGATCAACTGGTTTTCCGCTATTGCCGTGACGGTCGCGCCCGAAATGGCGTCGAGGTTCGCGCCGCCCGCGCTGCCTTGCCCGATCTCGAAACGCGAACCGGCGAACCGGCCAACGTATTGCCGCAGGAATGCGAGCAGCTTGCTTTCGGGTATCCCGACCAGCAGGATGGGCTCGCTGTGCTTGAGCACCCTGACACCGGCAATCCCCCCTTTCGTGTCCATCCCGATCAGCGTGACGATAGGTTTGCCGGAGTAGCCCAGTATGTCGACGATATCGGTGGAGAGGAATACGTAGCCCTTGAGCACCCGAGCGTGGCCGTCGTTTGCATAGGCCTCGACATAGGGCGGGCTGCCCTTGCGCGCCGAGAACTCATTTGCGCCCGGCAGCACGCCCGCGCAGTCGGTCCATTTGCACAGCTCCGGGCGGCTGAACAGTTCGTCCGGCAATTCCTGCTCATAGATCGAAGCAAAGGCCGGGTGGGTGAACGAAAAAAACAGCGCAAAAAGCAGTGCGAAAATTGGCGCGAAGCGTGGTGCGAACAACGAGATCCGGAACGAAACTTTCATTTTGTCGCTTTGTGGGAGCCGCCGGAAATGGTGCGACATCGACGCGATTAGTTATCCGAAATGCGCCGTAACAGCGAAGACGTCCCGACGCCGCGCCGCTTGCCTGACCCCGGCCAGCGCGGCGTCGCCTCGCTCACGTCACTGAATCTTCGAGACCATGAAGTCGACTGCCGCCTTCACCTCGTCGTCCTTCAGGCTCGGATTGCCGCCGCGCGACGGCATCATCCCGTTGTTGCCGGTAAATCCTTCCAGCGCGTGCTTGTACAACGTCGGCTTGCCCTTCGCGATACGCGGCGCCCAGTCTGTCTTGTTGCCTAGAATCGGCGCGCCGCCCGCGCCGGTTTGGTGGCACATGAAGCAGACGCTCTTGAACACCTTCTCGCCACCGGGGGTCGGCGCCGCGGCCGGCGCGGTGCTCACCGCCACCTTGATGAAGCCTGACGACGCCGGCACGCCTGGGTCGAGTGCCACCACGCCGATGGGCGCAATCGACTTCGGCGTGACGCTGCCCACTTGCGAGGCTGCGCTGCTCTTGTCACATGCAGAAAGGCCGAGCACGAGCGCAAAGCCGATTGCTGCAATCACGATATTACGAGTTTTCATGGTCTTTCCTTATCGAGGGAAATCAGGGTTCTTCGCTCAAGGCATCCGACAAGTCGCGCGCAACCGCAGCGTCGAAGCCCAGCAGCGGCTGCGCGAGCAGCCGGGCAATCAGCATGCGCACGTTGTCCCACGGCTCCATACCGATTTCGCTGACCGGGTCGTCGACGGTCCGGCCATCCGGCGTATGGCAATGATTGGGAAACGTGTGGAGCGTGGGGTGCACAGGCGCGGTATCGATACCCATCGCCGCTTCGCCCCAGCGCCAGTTCATCGCGTACTCGTTTGGGTCTGCAATGCGCAGCGTCAGTTCGACACCATTGGTCAAACTCAATTCGAGCGCATCGCGGCATAGCGTGACCGAGGCCAGTTGCGTCGCGTCGAACGCCGCCTCGATCTGCTCCTTCAATTCGATGTGCAGCATGATCAAACTCCCGTGGCCAGCAGTTCGCGCAACTGTTCGCGGATGACTTCGCGCGTATTCGCGAGCGTCTTCGCACCGAGGTAGTGCTCGTAGGCCGGATGTTCTTTCACGCTGCCCGCCGCGATCAGCGCGAGCAGCGCTTTCTCGTCGGCGGCGCGATATCTGGCGAGGATCAGTTTTCGGTCCTCGCGCAGGTCGTAGAGCATGCGGCTCAGCGCATCGATCTGCTGGGCCGCTTCCGAGGGAACGTTCTGAAAGAAGTGTGTCATCTCTGTTTCCTTACATGCTCTGGTCCTTGACCACACCGCCGTCGGTCGTGGCCATCTCGCTCGTGATCTGGTTGAAGTGATAAAGCCGGCCGCCTTCGGACTGCGCGAATTGTGCGGCGTCGCTCTCCTTTGCGAATGAAACGAAGGTCTGCCCCATTGCGCCATGCTTCCTGGAACCGACCACGTAAATCGCCTGCGTTGCGTCGATCCAGTGGCCCTCCGGGTGCCGCCAGTCGGCCGCACCCATGTCCTGCACGTACATCACGCTGATCTTGCGATCGTGTTCGGGGCGCAGATAGACCGAAAAGAGCCCGAGCGTGTCGCAAAAAAAGTCGGCATGGCCGTCCGCATAGAGCATCTGCGCCTTCGGTCCCGGATATTCCTCGAGGCTCATGCCGTCGAGCACGCTTACCGTCGAATCGCTGATCTCGTGCGGCGCGGGCAGCGCGCGCGAATCGTTTTGGCAACCGGTTGCGAGAACAACGGTAAGCACGGTGACTGCCATTGCGGCGATCGTCTTGATGGAGTAGCGTTTCATCGATTGAATCTCCAGGCAGCGAGCCCGAGCGGTGCCGCGATCCAGGCGAGCATCACGGGGCCGAGAAAGAGCGGAACGGCCAGCCCGGATGGAAACACGCTCAGGAGTCCATACATCGTGCGCAAGTCTCCCGGGCCGAAGATGTTCAGAATCCGGAAAACGTCGGACGGATTGAGCATGAGCAGGAGCGGGAACAACGGGCCGAGCGCCGCGCCGCCCGTGAGCACCAGCGCGCCGAGCAACAGCAGGTCGTACACGAGCACGAAGAAGAACCACAGCGCGATCGCCACGCCGCTCGCCGAGGTGCGGCTTGCGCAAAGCACCGAAGCGCACACCGCGAGGCTCAAGAAGACGCAGCCAAGCAGTACCGCGCTGATGACGAAGCCCGCGTATTGAAACCAGTCGGCGGCCGGCGCGCGCACGGCGATCACGATGCCGGCGAGGCCGAAGCCCGCAAGCGTCGCGCAGGACAGTGCCGCGGCGAGTCCCGCGTACTTGCCGAGCAGCAGTTCGACGCGCGTGACCGGATACGACAACAGCAGATTCAACGTGCCGCGCTCGCGCTCGCCAACGATCGCATCGAACCCGAGTATCAGCGCGATCAGGGGCAGCAGATAGATCGTGAGGCTGACGAGACTGGCGATCAGCGCTTCGACGCCGTGAAAGCCAACGGCGCCCTGCGTGGCCGCGCCGAAGTACGACGTCGCCAGCGTGAACACGCCAAACACGAGCGACACGGCGAGCACCCAGCGGTTGCGGATGCGGTCGCGGAACTCTTTTCCCGCGATCACGCGGATCTGCCGCCACGACGAACACATAGCGAGGTTCATACGCTCACCTCCATGCAACCGAGAAACACGTCTTCGAGCGACGGCTCGTGGATCTGCAGATCCGCGAGCCGGCCAGACAGCGGCGACAACGCAGCAATGGCGGTCATCTTCGCGTCGCGGGGGCACTCGAATGCGATACGGCGCCCGAGAATCGTCAGGTCACAAAACGGTTCGCGGCGCAAGGCCGTCACGATCGGGTCAATGTCGTCCGATAGCGCGACGACTTCTATGGAAAGCGGCAGGTTCGCTTCATCGCGCAGCGCGGGTACACTGCCCGCCGCGCGAATTCGCCCGGCCTGCAATATCGCGAGACGGTCCACGCGCTGCTGGATCTCTGCAAGGATGTGCGAGGTGATGACGATGGTCGTCCCCGCTTCCTGACGGGTCTTCAGTGTTTGGTAAAACTCACGGATGCCTTCTGGGTCGAGGCCGTTCGTCGGCTCATCGAGAAACAGCAGCGACGGCTCGCCGAGCAGTGCTTGCGCAAAGCCGAGCCGTTGCTTCATCCCCTTCGAGTATTCGCGGACTTTGCGCGCAGCCGCGCCGTCGAGACCCACCTGTTCGAGAAGCGGCATGCACTGGGCCGTGTCGACACCCTTCAGCCGCGCGAAAAAGCGCAGCGTTTCGAGCCCGCTCAGGTTGTCGTAGAGCACGACGTTCTCCGGCAGGTAACCTATCCGGCGCTTGACAGCCCGAAAGCGTGGAGCGCCGGTGAATGTACCGTCGACCTGCACACGCCCTTCATCCGCGGAAAGCAGACCGAGCATGAGCTGGAACAGCGTGCTCTTGCCCGCGCCGTTACGGCCAATCAAACCGAAGAGTTCGCCCCGGCGCACAGTCAGGTCGACACCGTCCAGCGCGCACACCGCGCCGAACGTCTTCGCAACGCCGGTGATTTCAATCATGCTGCCTCCAGACCCAGTTCGCGCAGCCCGGGTGAAAAGGCTTCATACGCGGCGCGTCGTCGACGACACTCGGCACGGCTACGAGCGGGAACTGCTGCGCAATCAGGCGCAGCGACTGCACGGCGGGGCTGTTCATGAGCACTTTCACCGCTGGCACACGCCAGGTAAGCCGGTCGACGAGATCATTCGCCGTATAGGGAATATCGCCAATGCCTCGGCCGCGCTTGTCCCAGCCAAAATAGTTGCTCCAGTAGTTTCCGGGCCACGCGACATCGCTTGCCGCAACATAACGGATCTGCTCCCGGTTACCGATGAAGTCGTTGCCAGTCACGTCGTTATGGACCGAACCGCCCCACAGGTGCACGCCGACCGTGTTGTCCACCACGAGGTTGCCGCGGATCGTGTTGTATTCGGCGTCGTAGATGAAAAAGCCGCGCTGGTTGCCGGCAACCACGTTGTTCTCGACCACAGAGTCTTGCAGCGTGCGCAGCATGATGCCGTGGTCCGTGTTCCCCCACACCCGGTTGTTCTTCACGACCTGGTTGCGCGACTCCATGATCGCGAGGCCGCCCCGGTTGTGATAGACCTCGTTGCCGTCCCAGACGTTGTAGTACGAGTTCATGTAATGCGTTCCGTAGCGAACGTCGTGTATCGAGTTGCCTTTGAAGAGCGCATGCTGCGACACGTCGACGTAAATGCCATCACGCGAATAGCTGATCGTGTTGTGGACGATTTGCGCACCCGTCGTGTTGTAGAGCTGGATGCCGTTGCCTCGATCGGGCGAGCGCAGGTCGCGCTTGCCGA
This sequence comes from Paraburkholderia sp. J7, assembly GCF_905220155.1. Taxonomy (NCBI): domain Bacteria; kingdom Pseudomonadati; phylum Pseudomonadota; class Betaproteobacteria; order Burkholderiales; family Burkholderiaceae; genus Paraburkholderia; species Paraburkholderia sp. J7. The sequence goes on along the minus strand of NZ_CAJMYZ010000047.1, from coordinate 18,550 downwards.
CGATCACGTTGTCGCGCACGCGCACGTCCGCCGAGTGTTCGATCCACATGCCGAACAGGTTGTAGACGAGTTCGCAGCGATCGATCTGCGCGCGGTCCGAGCCGGGCTGAACGTACACGCCCGCATTCTGCGCGGTCAGGTCAGCACCGCTGTTGACGATCGCAAGACCGCTGATCGTCACGTCCGGCGCCGCGATACGGATGACATCGCCCGCATTGCGCCCATCGATCATCGGCCGGCCGATTCCGCGCAGCGTGAGGCGCTTGCTGATCTTGAGATTCTCTTCGTAGCGGCCGCCATAGACCACGACCGTATCGCCCGGCCTGGCCGCATCGATCGCCGGACCCACCCGCTCGCCAGGATGCACGGTGAGCGTGGCGGCAGCGACAGTGCGCACAAAGAGTGTGGCAAGTACGGGCACCGCAACAAGTGGAAACTCCAGCATTCTGGACTGCCAACGATAGGATTTTTCAAGGTTCAAACCAGGTCCGCTGGGCGAGCCGTGGAACTCACGTCGTTCCCGGCTCGCCCGCGCCTTGGCTACTGCGTTGACGCGCTATGCCTGCACGAGCATTCGCGAGCGCATTTCAAGGTGCAATGCGTGACAGAAGTTCGTGCAGTAGCACCAGTACACGCCCGGTTTATCCGCGATGAACGTGACGGACTGGGTTTGCTGCGGATGAACGACGAAGTTGATGTTGTAGAACGGAATGGCAAAGCCGTGCGTGAGATCCTCGACCTTGTCCAGATTCGTGAGGATAATCGTGACTTCGTCGCCCTTCTTCACCGTCCACTCGCGCAGGCCGAACACCGGCGCCTGGGAGGTCAGATACACCGTGACCTTCCGGCCCTGGCGCTCGACGCGGCAGTCCTTCGCGGCCTTCACGGCAAGCGGAAACTCGTTCAGATCGTAAATCTGCCGTGTCTTGATGATGTCCCGGCGCACCATGATCGAGTCGTGCGGCTCCGGATAAAGCGGGTGGTCGCCCACGATCACCATCTTCTCGCCGCTGATGTCGATCAGTTGCGAGCTGTCCGGGTGCAGCGGGCCGACGGGCAAATACCGGTCCTTCGAGAATTTGTTATCGGAGATGAAGAACTGACCGTCCGGCTCCCTCGTCTCGCCCATCGAGGTGAAGCCGTGCCCCGGCTGATAATGGACGTCGACGCGATCGACCACGACTTTCGCGTCCTTATCGCCTTGGTACGATTTCATCGCAGCGGCGAGGTCCCACTTGACGATCTGGCTGTCGAGGAAGAGCGTGGTGTAGACGAAGCCTTTGCCGTCGAACCCGGTATGCAGCGGCCCGAGACCGATTTCGGGTTCGGCGACGACAGCGTCGCGCGGATCCTTGATTTCGCCGTCGAACCACTTGAGCATCAACTCATGCGAGATCACGGTTGCCGTCGGCGACAGCTTGCCTGCACACGCATAGTATTTGCCGTCCGGCGATATATTGACGCCATGCGGATTCTTCGGCACGGGCACGTAGCACGTAAGCGCCGTTTTCGGGTCCGCGCTTGCCTCGTGCGTGCCGTCGACCACGGGCACCGTCGAATTGCCGATGTGGAAGAACTTGCCGGCCTTCACTGCGGCTTCGATGCGTGCGACGTTGAAGAACACGCAGGCGTCGCGCTCGGCCGACATCATGTCTTCGTAGTGCACACCGTTTTCGGTGTTGTACTGATTCGAGCAGGCAAGCTTGCCGTCGTACGACGTCGCGACGAGGTCCATGTTACCGTCGACCTTCACCTGCCAGCGCGGTTGCATCGTCTTCGCATCGAGGCAGGTGAACAGACAGAAGTACTTCTTCGGGTCGTTCAGATCGCGGCCGTCGTTGGGCTGCGGCGTATGGAATTCCGCACCGCAGAAAACGCGGGTCGTCGAATTAATCTTGTCGTCCAGCGGATCGCGCTTGTCCGGAAAGATGCCGTGAAAGCCCTGCACGTTCGGCAATTGCGTGATCGCGTCGCACTCCATCGTGTCGAGACGTACGCGTGCGACCCGCGCGTTGATCTTGTCGTTCACGAAAATGTACCGGCCGTCGTATACGCCGTCGGTGTACGACATATGAACGTGGTGCGTATCGCCGGTAATGTAGTTTAGCTGACCATTCGGCCTCGTGCCGATGATCTTTCGCGATTCGTTCGTGATGCCCCAACCCGACATGCAATCGACGTTGAACACCGGAACGCGCCGGATTTCGCGCCCGGAAGGCAGCCCGTGCACGCGGAGGTCGCCCGAGTGCCCGCCGCTCGAAAATCCGTAGTACGTGTCGAGCTTTCCCGGATGCACCTCATACTTGTCCCAATCGATGGCAGGGGTGGCGCTCGCGCCGCTTGCGCCGCTGCCCGCGTTGCCCGTTGCCGCGACAGTGGCCTCGCCGCCGCCCTTGTTGCACGCAGCCAGACCGAGCGACAGACTCGCGCCCGCCAGACCAGCAACCGCGGAGGAAGCAAGGAACCTGCGACGCCCAGTGTCTTGTGGAGTTAAGGTCTTTCCAGATTCTTCTTTTGAAATTGTCATCACGCTCTCGCTCGTCAATTCGTTTCAACGTCGACAAATCGCCTCGAAGCCCGGCCGATCATTCCGTGGACCCCGACGTAAATCGCTGCTATAAAAAAATCGGCAAATTGATAAATCGCATTTTTCCCTTTCCCCAAAAAAGACACCGTTTATCGTTCTTCGTGACGCATGTTTCCCATTCGCTTTCAGTTCGTTTCCGATCCGCGCACAGGTTTTCAGTCGGGTAGTTTGGCGTGCCGCTCGCAAATGCGACTTGATTTATCTTAAAAAGAAGTACGCGACATACGTAATTCCATGCCCATGCGGCGATCGGACGCGAGGGACCGTGTCGCCTGTGTCAAAACGCCCAATTTGACGCGGCTCAAACGTGTTGATAATCAAAAAAACATAATGGCAATCGTCGCCACGCATTGAATTTTCAGTCTTCCCGACGCGATATTGTCTGGAGTATTGGCAAATTGTTCATTTACCGAAAAATCATCCTGATTACGCTGTTTTTTATCGCAGCCATTGCTGCCGGATTCTGGCTCACGCTCAGCACACCGGAAGTCTATGTTCAGGGAACCTATGTTTTCGGCACTCGCGTACAACTGGCGCTTTACGGCGTGCCGCTCGAAAAAGCGCAGCAGGACGCCGACGCAGTCTTCGCGCACTTCCAGACCATGCATCGCTCGATGCACGCATGGCAGCCTTCGGAACTCACTCGGCTCAACAACAGCATCGCGGCAGGCGAGCCCTTCCAGGCATCGACGGAACTCGCGCAGATCCTGCGCGCGGCGCAGCAACTCTCACTCCAAACACACGGGCTTTTCGATCCCGCCATCGGCAGGCTCATTCGACTATGGGGCTTTCAGGCCGATCAATTCGACGTGAAGCCGCCATCGAGCGAAGTGGTCGAGAGCGAATCGGCGCTGCGCCCGCGTATGGCGGACCTCACGATTTCGCCCACTGGCGTCGTCACGAGCAGCAATCGCGCGGTCGCGATCGACTTCGGCGGATACGCCAAGGGTTGGTCGCTGGACGACGCCGCTGCGATCCTCAAGCAGCGTGGCGTGGAAAACGCGTTGATCGACGTGGGCGGCAACCTGCTCGCGATGGGAAGCAAAGGCGGCACGCCCTGGCAGGTCGGCATTCAGGACCCGCGCAAAGCCGGCGCGCTCGCGACGCTCGACCTGCGCGACGGCGAGGCGATCGGCACGAGCGGCGACTACCGGCGCTTCTTCGAGTCCGACGGCGTGCGCTACTGCCACATCCTCGACCCGCGCACCGGTTATCCGGCCACGCAAAGCGAGTCGGTGACCGTGCTCGTGAAGCCCGGTCCGCATGCGGGCGCGTTGTCCGATGGCGCGAGCAAGCCACCGTTCATCGCAGGTTCTGCTCAGGCGATGCCGCTGGCGCGCAAGGTCGGCGTCGAGGCCGTGCTGCTGGTCGATACGCAAGGTCGCGTGTGGGCGTCCGCGCCCATGGCGGCGCGGCTGCGCTTCACGGATCCCTCGCTGCGCCCCGCGCCGCTCGATTGAATGGCCTTCGCCATGATGAACGCACCCGGCATCGACCTGCGCAACGTGAGCTTCAGCCGCGGCGGACGCGCGATCCTCGACAACGTCAGCATGACGGTGCCAGGCGCGGGGCTCGTGGCGATCGTGGGCTTCAACGGCGCGGGCAAGACGACGCTGCTCTCGCTACTCTCTACGCTTGCCACGCCTCGCAGTGGACGCATTTTGGTCGACGGTATCGACGCAGTCGCCATGCCGCAACAGGTTCGTTCGAGAATCGGTGTCGTGTTTCAGGAGTCCGCGCTCGAAGCGCGTTTGAGCGCGTATGACAACCTGAGCTTCATCGCGCGATGCCAGGGATTGAAAGGCCGCACGCTTCGACAGCGTATCGACGAACTGATGACGGCGTTGGGACTCGAAGCGCTCGCGGCGGTCCCCGTCCAATGCCTTTCCGGTGGCCAGCGGCGGCGGCTCGAACTGGCGCGCGCACTCATCTCGCGGCCACGCGTGCTATTGCTCGACGAACCCACGCTGGGCCTCGATGTCGCCACTCGCCGGGTGTTCTGGGCAGAAATCAGAATGCTCGTTGGCGCGGGCCATACCGTGCTGTGCTCGACCCACCATGCCGATGAAGCGAGCGATGCCGATCGCGTCGTCGTGCTGCATGGGGGTGGCGTGCTTGCGGATGGACCATGGCATACGCTATGCGCGCGCGTTCCCGGTACGATCCGGCTGCAGGTACCTGACACTGGAACGGCACGCCGCTGGCTCTCGGCGCAGGGCTATCGGGCGACGATCGACGAACACGGCCTCGCCGTAGCGGTCGCCAATGCGCGGACCGTGTTGCCTGCGCTGCTGCAACGCATACCGTGCCGGGTCACGAGCGTGGACGTCACCACGCCAAACCTGATGGATATCGTGGACCACTGGCGCGAAGCACGCGAAAGCGAGCCATGCCGCCTGACCGAAAGGGCAGCCGCATGAGCAACGTGCTCGCGATCATCTGGTTCGACCTGAAGCGCTTCTGGGCGTCGCCACTGCGGATCCTGTTCGGACTCACGCAGCCGCTGCTGTATCTGTTCGTTCTCGGCGCAGCACTCAGGAGCGGCACCTACGCGGAGGTCAGCGGATACCAGGCGTATATCTTTCCGGGCGTCGTCGGCCTTTCGTTGATGTTCACGGCGATCTCGGCGGCGGTCGGCATCGTGCACGATCGGCAAACCGGCCTTCTGAACGCCCTGCTGGTTTCTCCTGTGAAGCGCGCCGAGATCGCAGCGGGCAAAATCGGCGCAGGCGCGCTGCTTGCCTCGGTGCAGAGCGCGCTCCTGCTGCCGTTCTCGCCGACAATCGGAATCGGACTTACGGCGCCGCGCCTCGCGCTCCTCCTGCTTGCCATGGTGCTGGCCGCGCTCGCCTTTTCCGCACTCGGCCTCGCACTCGCACTGCCGTTCCGGTCGGTGATCGTGTTCCCGGTTGTCTCGAACACGCTGCTTCTACCCATGTTCTTCCTCTCGGGCGCGCTCTATCCGCTCGATCTCGCGCCGGACTGGATCCGGCTCGCCGCCGTTTTCGACCCCGCAGCCTATGGTGTCGACTTGATGCGCGGCGTATTGACGACCCAGTTCGCGATCGCACCGGCGCGCTCGCTCGCCGCACTCGCGGCGTGTCTGGTCGCCGCGGGCTGGCTCGTCGTGTGCGGCATCAGCCGGAGCGACGCGTAGCAACTTTGATGAATCGAAGGAGATTTTCCATGGGTGAATTCAGTATCTGGCATTGGCTAGTCGTCTTGCTGATCGTCTCGATGGTGTTCGGCACGAAGAAGCTGCGCAATATCGGCGGCGATCTAGGCGGTGCCGTCAAAGGATTCAAGGAAGGCATGCGGGAAGCAGAGGCACCGGCACTCGCTCAGGATACCGAACTGACCTCGGCCATCCTTGTCGATGTCGACGCAACGAAGAAAGCATGTCACCCGCAGGAGCTGCGATGAAATGCGACGCGAAGTGGCGGGAACGGCTCGGGTGGCCTCGAGAGCGCGCAATATGATGCCCGTACGCGGACGCTTTCACGTACCGTGCATTTGGGAAACGCACCACGTGACGCCTCTGGTCCATCTCAGGATACTCAATCAGATGCCGCTGCCGTGCGGCCCGATCTCGACGAGGGGCAGCTACTACCACATGGAGGCGACGCCGCGCGCCGGTGGCAGCGCCATCACGCTCGTTTTCGAGCGTCATTGCGCGGAAAAGCTGCTGCGCCGGCTGGGAAGAGACTTACTGCCCGTTTTCGACCCGATCGCGCAGTCGCTTGCGAGCGCCGGCGCCGCTCCGCTCTCCCGATTGCGCATGGGCGCACTCAATGCAGATCTGTTCGACGCGATTCACATGCTGTGCATTGTGCGGGGAGCGGTGCCGCGAAACGGCGTAACGCGCACGCTGGCGGCGCTGCGCCGCAATCCGGATACGCCCGTGCAGCGTCACGAAATCGTCCGCTTTGCGCAGGCACTGGCAAACGACGGTGGCCGCTCGCTCTCGCAAGCCATCGATCTCCTGCGCAAGGCCAATCCGCGATTGCGGGAATTTTCGTTCGAATTCCTGCGCGCCCGGATGATACGGGAAGGACTGCCAATTTACCTTTGAGCCTGCCCGCGAATGCTCACGGGCGGAAACTTGTCAGGCAATAGGTGAAGAGGAGATTCACCCCTTTACGCCTATTCGCTCCGAAGCCGCGGCAAGTATCACTATGCATCCAGTCATCGCGACGATCGCGGAGGATTCGAGATTCGACTTCTGCCAGTACGCTGAGCGTGCCCCCCGCGTGCTGCGAGCACAGCCGTGATCAGCGTCAGCGCAAAAATCGCGAGCGCCACCGCGCCTGCAATGCCGCCTGCCCGTTGCAGCCAGAAGATTTCGGCCAGGCCGCCTGTCACTCGCATGGCGAGGCCCGTGTGGAGCACGAAGAGGGGCAGGTAAAACATCGGATGATATTTCACCGGCAATCGCGTCAGCGCGGGCACGATGACCGGGGCATGTCCAAATACCATGGAAAACACGAAGCCGAGCGTGAGCGCGTGGAGGGCCGCGTCGTACCAGGGATGACCCGGCATCAGCGCGCCGAGCGCGCCCAGGACGCCGCCCAACGCGAGCCATCCATAGCCGCCGAGCAGGCACACGGCGATAAACCGGGTAAGCGCACGTTGGCGCACCGTGCGACGCGCGATGTCATGCCTCGCCAGCCACACTGCGAGTAGCACGAGGCCAGCGGCGAACAGCCGTGTACCTTCGTCCGGTTGCCAAAGCGCCCAGGGCAGGCTCGCGATCATCAAAGTGACCGGCGCGAAAAACGAATATCGGGCGGAGCGCGGCAGGCGCAGCATGCGTGTGAGTTCGAGACGCTCGCCTGCGATCGTCAGGATCAGAAAAGAGAGCCAGCACAGCACGCAAGCCGACACGTCGTCGGTGATCAGCCATACCAGGCTGCCGAACCACCAGCAGAGCACTGCGAGCGCGAGCACGGCGAGATGGAGCGCGGCCTGCCTGCGCAGCACCTGCAGACTCGCGATGAGAGAGACGCTCGCCCCGACCATGAGCAGCGATTGAGCGACGACCTGCGCTGCACCGGCAATCAGCACGATACCCGCAGCGATCGCGCTGGCGGGGGCCAGCAGATAAATCGTTCTTTGCAGCGCGACCGCGCGTTCGAGGCTGACAAGCGCACCGAAAAAGACGGGGAGCATCAGCACGCCATGCCACGCGACACTGGACATGGCGTGCAAGGGCAGCCGAACACCCAGACGGGCAAGACCGGCCAGAACCGCGCAGACGAGCACGAGAACGATCGTCAGCGCGGCAGCGAGTTTTGCAAGGCGGCACAGCAATTGGGCAATGTTCATGGTACGTGTTCGCTTGTCGCGAAACGACGCCAGGTCGCGCGCCGTCAGTCTGGCTCCCAACCCAGAACCGTGCGTGCGGCCTCGCTCATCATGGCGGGCTCCCACGCGGGTTCCCAGACGAGCACGACTTCGACAGGCAGGCCTTCGGGCACCGACTCTTCGGCTACGGCCCGCACTTCGTCCATGATCATTTGCCCCATTGGACAGGCAGGCGAAGTCATCGTAATTTCGATCTTCAGCATCTCACTGCTGAGTTCAATGCCATACAGAAGGCCGAGGTCGACGATGTTGACGCCCACTTCCGGATCGATCACGCAACGCAGCGCGTCTCGGATCTCAAGTTCTTCGTCTGTCGGATCGAATTTGAGGCGAGTCGTGTTCATGGCAAAGGACAACCGACAATGTGGGACGGACATTTCAACCGGGCGGTGTCGGCCAAGCGGCGTTCATACCGGCCAAATCATTCATGGTTGATGAATGTTTTAGCCATGATAGCGCGCGACCGCATTCGGGCGCTGTGCCAATTGGCCGCAGCGCACGGGCCCGTAACGAACGCGAACCCGGCAAGAAGAAGCGGCGCTGTTTCACGGTCCTGTTCGGGATGGGAAACCACGCGGCGTCGAGCGTTATCGCCCGATGGCTTCGTTTGGCGCGCCGCCGCTGTGCGAATACCATTGGCGCCGCGGGGTGGAGCAGTCTGGCAGCTCGTCGGGCTCATAACCCGAAGGTCGTAGGTTCAAATCCTACCCCCGCAACCAATATCGATGCCCGCTCAGCGAAAGCAAGCGGGTTTTTGCTTTGGAGCGTTCCGTCTGCGGAAAGAGAAAGCCCTCGCGGCCAGGCGTCGGGGCATAGTGCCTGCTCCGCATCCGCCTTGATGCCGAGATCTGCAGTGGCGGCGGCGGACCGACCTTTGTAGGCCAGCCAAGCTAAGCGTCACGCGTGGCTGCTTCGCAGCGGTGGGAATGCACACCACGATCATGCGTTGAGTCAAGAAGCGCTTCACGCCTGAGTTCGTCATGCGATGGGACCGGTTTGCAAAATCCGCTGGTTGTTCATGGAGAGTCGACGAGACGTATGTGAAAGTCCGAGGCAAATGGGTCTATCTTTACCGTGCAGTTGATCGTGCGGGAAAGACAGTTGACTTCCGGCTTGGCGCCAGGCGCGATGTCGCTGCGGCCAAGGCTTTCCTGGCGAAAGCGATCAAGAGTCAAGGGCTCGCTCCTAAGACCATCACGCTGGACGGCTACGCTGCGTCTCACCGCGCGGTGCGCGAAATGAAGGCGAAGGAGTTTCTGCCCGCGGACACAACGTTGCGATCGTCCAAGTATTTGAACAATTTGATCGAGCAGGATCATCGCAACATCAAGTCCCGGGTCAATGCAATGCTCGGCTTCAAACGCTTCAGGAATGCGGCCATTACGATATCGGGCGTCGAGTTGATGCATCGCATTCGCAAAGGCCAGTTCAACCTCGCACGGTTGCGCCTCAAAGATACCACTGCGCCCGCTGTTTGGAAGGCAGTTCTTTCAGCATGACGGTGCAATCGTGAACACGCCGTTTTTCGCTCGCGCTCCTAATTTGCACCGCAGCCGTCGTGCGTGCAGCGTATGAAACGCAAAGCAACATTGCCACTGGTGGAACGATCGCCCCGAGTTGAGCGTTTTCCAGGTGTCGTTCGCAGTCCTTTCAACGAGCGGCCGTTGAAACCGAGATGGGCACCCATCTTCGAAAGCGAGACAGGTGCGAGAAAACATCTCAGGATGAATGAGCCGGCATGTGACGCCACGAGGCAGCCTGCCCCCTGCCCGCGTGCTTAGCTTAGTAGGCACCGCCGGTATCGACAGTCAGGTATAGCATGTCATGCTCGAGAATGCTGATGAATTGCTCGTCCTCCAGGATCAGTTCCTCAAGAACGTCACTGTTCGAAAGCACACCGATCACCTGCCCTGAATCCATGACCGGCAGATGCCGGATCCGCCGGGTATGCATCAGCGCCAGGCATTGTTCACAGGTGTGCTGGGGCGTGACGTAATACACCTCCGTAGTCATGATCTCGCCAACCTTCGTCTCGGCGGCGCTGCGGCCGGCCAGTTCGACCTTGCGGGCGTAGTCGCGCTGAGACAGGATGCCGACAAGATTGCTGCCGTGCAACACCAACACGGTGGTGACATCTTTTTCGGCCATCAGACGCAGTGCCGTTAGCACTGCGTCGGCGGGGCCGACCGAGATCACCTCCCGGGGCTTCCCAGACAGAATCTGTTTGGCGGTCTTTCTTTCCTTTTTCATGGTCGTCTCCCATAGAGAACCGGCATTTGCGAGCGCCAATGCCACCGATCTGCTCGCGAAGCATGGGGAGCGTCCGCAAATCAGATATCGAAGTAAAGATAGAACTCCCATGGGTGCGGGCGCAGCCTGACCGTGTCGATCTCATGCTTGCGCTTGTACTCGAGCCACGCGTCGATCACATCTTCAGTGAAGACATCGCCTCTGCGCAGGAACTCGTTGTCGGCCTCGAGCGCGTTCAACGATTGATCGAGCGAACCCGGCACCTGGCGGACGTTCTTCGCTTTCTCGCGCGGCAGAGGAATCTCCCTGCGCAACTAGTGATCGTGTGCTAGCGCCTCAAGACGGGCGTTTCCCGCGTCTTGTGCCGCACGCGGCGTGGCGTAGGGTTCTTCAGCTACGAGCGAGATGACCCACACCCAGCCGCCGATCTGTTCGGCCGTCTGCACGAATGCGCGCACGTTGCCTTTGTCCTTGGTGTTCATATGACCTCCTCACTAGAAAAACACAGGAAGCGTCGCCCGTGCCGCACAGGGGGGAACATGGGCGACGCGGTCGCCGGGCCAAGGATCAAGGCAGCTTGCCGATGATCGCGCCGAATTCGCTCTTGTTTTGAGGGTTCGCAGCGCTCGCGTGCGGACGTTGCCAGCGCAACCCAACTCCCCTGTCATTTACACGACCGGGCCGGCCCGTCGCGGGCAGTTCTGGATGGTGGCAATGCCCTGATCGGTGAATCGTATGAACACTACATAAGTCGCCGACACGGTTGACCTTGACGAGCAAACGCCGCGGGTCAGCCGTGTGGGATATGGCGCTGTTACACCCAGCCCGCGCGACACTTCATTTTAGGCAATGGGAACGGCCACGGGTTCGTCCTGCGCCGATCACCGCCCGGTCAGCTTTCGAAGGATTTTCTGCTCGATGCGCTCGTGCCGCTCGAGCGCCTCATCGAGCGTGCTTGCGCCAAAACGCTCATTCTCATCGCGCGCTTTCATTCCGTCGACGCGCGTCACGAAGAGCCCAGGTTCTCCAGTCCTCGCCTCGGCCACCCCACGAAAGCGCGTCGTGACCGTCACGCCGGACTCTTCGAGCAGCGTGCGGCGAAAGATCAATTCGTTCTCGGCCATCCAGCGCGACCACTCGCTGCGGTCGAACACCTCGACGGGCGTGTTCTTCGCATCGAGGACGTAGATGCGTTCACCCTGAGGCGGGATCGAGCGGGATTTCATCATTGTGAAGCCGCGAGCAGGAAACCAATCGCCTGCTGCCACCAGCTATTGTCGACGCGGCCAATCCAGTCGTTATGCTCCGCCGCCGCCACGATCTTCGGTTGCTTCGGACTGTTCAGCGCGTTATGCAGCGCCTCGCCGAAGCGTGCGGGGACGATGCTGTCGCGTTCGCGCGAGCCGGCCGCGGCGACCACGCCGGCCCCGAGTGATTCCACAATGAGCAGCACAGGGGCGCCGTAGAGACGATGCGCAAGCTCGATGGTCGCTTGCGCGTCGGCGACCAGACTTTCTTCATCCGGCTTGCCATCGCGTGGCCCGTAGCCCGGATATTCGGCGAGTATCACACCAGTCGCAGCGGGTTGAGCGCCGCGGCGTAGAAGGAACGATGTCCGGCATGCCCCGCATTGCCATGAAAGACAATGGCCGTGCCGCGCACGCTGCCGGGCGGTTGGGCGATGAAGCCCCGGAACGTCTCCTGTTCGCCCAGGCCACAAGCCGATCGGAAACGACGTCCTCGATTGCAGCCTTCTCGGGAAAGTAGATGAAACGTTCCTGCTACATGGCAGTGCCTGGAAGAACAGTCCTCAGTATGAAGTCCGCTACATGCGAAATCGAGGCTGGGCTAGCGATGCCGCCTTCCTGCCCTACATTTGCGCTATGCCAGCAAATTCAGCCTGGATGCTTCTTCGACGTAAATAGTCCTTGCACAACGGGGAGACTGGCAGAGAACGCACCGCGCCCGGCAGTCCGCCGTCAGCGCCGTCCTATGCTGCATACTCAAGTTCACGATACTCGAAGAGCCAAGGACATGGTTGCAGACCTCGCATACTCGTGGTTGGCATTCAGCGCGTCCGTAGCCGCTGCAAAAGCCGCCGGCCGCCCGCTTGTCGCGTTGGAGTCGAGCATCATCGCTCACGGCATGCCCTATCCGGAGAACATTCGCACCGCGCGCGAGGTGGAGGCCCTGATCCGCGTAGCGGGAGCCGAGCCGGCGACGATTGCGCTGATCGGAGGGCGAATCCACATCGGTCTTTCCGACGACGAGCTGGAACTGCTCGGCCGCGCGGACCATGTGCACAAGGTTAGCCGGCGCGACCTGCCGGCCGTGCTCGCTGGCGGCGGCCTTGGCGCCACAACAGTGGCTGGCACGATGATATGTGCCGCGCTGGCCGGCATCGAGGTCTTTGTCACCGGAGGCATTGGCGGCGTGCACCGGGGCGCGCAGGAGACCTTCGACATCTCGGCTGACCTGCAGGAATTGGCGAAGACCTCCGTGGCAGTGGTTTGCGCCGGTGCGAAGTCCATCCTGGACATCGGGCTCACGCTGGAATATCTGGAAACGCTCGGCGTGCCGGTGCTCAGTTGCGAGCAGGACAATTTCGCTGCCTTCTACACGCGCGACAGCGGCTATCGCGCGGACTTCAGGCTGGACGACGCAGCAGACCAGGCGCGCTTCATCCGCACCAAGTGGGACCTGGGCCTAAGTGGCGGTGTGTTGTTAAGCACACCTGTGCCGCAAGCGGCGGCAATGCCGTCCGATGAAATTGACACGTTGACTCAGCAGGCGCTCACCGAAGCCAAGGCGCAAGGCATTACCGGTAAAGCCGTGACCCCCTTCCTCCTGGCTCGCATCAAGGCGCTGACCGGTGGACGCAGCCTGGCGACAAACATCGCACTCGTGAAACACAATGCCGAGGTCGGGGCACGGCTGGCGCTGGCGTTGGCGCACACAGAGCGCGGCAAAGGCGCGGCGTAACCAACGGGACGTCCGTTCTCTGCCAAACGTCAGGCTCGCGCCGTGCAGAAGCGCTTTCCAGTGTGCGAGTCCCGCCCGTCAAACGCCCGCGTGTGCCATTCACAACCTGCGCGCCGTCGCGCGGCCTTGTCTTTTCGTCATTTCGTTGCGTTACGTTGCCTGCCTTGCCCGCATGCCGTTCGTGAAGTAGATTTTTCTAGTGAAGTCCGAGGCGGGAGGGACAGCCATGGAACTGAGCGTAGAACGTGTCGATGTCTGGGCAGCCACCATCGACGACAAACCGGGCGGCGTTGCGAAGGTCTTAAGCGTCTTGCGGGATGCCGGTGTCGACTTGCAGTTCATCGTGGCGCGCCGCATGCCAGAGGCACCGGGTAAGGGGATCGTGTTTGTCGCTCCACTGCAGGGAGACAGTGCGATCCGTGCCGCCACGCAGGCGGGGTTCAGCGTTACCCCGAGCCTTCACTCCATCCGTGTAATGGGTCTGGACCAACTGGGCATCATCGCGCTCTTGACCCAGACGTTGGCGGATGGGGGTATCAACCTCCGCGGCGTTTCGGCCGCCGTACTTGGCACGCAGTTCATCGCTTATATCGCGGTCGACTCGCTGGGCGATGCCGAAAAGGCAATCGACATTCTGCAAAGGGCCTGAAGCGCCCATACCGGATCGCGCACCGGGAGGCCGAGAGTGACGAAGACGCCATCGACCAGAAGGCGGGTACTTTGGGCGCTCTCGGTCTGCGCTATTGCGACCTGCATAGCAGTAGGCGGGGCATTCCTGTTCGAGTTGTCGGTGATCGGCCATGCGGTGCGCGATTTCCGCCGGGACGAGGCAATCGCGCAAGCACGCGGCGCGCGTGGCGAGCCGGCTACGTCCGAGCAGCGCCTCAATCCGCCCTATCTGAAGCAGTACGGATTGGACCGCAGCCTGTACGCGGACACTCACGGAAACTTTTCGCCAACCGGTGCTAACTGGAGGCAATGGGGGTTGCGAACCAAGGCCGCAGCCACGGTGATGTGGCTGGGTCACGATCCACCAGGGACATGGTGGACCTACGTTCAGATCAAGTGCGTCGACCGCTTTCCTCAAGCTCATGCCGACAGCGAGCCGATCGTCGATGTTGCCGACGCTTGCCTCGGCGAACCGCATTGATCGACGCACCGCAAGGCATCGCGGCCACGGCTATCCTGCGCGTGGACCCCGCGAGCGCCATTCGACAACTTGCGACGCCCGCACAAATTACCCGTGGTCATTTCTGATCATTTGAACGCCCGGCACCGAGTGCCTCGAGCAACGGCCGGAGGGCATCCAGTTCCGCGCCGAAGCCGCTCCAGTCTCCCGCCTTCAGCCGCTCGATGGCGCGGTCATAGTGGGCAAGCGCCTCGCGCGCTCGCGCGTCCACCGTGCCTCGGGGCAGCGATGCTGCCTGCGCGGTCTCCTTGAAAAGCGCCGCCATGGCTTCACCCAGCGTGTCCTCCATCACCACGCGCTCGCCATAGGCGGCAATCACCCGCTTCAGCTCCGGCAACTGACCGGATGCCGCACGCAGATAGAGCGGAGAAACGTAGAGGATCGAATCCTCGATCGGCACAACCACAAGATGGCCGCGAATGACGCGTGAGCCCATCTGGTTCCACAGCGAGATCTGCTGCGAGATCTCGGTATTCTGCTGAATACGCGCTTCGATCTGAAACGGCCCAAAGACCAGCTTGTCCTTCGGAAACGTATAGACGATGAGCTTGCCGTACGCGGATGGATCGCAACGCGCCACCATCCAGGCAATCATGTTTTCCCGCTGACTGGGCACCATGGGCAACATGAGGATGAACTCGGCGCGGGCAGCGCCGGGGAGCCGCATGATCGTGTAGTACGGCGGCATCGTGCTGGGAGCGCCCTCGCCATCCATGCCGACCAGTTCGCGGGGAAACTGCCACAGATCCTCGCGGTTGTAGAAGACCTCCGGCGCTTCCATGTGATAAGCGCGGTAAATCTGCGCCTGGATCAGGAAGAGATCTTCGGGGTAGCGGATGTGACGTCGAAGCTCCGGCGGCATCAGCTCCAAAGGCTTGAACACACCCGGGAACGCCCGCTCGTATGTGCGCAGCAGCGGATCCGCGGGATCGCTGACGTAAAAGCCAACCGTGCCGTTGTACGCGTCGACCACGACCTTGACCGCGTTCCGGATGTAATTGGCGCCGTCGCCAAAACCCGGCCGGGAGTAAGGAAACCAATGGCTGACGGTGTAGGCATCCTGAATCCAGAACAGGCGCCCGTCGCTTGCGACGACATAGGGGTCGTGATCGAGATTCAGGAACGGTGCGATCGTACGCACGCGGTCCTGAATGTTGCGGTGAAGCAGGATCCGGCTCTGGTCCGTGATATAGCCGCTCAGCAGGATGTTGGGATCGTCGAGCTGCCAGGCGAACAGGCTGCGTCGCGCCACGCTGCCGATGCTGACGCCGTCGTTGCCGCTATACGTCGTGTAGGCATTGGCCGCACCTTGGGGATAGTCGAATTCAGCGACATTGCCATTCACGATGACATAGTCCTGCTGGCCTTCGCTGAAATAGAGGCGCGGTTCCCGAATGGCCGGCCCGCCGTTGGAGACGGGCGGAATATCCCGCAGATAGAAAAAGGGCAAGCCTTCGGCGGACTTCTCGGTGACGGGCGACATCACGACGCCGATACCGTGAGTAAAGATAAGGTGCAGATTCACCCAGGTTTGGGCGTTGGGCGGAAGCATCGACGGTACCAGTTCGCGCGCCGACAGCATGACCTGCCGGTATCCGGCGTCAAGCTGATAGCGGTCGATGTCCACCGAGAGAAATTTGTAGTAAGTCCTGATCTCCTGCAACTGTGCGTAGGTATCCATCAGCGGTTGCACATCCCATAGCCGGATGTTGTCGGTGGTCGCCCGATTCGCCTGCAGCGAGTCGAGAGTCAATCCCTGCCCAGCCTCAAACGGTTTAACTTCAATCTGTGCGAGGCCGTAAGCCTGACGCGTTAGCGCAATAGTGTGCTCGATATAAGGAGTTTCGAGTCCCAGCTCGCTCGGTTTGACATAGAAGCGCTGAAACAGCAACGGATAGATCACAGCGAACACAAACCAGCTGCCGAATACGAGCAGCGCGAGAACGGCAGGCAGCAGGTGGCTGCGCCGGCGCATGTTGATCCAAAGGGCAACGGACGAGGCCGCGGCAAGACCGACAAGCATCCACAGGACGGGCAACTCGACGTGGACATCCATATAGCTCGCACCGACCACGACGCCATTGTCGCCATATAACAGCAGAAAGCGGTCGAGCCACCACGACCAGGCCTTCACCGCAAAGAACAAACCGAGCAGTGCCGAACCATGGGTGATGGCGGCGGCCGAAAGCGTCCGTGGCGGTCGCTCCGGCGCGATGTCACCGCGCAACCCGTAGACAGCGCCTGCCACGATCGCGCTCCAGACGACCAGCCACAGCAGCCAGCTCTTTAGCGCGACATACGCGGGGAGCGAGAAGAGATAAAAGCCGATGTCCCTCTCGAAGATCGGATCGCGCTCGCCAACAGGAACCTGATAAATGAAGCGTAGCGCGATGTCCCAGTTCGAAATTTCGCCGGCGGCAATAACCAGCCCCAAAGCAACCGCGGCGCAGGCAATACTGGAGCGCCAGGGAACGTGCGGCGCGACCAGTTCGGCCAGATCGCCGGTGACGACCGTCGCCCCCGATGGATCGAGCGCTAGCGCACGCGAGATGGCGACGGCCTTCGCGTAACGGTGAGCCACCATCCCCGATAGCCCTATCGCGCACGCCGAGAGTGCGAACACCGCGGTAAACAGCAGCGCTTTCGCGAAAAGGATGGTCCAGAAAACGGCGCCATAGCCGACCGATGAGAACCATAGCCAGTTGACCAGGATGCCGGTGATGCGTCCGACGACAATCAGGCCGGCGATGATGGCTATCGCCGTGATTGCGTAACGTCTCAGGCGCGCGCCGGACTTCACGCCCGACCGCATAGTCCCTCCTGCGCATGGCTGTCGCCGTTGCCTTGAAATGAGCTGTGCGGCCCGAGTTCAGATGAAACGCGCTCAGACCAATTAAATGATTGTAGTCCGGTATGGCAGTTGGCCTCGACACCACGCGTACACGGGCACTACCGGCGTTGCCTTCGTCCCATACGATGAGCGCTGCAGCAAGACGCGCACACGGGCTCTGGTGCAAATAGGGTCGGCGAATCGGTTAGAGCTGTCGGAGCAAAACGAACTGATGAACCGCGATGAGCAAGCCGAAGAGTCTGGAGGAGTTGTTCGGTGGACGCCATTTTGATCGGGAGATCATCATTCTGTGTGTTCGCTGGTACCTGCGCTACAAGCTCAGCCTGTGCGATCTGGTCGAGATGATGGCGGAACGGGAATTGTCGCTGGCTCACACGGCGATCCTGCGCTGGGTGAGGCATTACACGCCCGAGTTCGTCAAACGCTGGAACCGCTTTGCTACACCTGCGGGTCGCTCGTGGCGCGTCGACGAGACCTACCTGAAGATTCGTGGCAGGTGGGTCTACCTGTATCGGGCGGTGGATCGGGCTGGCCGGACGGTGGACTTCGTACTCAGGGCAAAGCGCGATGTCGCCGCAGCCAAAGCTTTTTTCAGCAAGGCCGGTTGGCGAACTGGCCTGAGCGGCAGCCGGGCGAACAAACAAAGGCGTTATCAGCTTGACGGCAAGAATGAACGAAGAGGTCCGTCTTGGCTTTTTACAAGGATGTTCTCCATGCAGCCAGGCATCGGGATATGGGCGTCTTGCCTGGGCGACTCTTCAGGCGTGGGGAAGCGTGCGTAGTACGGCATCAACTGATTAGTGAACGAAAGAAACATGCAGACTGTTGCGGTACTCGACTTCGAAACAACCGGGCTTTCGCCGAATCTGGGCGACCGCGCTACCGAGATTGCCGTCATCCTCCTGCGTGACGGTCAGATTGTTGATCGTTACCAGAGCTTGATGAACGCAGGACGGCGCATCCCGTCCGATCTCGTTGCTCTCACCGGCATCACGAACGACATGATCGCGTCTGCCCCGCCTGTATCGAAAGTCATGAGGGAATCTGCAGCGTTTGTTGGAAACCATCCCGTCGTTGCCCACAACGCAAGCAGTTTTGGCAGGCAGAACTGGGGCTTCTTGGAGTGCCAGCGGAGCATTCGTTTGCTTGCACGATGCTCGTCGCCAGGCGGATCTACCCACGTGCCCAGAGCCACCGCCTGGCTAGTTTGGCGGAGATGCTTCGGTTACCGAAATCGGGTCGTGCTCACCGGGCAATGGTTGACGCTGAGGTCGCCAGCCATCTATGGTGCCGATTGCAGCACGACATCGCTCAAACTTACGGGCTG
>NZ_CAJMYZ010000046.1:0-32229 GCF_905220155.1 Paraburkholderia sp. J7 | reverse complement strand
GCTGCGAACCGTTCACTGCGTCAAGGCTCGACGCATTCAGCGCACCGTTCGCCACGTTCGTCAGTGCGACTGGCACATGGTCCGATCCAGCCAACGTCACCTTGGAGTGCGACGACGAATCATAAGTGACCGCATCGACTAAAGGGAGCTTCGAGATCTGAGTCTGGAGTTGCCCGAGCGCCGCGTCGACCTCGTTGAACGCGCCGCCCACTGTGCTTTGCGACGAGGAAGATGACGCGCCGGTGATCGAGTTGGCGTTCGCGAGCGTGTAACTTGGCCCAGTAACCGCGCCCGTGTATGTGTTGAATGTCGCACCGCCACCTAGTGCACTGATCACTGGCGTAAGCTGACTCACGTTGATGGCGTCGGACGTTCCCAGACCCGCGGTGAGGCCCGAAAGCAGCACGCCATTCGCGCCGGTCGTCATCGTCGCCTTCACACTCCCGTTGCTTGGCATGAAGATGATTGATTGCTTGGTCGAGGACACGACAAGTTGAGTCCCGCCCAGCCCGATCGCGGTGAACTGAGCGGCGCCCGGGACCTCACCGTCGCCGGTACTGCCGTTCCAGCTTGCGCAAGTGGTGTCGGTACCGATGCTTCTGTAGCCCGCCTTGGACCCATAGGAGTCGGAAGCACAGATGTCGGCCCACGCGGAACCCGGCAGCACGAACCCGGCGGTGCCGGCTCCCGCGGCGGCCAGCGCAACCAGCGCGCGACGGCTCGACTTTTTCTTGCCGCGCGCAACGGCGTTCTCCTGAACGGCAACCCACGCCCCCGTGGCTTCGTTCCAGATTGATCTGTATGACTTGTTCATTCTCGTTGCCCTGGTTAATGAGGGAGCACCGATTTCGGCCCGAAGCCATCCGACGGGGATTTCCCTCAAAAAAGAGAAAATCGGCTGGCCCATGGGACCAACGATTTACGCCAACCACGCAGCAACCCGCTATTTCAAACGCAACATCAGATATTGCTTACAGAGTTAGATAGTCGCCACGTGATGATCTCAGCGACTTTATGGACTTGAGTTCACAAAACATATAAGAGAACTCTTAAAGCAGAATATTGTCCCCATCAAGATATAAGCCGCCTCCAGCAAGGCCTTGCAGGCGATCCGAATCAGCAAAGAGAGACTGAAATACAGATTAACCAGATTCCAACAACCGAAGCCCAAGATGATTTTTTCTTGAATCCAAAACATCCAAATACGGCACTCAATGTATTCTTTTACTACATTCAAAAATATTAAATCCCACAATGACAAGGTTATTTACCTACAAAATCAGAGAATTTAAACTAAGACTGAAAGATTATTCGCAATCCAATCCAACACCAATCTGGCTGATCGCGTTCGTGTTGCCGGGCACATGCCAGCGTGGAAATCACCTGACCTGAGACCTGGACACCTCACTGACACTCCGGCGTCGTTGGATCTCCACCACACATGTATTGCGGGGCGCTTTTGAGATTTGTCCTATTCCGCACACATCGTCGGAAAAATACACTTTGATTGTCGGGAAACACTGACGAAAAGCTTCACCTCTTGCGAGGTCACACGGACGTCAAGCACCTTTCGCTAGCTACACGCCAACTGCGTGCCGTTTCGCGAGACACGCCCAGCCGCCCCCTCTCGTTTCCCTACGTCGTGAGCCGAACGGCTTCGCACTCACATCCAAGGAAACGCCATGAAACGTCTTTTGCCTCTTGCCGCCGTAGGCGTACTTGCAACACTAGCGCATGCCACAGTCGCGCCGGTATCCAGTGCGCCCATCCCTGAAGCGCTTCAAATCGAATTGCTCGAGCACCAGTGGACGCAAGCCGCAACGGCAGCCGACCACCCGGTGCTCAACGATCTGCTCGATGATAAGTTCATCGAAATTTTTCCTGGCAATGTCCGCCGCAACAAGCACGACCTGCTTGCTGCTCCCGCGCTGCCGCCTGGCGGCTCGCAGTTGCTGGACGGTATGCGCGTGCAGATACTCGACGATGTCGCCGTGGTAACTGGCGTCAATCGATACACGCCCGCCAGAGGCTACAAGACAATTGAATACCTTTTCACCGACGTTCTCGTGAAGCGCGACGACGGATGGCACGTTGTAGCGGCACGCATGCGCCGTAAAGATACGGGCAGCGTTTGAGGCTGCCCGCTAGCGGAGCTCAAGCGTAAGCTCCAGATCGAATGCGCGAAAGTGCCTTAGAACGGCTTGATAACGGCAAGCGCCACGGCCGCCAGCATGCCGAGCACCGGCAACTCATTGAACATGCGATACCACTTGTCGGAGCGGCGGTTCTCGCCGCGCTCGAAGGTACGTAGCAGGCGCCCGCAGTACGCGTGATAGACGATGAGCAATAACACCACGCCCACCTTCGCGTGGATCCACCCCTGCCCGCGCCCGATGCCGACCACGAGCCACAGCCACAGCCCGCACAGCAGCGCGGGCACGGCAATGATGGTCATGAAGCGGTAAAGCTTGCGCGCCATGACGAGCAGGCGTTTGACCGCCGCGGGCTCGGACTCCATCGCGAGATTCACGAAGATGCGCGGCAAGTAGAACAGGCCCGCGAACCACGAAGCGATCAGTACGATGTGAAACGTCTTGACCCAAAGCATCGACATCTTTTTTCTTCTTGATTGACGATTGACGGGGGAAGCGGTGCGCACTTCACCGTGCGCGCGCCGCTGTACGGTACAGGCCGACTACTGACGACCCTCGCCGTGGCCGAGCACCACGTACTTCAGCGAAGTCAGCCCTTCCAGTCCGACCGGGCCACGCGCATGCAGTTTGTCGTTCGAGATGCCGATCTCCGCGCCAAGGCCGAACTCGAAGCCGTCGGCAAAGCGCGTCGAGGCGTTCACCATCACGCTTGCCGAATCCACTTCGCGCAAGAAGCGCATCGCGCGATCGTGGTCTTCGGTGACGATCGCATCGGTATGGTGTGAGCCGTACACGTTGATATGCTCGATCGCATCGTCGAGCGTATCGACCACCTTCACCGCCAGCACGGGCGCGAGGTACTCGGTGCGCCAGTCTTCTTCCGTGGCGTCCACGAGCGGGCCAACGCCAGCGTCCGCGAGAATCGAGCGCGCCGCGGCATCCACGCGCAGTTCCACGTCCTTTTCGCGATACAGACGCCCAAGCGGCGGCAGTACGTCATGCGCAATACCGCGCGCCACGAGCAGTGTCTCCATCGTGTTGCAGGTGCCGTAGCGGTGCGTCTTGGCGTTGTCGCACACGGTCAGCGCCTTTGCGAGGTCTGCGCGGTCGTCCACGTACACGTGGCAGATGCCGTCCAGGTGCTTGATCATCGGCACGCGCGCTTCGGCCATCAGGCGCTCGATCAGGCTTTTGCCGCCGCGCGGCACGATCACGTCCACGAATTCCGTCATGGTGATGAGCTTGCCCACCGCGGCGCGGTCGGCGGTCTCCACCACCTGCACCGCGTCCTGCGGCAGACCCGCTGCGGCCAGCCCCTCGCCAATCAGCTTCGCGAGCGCCGTGTTGCACTCCAGCGCCTCGGAGCCGCCGCGCAGGATCGTTGCGTTGCCCGATTTCAGACACAGCGCCGCGGCGTCGATCGTCACGTTCGGCCGCGATTCGTAGATGATGCCGATCACACCGAGCGGCACGCGCATCTGCCCCACCTGAATGCCGCTCGGGCGGAACTTGAGATTGGTGATTTCGCCGATGGGGTCGGGCAGCGCGGCAACCTGGCGCAGGCCTTCGACCATCGTCTTGAGCGCCTTGTCCGAGAGCGTGAGGCGGTCGATGAAGGCCGCGTCGTGGCCCTTCTCCTTCGCGCGCGCGAGGTCGCGTGCATTCGCATCCTTCAGGTGCTGCGCGTCGCGCTCGATGGCTTGCGCCACCGCTTCGAGCGCCGCGTTCTTCGCGGCCGTCGAGGCCCGTGCCATCGCGCGCGAAGCCTTGCGGACGCGGCGGCCGAGGTCGGTCATGTACTGGTCGATATCCATGGTGTCTTTCGTCATGCGGCGCGTGAGGCACAGTCGGATGCGCCAAGCGCGGTTCGATTCAAAGCGGTTCAGGCCGATTTTAAGGCCAGCCGCCAAGCTTTGCTGGACATGGCCGGGCGGCTCGGCATGCGCACCGGCCGCGCGACAGGCATAGAGCAGGTGCCGAAGCGCCGGTTCGGGCAAGCCGTGGAGGGCTTTAGCCCGGCCGGCGCGACGGCCCTGCGGTGCGCGGTCGGGCCGCTGCCGCTGCGGCGGCTGCCGCCGCAGCCGGGCTGCGTGGCTGAGCGTCCGGCTGCGCGCGGCCTGGCGCCGCAGCGCTGCGCGCCGGCGCGCCGCCGTCGCGAGGCCCGGCCACCGTCATCGCCAGTTCGAACAAGCCGTCCCATGCGTCGGGCGGCAAGGCA
This sequence comes from Paraburkholderia sp. J7, assembly GCF_905220155.1. Taxonomy (NCBI): domain Bacteria; kingdom Pseudomonadati; phylum Pseudomonadota; class Betaproteobacteria; order Burkholderiales; family Burkholderiaceae; genus Paraburkholderia; species Paraburkholderia sp. J7. The sequence goes on along the minus strand of NZ_CAJMYZ010000046.1, from coordinate 27,858 downwards.
TTGCGCCAGTCGCTGCGCGATTGCCCCGACAGCCCCTTCACCTGCCGGTCGAGCCGCGCCGCGAGCGCGAGACCGCGTTCTAGCGTCGCTTCGCTCAAGCGCGAAAGCGCCGGACCGATAAGCCGCTCGCGCGGCCCCCACACGCGGTTCTCGCGTAGCAGCATGGCGAGCGGCTTGCCCGCCGCCACCCCGCGCTTGATGCGCAGCAGCGTGCGAATTTCCTCGACCACGGCCCACAGCACCAGCACCGATGCCTCACCTTCGCCTTGCAGCCCGTCGAGCATGCGCGCGAGGCGCCCGACATCGCCGGTCAGCATGGCTTCGTTGAGCTTGAATACGTCGTAGCGCGCGACGTTGAGCACGGCGTCGTGAATCTGCTCGGAGCTGAGCACGCCTTGCGGATACAGCAGCCCAAGCTTCTGGATTTCCTGATGCGCCGCCAGCAAATTGCCTTCCACGCGCTCCGCCACGAATTGCAGCGCGCGCCGGCCGTCCTCGCCTGGTGCAACGCGCTGACCTTGCAGCGCGAGGCGCTGGCCGATCCAGTTCGGCAGCGCCGTGCGCTCGACCGGATCGATCTTGATCGCCGCGCCGCTTTCCGAAAGCGCCGTGAACCACGCAGACTTCTGCGTGGCGGCGTCGAGGCGCGGCAGCGTAACGAGCATCAGCACATCGGGATTCGCCGAGGCCGCGAGCGTCTTCAGTGCGTCCGCGCCCTCCTTACCGGGCTTGCCCGACGGAATGCGCAACTCCACCAGTTGGCGATCGCCGAAGAGCGACATCGACTGGCTCGCGCCGAGGAGCGAACTCCAGTCGAAGCCGCGCTCGACGGTAAACACCGAGCGGTCGGTAAAGCCCGCTGCGCGCGCAGCCGCACGGATGCGGTCGCACGCCTCCTGGGCGAGCAGGTGTTCGTCGCCGTAGACGACGTACAGGCCGGCCAGCCCTCTCGCGAGGTGCGGTTCGAGTGCGTCGGGTCGCAGTTGCATGGCGCTCGGTCGAAGATCGCTCAGTAGAGGGAAACCGCGCGCATTACAGCGGCGGCGGCGGCAGCGGTGCGCGCGGCGCGACACCCGGCACGACCTGATCGGGCGTCGGGTTGATCGTTTTCAGCACGGCGAGGCGCCGCATGAGCTGATCGACGGCGTCGTTCTGCATGTCGGTGAACAGCAGGTCGGCTTCTTGCGTCTTGGCGGTCGAGAACTGATCGCTATACGTCATCGCGCGATTCAGCGCGATTGCGCTCGGCTGGATCAGCATGGAGCCGTCCGGCCTCGTCAGCGTGAAGTTGAGCGTGTAGTTGACCTGATATTCCACCACTGCGCCGAGCGAATTGAGCGTGAGCGTGCTGAAGCTGCGCCCTTCGGAAACGTGCAGCACAGCGTCGGCGTTGGCCACCGAATCGACCACGACCGAATCGCTGCCGCCTTCGACCATACGCGAGAGGCGCCCGACGAACGGCGGCGGCGCGCCGACGACGGCAAGGCGCTTGAAGGCGAAGTTCTGCTCGCCGCGCAGCTGGAAGCCGCAGGCCGAAAGGGCGAGCGCGCTGCCCGCCACGAGCGGGAACAACCTGAGGAACGATCTGCGAATCACATGGACTCCCTGGGTTCGCGACAGTGTCTGGGTGGCGGCGCAAGGCTGCGCCGCCAACGTGGCCTTGATTGGCGCTTAGACCACGACATTCACGAGGCGGCCCGGCACGACGATGATCTTCTTCGGCGCACGGCCTTCCGCGAACTTGACGAACATCTCGTGCGCGAGTGCGGCGGCTTCGATCGCATCCTTCGGCGCGTCCTTGGCCACCGTCACGGCGCCGCGCACCTTGCCGTTCACCTGCAGCACGAGTTCGATCTCGGCCTGTTCCAGCGCCTTTTCGTCGACCTTCGGCCAGGGCGCGTCGAGCAGTGTGCCGTATTCGTCGCTGTAACCGAGCGCCTTCCAGAGTTCGAACGCGATGTGCGGCACGACCGGGTACAGCACGCGCAGCAGCACGCCAAAGGTTTCGCGCTGCACGCCCGCACCGGCGCCCTTGGCGCCGTCGATGGCGTTGAGCATCTTCATCGCCGCCGAAACGACCGTGTTGTACTGCAGGCGCTGATAGTCGAAGTCGGCCTGCTTGAGCACGCTATACACTTCGCGGCGCAGCGCCTTTTCGACGTCCGTGAGCGCCGCCGCGTCGAACGAGGCGCGCGACTTGATCGCATCGGCGTTCGCGTGGCCGAAGGCCCACACGCGGCGCAGGAAGCGGCTCGCGCCTTCCACGCCCGCGCCCGACCACTCGAGCTGCTGCTCGGGCGGCGCGGCGAACATCGTGAACAGACGCGCCGTGTCTGCGCCGTACAGGTCGATCAGCACCTGCGGGTCGACGCCGTTGTTCTTCGACTTCGACATCTTCTCGACGCCGCCGAGCACCACGCTCTGGCCGTCGCTGTTGAGCGTCGCGCCAATCGGGCGGCCCTTGTCGTCGTGCGTCACCGTCACGTCGGCCGGGTTGTACCAGGTCTTCTTGCCCGCCGCGTCTTCGCGGTAGAACGTTTCGTTGAGCACCATGCCCTGCGTGAGCAGGTTCTTCGCCGGCTCGCCGAACTTCACGAGACCGAGGTCGCGCGAAACCTTCGCCCAGAAGCGCGAGTACAAGAGGTGAAGAATCGCGTGCTCGATGCCGCCGATGTACTGGTCCATCGGCATCCAGTAGTCGGTGCGCTCGTCGACCATGTTCACAGCGTCCGGCGCGGCGTAGCGGTAGAAGTACCACGACGAGTCGACGAACGTGTCCATCGTGTCGGTCTCGCGCTTCGCGTCGGCGCCGCACGTCGGGCACTTGCAGTTCAGGAACGCTTCGGACTTCGCGAGCGGGTTGCCCGTGCCGTCCGGCACGAGGTCTTCCGGCAGCACGACCGGCAGGTCCTTTTCCGGCACCGGCACGTCGCCGCAGCTCGGGCAGTGGATGATCGGGATCGGGGTGCCCCAGTAGCGCTGGCGTGAAATGCCCCAGTCGCGCAGACGCCACGTGACCTGCTTGTCGCCGAGGTCGAGCGCCTTGAGGTCGGCAGCGACGGCGTCCACGGCCGCCGTGTAGGCGAGGCCGTCGTACTTGCCGCTGTTCACGCACACGGCGCGCTCCTTGTCGCCGTACCACTCCTGCCAGCCGTCGAGCGAGTACGTCTCGCCTTCCGCTGCGATGACCTGCTTGATCGGCAGGTTGTACTTTTTCGCGAACGCAAAGTCGCGCTCGTCGTGGCCCGGCACGCCCATCACGGCGCCTTCGCCATAAGTCATCAGCACGTAGTTGCCGATCCACACCGGCACTTGCTCGTGCGTGATCGGGTGCGTGACGGTGAAGCCCGTGGGCAGGCCCTTCTTCTCCATCGTCGCGACGTCGGCTTCCGCCACGCCGCCGCGCTTGCATTCGTCGATGAACGCCTGCAGCTCCGGCTTGCCTTGCGCCAGACGCGTGGCGAGCGGGTGCTCGGCCGCGATCGCGGCAAAGGTCACGCCCATGATCGTGTCGGCGCGCGTGGTGAACACGCGCAGCAGCTTCTTCTCGCCGTCCAGCTCGTACGGGAAGCCGAAGTTCACGCCGAAGCTCTTGCCGATCCAGTTCTGCTGCATGATCTTGACGCGCTCGGGCCAGCCGAGGCCGTCGAGGTCGTTCAGCAGTTCGTCTGCGTACTGCGTGATGCGCAGGTAATACATCGGGATTTCGCGCTTTTCCACGAGCGCGCCCGAGCGCCAGCCGCGCCCGTCGATCACCTGCTCGTTGGCGAGCACGGTCTGATCGACCGGGTCCCAGTTCACCGTGCCGGTCTTCTTGTACGCGATGCCCTTTTCGAGCATCTTCAGGAAGAACCACTGGTTCCACTTGTAGTAGTCGGGCTTGCAGGTGGCGATTTCACGCGACCAGTCGATGGCGAGGCCCATCGACTGCATCTGGCCCTTCATGTACTCGATATTGTCGTACGTCCACTTGGCCGGCGGCACGCTGTTGGCCATCGCGGCGTTTTCGGCAGGCATGCCGAACGCGTCCCAGCCCATCGGCATCAACGTGTTGTAGCCGTTCATGCGCAGGTAACGGTACATCACGTCGTTGATCGTGTAGTTCCGCACGTGGCCCATGTGCAGCTTGCCCGACGGATACGGCAGCATCGAGACGCAGTAGAACTTGGGCTTGTCGGCCTTCTCGGCCGTCCGGTAAGCGTCGGTGGCGCGCCATTCGCCTTGCGCGGCGGATTCGACGTCGGAGGGAACGTATTTTTCGAGCATGGTGTGGGTGGTGAACGCTGGAAACGGGCGGTTTCGGTGCCGGATGCACCGGGCCGGCCGTTCACGATACCGGCAGATTGCGGCGGTTTCGCTTAGCCCGTTTTAAAGGAAACGTTGATTATACCGTTGACTGGCGCGCGCTCAGTTCGCCGTTCAGTGCGCGCCGGCGGGCGGCTCGGTCACGAAGCCGAGGCGCGTGAGCCCGGCCTGCTGCGCGGCGCCCATCACCTGGGCAATCACGTCGTAGCGCGTCTCGCGCGCGGCGCGCAATTGCAGCTCGGGCTGCTGCGACTCGGGCGCTTTGCCCGCCGCCGTGAAGCGCGCACGCAGCTCGTCCAGCGTGATGGGCTGGGCGTTCCAGTAGAGCTTGCCGGCGGCGTCGATGGAAAGCGTGACGGTCTGCGCCGTTTGCTGCGCCGGCTCGGCGGCGACCTTCGGCAAATCGAGCCGGATCGCATGCGTGAAGAGCGGCGCGGTGATGATGAAGATGACGAGCAGCACGAGCATGACGTCGATGAGCGGCGTCATGTTGATGTCCGACATCGGTGCCGCATCGCGCTTCTTTTCGAGTCCGCCGAATGCCATTCGCGTTGCCTCCTACGACTCGGCGCGCGCGCCTTCGCGCATCGCGCCCTGCGCACCTTCGCGGCGCAGCGGCGCGCCTTCGGGCGCGCAGGCATAGGCGTGCAGATCGTGCGCGAAGCCGTCTAGATCGTCGCAAAGCTGGCGCACGAGGCGTCCGAGCACGTTGTAGGCGAGCACGGCCGGAATCGCGACCACGAGACCGAACGCCGTCATGATGAGCGCTTCGCCCACCGGGCCGGCCACGTTCTCGATCATCGCCTGGCCGCTCGCGGCAATGCTGCCGAGCGCGTGGTAAATGCCCCAAACCGTGCCGAGCAGCCCCACGAACGGCGCCGTGCTGCCCACCGAGGCGAGCAGCACCTGCCCGAACTCGAGCCGGCGCTGCGACGCCTGAAGCGCACCGCGCAACGCACGCAACACGCGCTCGCCGCGGTCTACGCGTGAAAGCATCATGCCGGGCGCATCGGCTTCCTCGGCGGCGAGCGCCGCCTGAGCCAACGGCAGGAAGACGCGTTCGCGGTCGACCCCACGCATGGCGGCCACGCCGTCAGCGAGGCTGCGCGCCTGCCAGAAGCGCGCAACGGCGCGCGGCCCCTGGCGCTTCGCGCGCAAGAGAATCCAGCTTTTCACGATGAGAAAGCACCAGCTCGCGACCGACATGGCGAGCAATACCCACGCTACCGCGTGGGTGACGGCATCGCCCGTCTGCAGATAGTGAATGACTCCGGAACTCGCTGCCATCGGACCTCGCTCACTGTCTGTCCGGCGCAGGCGCCGGACCATAAGGGAAACGCTCAGCGCAGGCCGAGCACGTCCTGCATATCGTACAGGCCGTTGGCCTTGTCCTGCAGAAAGCGCGCGGCGCGCACGCTGCCTTGCGCGTACGAAAGGCGGCTCGAGGACTTGTGCGTGATCTCGATGCGCTCGCCAATGCCCGCGAACAGCACCGTATGATCGCCGACGATATCGCCGCCGCGAATCGCCGAAAACCCGATCGTCGAGGGGTCGCGCTCACCGGTCACGCCTTCGCGGCCATACACGGCGCATTCGTCGAGATTGCGGCCGAGCGCCTTTGCCACGGCCTCGCCCATCGCAAGGGCGGTGCCCGAGGGCGCGTCGACCTTGTGGCGATGGTGCGCCTCGATGATCTCGATGTCGTAGCCGGTCTCGAAAAAGCGCGCCGCGTATTCGAGCAGCTTGAGCGTGACGTTCACGCCCACGCTCATGTTCGCCGCGAACACCACGCCGACCTTTTGCGCGGCCGCGCCGAGCTGTGCCTTTTGCTGGGCGTCGAAGCCGGTCGTGCCGATCACCATCTTCACGCCGTGGCGCTGCGCCGCCTCGAGGTGCACGAGCGTGCCTTCCGGACGCGTGAAGTCGATCAGGCAGTCGCTTTGCGCGAACACCTGCTCGATGTCGTCGGTGATGCGCACACCGGTGTCCTTGCCGAGGAACGCGCCAGCGTCCTGGCCAATGGCGGCCGAACCCTTGCGCACGAGCGCGCCCGAGAGCGTGACGTCGGGCGAATTCAGAACGGTTTCGATGAGCATGCGGCCCATGCGGCCCGATGCCCCGGCGATTGCGATTTTCATGAGTCTTCCTGCCAATGTGTCGCTGGCCGCGGCGTGGGGTGCCACCCGGTGTCACCAGGCGCCACGAAGCGCCGCCGCCAAAAAACGCGGCGGCCGGTAGTGACACCCGGCCGCCGAATCGAAGCGTGGCGCGCCTCGCGCACCCCGCCCTGCCTGTTTTACCGGCTGGGTCAGCCGGCTCAGTTGCTCGGGGCCGCAGCAGCCCCGGAAGCCGGCACCGTGGGCGGCGCGGCGAGCGACGAATCGCGTGCCGGGCCAGACGGCGCCGTATTGGTGTCGCCGGTGCCCTGCGCGCCGGCGGTCGGGCCGACCGGGTTGCTCTGCGGCACGCCCTGAATTTGCGGCTGCGGCTGGCGATGCAGCTGGACCTGCGACGGCATCGTGCCGACGTTCTGCGGCAGCGCCGACGATTGCGGATTGCCCGCGCGCACCGAAGGCGTAAGGCCGGCAGGCGTTTGCACCGCTTCCGTGGCACGGTTTGCGGCGGCGGCGGCCTGCGCGTTGGCGTCCTGCGGCAACGCACTGGTAGCGGCGCCGAGATCGGACGACGGCGTGCGCGCCGTGTCGCCGACCGTCGGGCCGGTCGCGCTCGTACCTACGTCGGGCGCGCCCGCTGCAGCCGCCACCGGCGCCGAAGCGCCCGATGCCGGCGCAGCCGCGACGGCCTTCTTCTTGCCGCTGCGGTCGCCGTCGATTTCGGCGAGCAGTTCGAGGTTCGACGGCAGGTCTTCACCGCCCGACCAGCTCGCTACGCGGTCGCCTTCGAAGAGCACGACGAAGTCACGCTGCTGAACCACGGCGGTCGAGCCGCGCTTGAAATAGAAGATATAGTCCCAGCGGTTCGCATGGAACATGTCGGTGAGGAGCGGCGTGCCGAGCAGCTGCTTGACCTCGGCCCGGGACATGCCCACCTTCATCTGCGCCGCGGCTTCCGCCGAGACGAAGTTGCCTTGCACGATGGTAATGCGGTAAGGCGTAATGCTCTGGGCGATGCTCTGCGTCACGCTGTTGTAGGTGGAACAGCCGGCGAGCGCCGCGAACGCGGCCGCAGCCAGCAGGGTGCACGCCAGGCGGCCGCCGTGCATGCGCCGGCCGATCGTTGTGAATTCTGGAATCATTTCCCTCACCGAGCGGGCTTTTCGCGAAGCCGCGCGTATTCTGTAGAAGATCGTTCGAAGTTCCGGCGAAAATGCCCGGAACGGTAAAAACGCATTAACATAACAACCTAGCATTGTACTCCAGGGACTTATCGTCATGACCAATCCAACCGATCTCAAGAACATCGGCCTCAAGGCGACGCTGCCTCGCCTCAAGATCCTGGAGATTTTTCAGCATAGCCCGGTTCGTCACCTCACCGCAGAAGACGTCTACCGCAACCTGCTGAACGAGGAGCTCGACATCGGCCTCGCCACGGTCTACCGGGTCCTCACGCAGTTCGAGCAGGCTGGGTTGCTCACGCGCAGCAACTTCGAATCGGGCAAGGCGGTGTTCGAGCTCAACGAAGGCAGCCACCACGACCACCTCGTGTGCCTCGACTGCGGAATCGTTGAAGAATTTTTCGACCCCGAAATCGAAAAACGCCAGCAGATGATCGCCAACGAGCGTGGCTTCAAGCTCCAGGAACACGCACTCGCCCTGTACGGCGCCTGCACGAAGGAAAACTGCCCGCACCGCAAGCACTGACCGCTCGCCGCTTGCAGGCGGCAGAAGAGAAAACGCCACGGCAGACCTGCCGTGGCGTTTTCGTTTGGTGAACCGCTCTTGGGGAACGCCGACCCGGCTTCAGGCGGGCACGAGCAACGTGTCGGCTTGCACGAGCCGCCAGGACGCTCCGAGCGCGATCTCATCGCAATTCGGCTGCGTGCCGCCGCGGTCGATCACCACGAAGTCGCTCACCCGCTCGAAGGCGAGCAACGGGTGATGCCAGACGCCTTTGGCGTAATTGACGCCCTGCCCGCGCCCCGCCCAGAACGCGCGCAGCCCCGCCGGATCGAACTCGCCCGCCGGCGCGACCACCACCGCGTAGCCCGCGTCGCCAAGCGGCACGAATGCCTGGCTGCCGAGCGGATGCCGCTCCATCATCGCGATCTCGACGGGCCATGCGCGCGGCTGGGCGCGAAACACGCTGACGATGGGCCACCCGCCCGCCTCGTTCACGTCGATGGCGGCGAGGTCGTGAAAGCGCTCAGTCGTACCGCCGTTGATCGGAAAGTGGCGCGCGCCGTCGACTTCGATCACGTCGCCAAACGGCGCGAACGCCTCGCGCGTCAAGGGTTCCATGTGCAGGATCTGCATCGCGGCTCCTCGTTCAGACCGGTTCGCCCCACAGGCGCAGGCGCGACACGCCGCCGTCCGGGAAGATGTTGAAGCGCACGTGCGTGACCGGACCGAGCGCGGCAATCCCGCTCTCGAACACGTGTTGCTTGTCCATTTCGAGCTTCTGCTCGCCGAGCAGCGCCGGCCAGAACATCGCCTGGGTGACGAGCGAATCGTCGGTGCCGCCCGTCACGCTCGCCGCCTGAAGCGAGCAGCGATCCGGGTAGTTGCCCTTGAAGTGCGCCGTGTCGACTTCGATCTTGCGGATGATGCCGGGCCGCGCGAGCGCCACGATCGCCCAGTCGTTGCCCGGTTCGCGGCGGCGGCGTGTTTCCCAGCCGTCGCCCATGTTCACGCCGCGCCCGGGCATCAGGATCGTGGAAGCAAGCCCGAAGTGCTGGTTGTTGGCCGCGACGAGATACGCGCCGTTTTCGATCGCCGCGAGATCGACGAGGCTGCCGCGCTCGACCGTGCTCCAGTCGCGCTTGGGCTGGCCGTACACGCGCAGGCGCGCGAGACCGCCATCGGGATAGAGATTCACGCGCAGATGCGTGAACGCGCGCGCATCGTTCACCTCGACGTAGTGATGCTGATTGCCCTGCAGCGTCGTCGCCGGGACGATGGTCTGCCAGTTGGCGTTGTCGCCTGGCGTTTCATCGTCGCCAGCCTGTGCGTAGCATGCCTCGATCGAAGCCGCCGGCGGAAAGTTGCCCGTGAAATGGCTCGTGTCGAGATCCAGACCGTAGATCACGCCGGGGCGCGCGAGGCGCACGATGCAAAAGTCGTGGCCGGTTGTGCGCTTGCGGCGCGTTTCCCAGCCGTCCATCCACTTGCCGTGATCGTCGTACTTGCCGGGGATGAAGACCGCGGGCTGCGGTTCGAGCATGCGCTCCTTCGGCGCGAAGAACTCGTCGCTCGCGTGGAGCGCGCGGGCGCCCAGACGCGGATCGGCAAGGTTCATGTAGCGGCGCGTGAAAGCGGGGGCGTTGGGGTCGAGAGTCGGAATGGCCATGATGGTGTCGTTCGCTTGAGTGGATCCGTTGATCGAAGAAAAGCGGCGCTCGGTGCGCCGCCGAGGTTCAGGCATGCGCGTGCTTGCCGCCAAGCGCGCTGTCTTCGCCATGCGCGGCGTCCGTGTCGCTGTCGCCTGCCGGCACGAAGAGGAAACCTTCGTCGAGATTCAGCACGCGCTTGGCGCGCACCTTGTCGATGTCGTGCTCCCACACGGCGACCACCACCGTCGCCACGCAGTTGCCGATCAGGTTCGTGAGCGCGCGGGCGATGCCGACGAACCAGTCCACCGGCAGAATCAGCACGAGGCCGAGCACGGGAATCGCGGGAATGGCGGAAAGCGTGGCGGCGAGAATGACGATCGCCGAGCCGGGAATGCCGTGCGCGCCCTTCGAGGTGATGAGCGACACCAGCACCACGACGATGAGGTCGTGCATCGACAGCGGCGTGTTGGTCGCCTGCGCGATGAAGATCACGGCGAGCGTGAGGTAGATCGAAAAGCCGTCGAGGTTGAACGAGTAGCCCGTCGGGATCACGAGGCCCACGGTGGAGTCCTTCACGCCCATAAATTCGAGCTTGCGCATGATCTGCGGCAGCACGGCGTCCGACGAAGCCGTGCCGAGCACGATCGATAGTTCTTCGCGCAGGTAGCGGATCAGCTTGAACACGCTGAAGCCCGCGAGGCGCATGACGATGCCGAGCACGACCGCGACGAACACGATGCAGCTCGCGTAGAACACGATCACGAGCAGCCCGAGTTGCTTGAGCGACGCCACGCCGTAGGTGCCGGTCGTAAAAGCGATCGCGCCGAGCACGCCAAGCGGCGCGAGCTTGATGATGAAGCCCATCACGCGGAAGAACACCTGCGAGAGTTCGTCGATCAGGCTGTTCACGCGCTGCGCTTTCGGGCCGAGCAGCGAGAGCGCGCTGCCGAACAGCACCGAGAACACGAGAATCTGCAGGATGTCGCCCTTTGCAAACGCGTCGAAGGCCGTCTCGGGAATGATCTTCAGCAGGAAGCCGGCCGTGTCCTTCAGGCTCTTGGCGTGCTCGGTATAGGTCGCGAGCGAGGCCGCGTCGAGCGAGCGCAGATCCACGTTCATGCCCGCGCCCGGACGCGTGACGTACGCGAGCACGGCGCCGATCACGAGCGCGACGGTCGTCATCGCCTCGAAATACACGACCGATTTCAGGCCGACACGGCCCACCTTCTTGAGGTCGCCCGCGTGCGCCATGCCGCTCACGACCACGCAGAACACAATGGGCCCGATCACCATCTTGATGAGCTTGAGAAAGCCGTCGCCGAGCGGCCGCAACGATTGGGCGAAATGGGGAAACACCGCGCCTACCACGATGCCCAGTACGAGGGCGATCACTACGCGACCAAACAGCGAATTGAAGAACTTCGTCACGACTGTCTCCTATGTCGATGGGACTTGGAGCAAAGCTCCTTAGTCCCATCCCATGCAAAGCCAACGAGGGGGAGCAAGCAACTGTTCTGACTGGTCTGACCAGCACTGTTATGGCGGATAGTAGGAAGCCGATATACCGGAGTCAAGGTTGAGAGACGGGGTGTTTACCCTTGTGCGGTCTGACCAGTTTACGGGCCGGATCTGGGCGCCTTGAGCGGCGGCGCAAAGGGCGTTGATGCGGTGCGTCATGCAGCAAAGCCGCGCAGGACTACAATACCGGTCAGACCACGCGAACGCAGCCCGCGCCAACCGATGAAGAACGTTCCGCACACCGTTACCGACGCCGCCATCGCCACGATTCGCGAACGGATCGAAGGCGGCTTGTATCCGGTCGGCAGCCTGCTGCCCGCGCAGCGGCAGCTTTCCGAGGAACTGGCGATCAGCCGCGCGTCGCTGCGCGAGGCGCTCTCGACGCTCGAGGCGCTCGGCATGCTGTCGATCCGCGCGGGCAAGGGCGTGTACGTGACGAGCGCGCAGGCCACGAACGCTCACCCGTGGCGTTTCGCCGACCAGTCGTCGCTGCCCGACACTTACCAGATGCGCTACGCGCTCGAAGGCTTCGCCGCGCGCATGGCGGCGCTCGCCATCGGCGACGCCGACGTTGCGTGGCTCGAAGCGAACACCGAAGCGCTGCACAGCGCCCTCGCCTGCGACGAACTCGACGAAGCCGCGCAACTCGACTTCGAGTTCCACATGCGCATCGTGAATCTCGCGGGCAATGCGGCGATCGAATCGATCCTGCGCAGCAGCGCCGACATCATGAAAGAAAGCCAGCGCATGCCGTTCTACCGGCGCGAGCGCGTGCTTTCCACGCATCGCGAGCACGGCCTGATCGTGGTGGCGCTCAAGGCGCGCGACTCAGTCGCGGCCGGCGAGGCAATCGAGGCGCACATCGCCAATGCGGCGCAGCGCGCGGGGGTTTACTTCCCCACGCCGCCCGCGTTCGCCGCGGCGTCCCAAAGCGCCATCGAAAAATAAGGACGAAAAAAACCGCCCGGAATCACTTCCGGGCGGTTTTTCCATGCAGCTACGAGCGTGCTTACTTCGCGTTCGCGAGCGCCACAGCCGTGTCCAGCATGCGGTTCGAGAAGCCCCACTCGTTGTCGTACCAGCTCGACACCTTCACGAGACGGCCCGAGACCTTCGTGAGCGTGGCGTCGAACGTCGACGATGCCGGGTTGTGGTTGAAGTCGATCGAAACCAGCGGTGCGGTGTTGTAGCCCAGGATGCCCTTGAGCGCGCCTTCCGAAGCTTCCTTCATGATCGCGTTGACTTCTTCGACCGTCGTGTCGCGCTTGGCGATGAACGACAGGTCGACGATCGACACGTTGATGGTCGGGACGCGGATCGCGTAACCGTCCAGCTTGCCATTCAGTTCCGGCAGCACGAGGCCGACAGCCGATGCCGCGCCCGTCTTCGCCGGGATCTGGCTGTGCGTGGCCGAGCGCGCGCGGCGCAGGTCTTCGTGATACACGTCCGTCAGAACCTGGTCGTTCGTGTAAGCGTGGATCGTGGTCATCAGACCCGTTTCCAGACCGATCTTGTCGTTCAGCGGCTTGACGAGCGGTGCCAGGCAGTTGGTCGTGCACGATGCATTCGAGATGACCGTGTCCGTCGCCTTCAGCACGTTGTGGTTCACGCCGTAGACGATCGTCGCGTCGACGTCCTTGCCGCCCGGCGCCGAGATGATGACCTTCTTCGCGCCGCCCTTCAGGTGGGCACTGGCCTTTTCCTTGGTCGTGAAGAAGCCCGTGCATTCGAACACGATGTCAACGCCCAGTTCGCCCCACGGCAGTTCTGCCGGGTTGCGGTTGGCCAGCACGCGGATACGGTCGCCGTTGACGACGAGGTAGTCGCCGTCGACGCTGACTTCGCCCGGGAACTTGCCGTGAGCCGTGTCGTATTGCGTCAGATGCGCGTTGGTCTTCGCGTCACCCAGGTCGTTGATCGCAACGATCTGGATGTCGTGCTTCTTGCCGTTCTCGTAGAACGCGCGAAGCGTGTTACGGCCGATGCGGCCGTAGCCGTTGATAGCGACGCGAATGGTCATGGTTTATCTCCTAAGGGCTGAAAAATTCTGAAACCAGTGCCGCGTTGGCGACAACGCCGGGCTGGGGCGGCCAGACGGGGCGCTCAAGGCAGCGGGCCCGCCAGATCTTGCTGATCAGGCGGGCCCGTAACGCATGCTTAGTTGTCGAGCGCGGCCTTGGCCGTCGCTACGACATGATCGACCGTGAAGCCGAAGTGCTTGAACAGAACGCCAGCCGGGGCCGATTCGCCGAACGTGTCGATGCCGACCACGCCGCCTTCGAGGCCCACGTACTTGCGCCAGAAGTCGGTCACACCGGCTTCGATCGCGACGCGGCGCACGCCCTTGGGCAGTACGCGCTCCTTGTATTCGGCGTCCTGCTTGTCGAACACGTTGGTCGACGGCATGGACACCACGCGGGCGCCGATGCCTTCGCGCTGCAGCGCTTCGACAGCCTTCATCGCCAGTTCGACTTCGGAGCCCGTGGCGATCAGGATGATCTTGCGGCTCGGGATGTCGTCGTTCCAGTCCTTGAGCACGTAGCCGCCCTTGGCGATGTTCGCGATCTGCGCGTCGGTGCGCTCGTTGAACTGCAGGTTCTGGCGGCTGAAAATGAGGCTCGACGGACCGTGATGCGCAATCGACTCGGTCCAGGCCACCGCGGTTTCCACCGTGTCGGCCGGACGCCAGAGCGTCATGTTGGGGATCAGGCGCAGGCTTGCGACCTGTTCGATCGACTGGTGGGTCGGACCGTCTTCGCCGAGACCGATCGAGTCGTGCGTGAACACGAAGATCGACGGGCACTTCATCAGCGCGGCCACGCGCAGCGCATTGCGGCTGTAGTCGGAGAACGTGAGGAACGTGCCGCCGAATGCCTTGTAGCCGCCGTGCAGGTTAATGCCGTTGAGCGCGGCGCTCATGCCGAATTCGCGCACACCGTAGTTGATGTGGTTGCCCCACTGGATGCCGGTCTCGCCGGCCTTCGCGGCGCGCACGGGCTTCGAGGCCTTCCAGTTGGTGAGGTTCGAGCCGGTCAGGTCGGCCGAGCCGCCCAGCAATTCCGGCAGTGCGGCGGCGAGGCCTTCGATGGCTTGCTGCGAAGCCTTGCGCGTAGCAACCGTTTCCTTGCGCGAATCGGCGCCAGCGACGATCGCGGCGGCCTTCTGCGCCCAGTCGGCGGGCAGCTTGTGGGCCATGCGGCGCTCGAACTCGGCGGCTTCGGCCGGGTACTTCGACTGGTACGCGGCGAACTGGTCGTTCCACGCGGCTTCGAACTTCGCGCCTGCGGCCTTCGCGTCCCAGTCTGCGTAGACTTCTTGCGGCAGCGTGAACGGCTCCCACTTCCAGCCTGCGGCCTCGCGCCACTTGGCGATTTCTTCGCCGCCGAGCGCTGCGCCGTGCACGTCGTGACCGCCCTGCTTGGTCGGCGCGCCCTTGCCGATGATGGTCTTGCAGCAGATCAGCGTGGGCTTGTCCGAGGCCTTGGCCTTCTGGATAGCCGCGTCGACCGCGTCTACGTCATGGCCGTCCACGTGCGGGATCACGTTCCAGCCGTAGGCTTCGAAACGCTCCGGCGTGTTGTCGTGGAACCAGTTGACCACGTCGCCGTCGATCGAGATGCCGTTGTCGTCGTACAGCGCGATCAGCTTGTTCAGCTTGAGCGTGCCGGCGAGCGAGCAGGCTTCGTGCGAGATGCCTTCCATCAGGCAGCCGTCGCCGAGGAACACGTACGTGTGGTGATCGACGATCTTCGCGTCGGCCTTGTTGAACTCCGCTGCGAGCAGCGCTTCAGCGAGCGCCATGCCAACCGCGTTCGCCAGACCCTGGCCGAGCGGGCCCGTGGTCGTCTCGACGCCCGGCGTGATGCCGAACTCGGGGTGGCCCGGCGTCTTCGAGTGCAGCTGACGGAAGTTCTTGAGTTCCGCCATCGGCAGGTCGTAGCCGGTCAGGTGCAGCAGCGAGTACAGCAGCATCGAGCCATGGCCGTTCGACAGCACGAAGCGGTCGCGGTCGCTCCACAGCGGGTTCGTCGGGTTATGGCGCAGATGGCGCGACCACAGCGCAACAGCGATCTCAGCCATGCCCATGGGCATGCCGGGGTGACCGGAGTTCGCTTGCTGAACGGCGTCCATGGACAGCGCACGAATGGCGTTGGCCATCAACTGGGTGGTAGCGGGGGAGGCGGAGGACGAGGTCGTCATGTCGAGTCCGGAAGTGTGCAAAAAGCGGCGTGGGCGGCGCAGGTCGCGAACAGCGCAAACAGCGGGCGCACACAGCAGCGCGAGGGTCCGGAAGCTCGGCAAATCGCCCGCTCGGGCGCACATGCGGCGCCAGGAGACGCGAAACGGCCGGAGCAAACGGAGAGGGCTGCAAAGCGGAATATTCTAGCAGATCGTGGGGATTATCCCTGGCGTAGGGCGCGGGGAATGCGGCATGCGGCCGGTGCCGGCCTGCCTCGGGAAGAGGCGGTTCCCGGAACCCTATAATGTGCCTGTTGGCCCCATTTTTTACGCGCTCGTTTGCACGACGCCTTCCCAGGACCTTCGTGAGCGAAACACTCCTCTTCCATCCCGCCGCCGACGCGCTCTATGGGTTTCCGGGCGCACGGCGCCTCGCGGCCGCCGATACGCCGTGGCAGCGCATCGAAGTCTGGGATACGCCTCAACTGGGCTGTCTCTTCACGCTGGACGGCCGCCCGATGACCTCGGCCGGCGACGAATTCATCTACCACGAGTGCATGACGCACCCGGCCGCGCTCACCCACCCGGCGCCGCGTGCCGCGCTCGTGCTGGGCGGCGGCGACGGCGGCGCGGCGCGGCAACTGCTGCGCCATCCGGGCATCGCGCGCATCGTCGTGGCGGAACTCGACCCGGACGTGGTGCGCCTGACAGGCGACTATCTGCCCGAGGTACGCGGCGACGCCTTTGAAGATCCGCGCGTGGACCTTGTGATTGGCGACGCGGCGGCTTTCGTCGCCTCGACGCACGAACGCTTCGATCTTGTCGCATTCGATTTGACCCCGCCAGATTCACCCGCGGCTGCGCTCTACACGCAAGCGTTCTACGCCGCGCTCAAGCGCGTGATGAGCGCCGACGCACTCGTCTCGCTGCATCTCGGCTCGCCGTTCCATCACCCGGAACGCGTGGCGGCGCTGCTTGCCGGACTGCGCCGGGCCTTCGCCGTCGTGCGGCCGCTTGCCGCCTACGTGCCGTTGTACGGCTCGCTTTGGCTCATGGCCATCGCGAGCGACACGCTCGACCCCCGCAGCGCCGGTCTGGCCAGGCTGGAAGCGCGCATGGCCGAGCGTCAACTCGAAGGTTTGCGATATTACGACGTCAAGTTGCACGCTACGCTCTTAGAAGTTCCACTCACAGCGAGAGATAAACTAGGCGAATTCCTACAGCTTTAGTGACCCTGCCCGTGGAAAATGGCAGGTTCCCAACGCTTTCATCGCGCGCCCACGCTCAAAGCGACGGCCGGCGCCTCATCCTAACCGCGAATCTGGAGAGACTCGATGACCCCACCCCGCCCTGCCGGCGTGCCGTGGCTGACCCCGTATCTGACGGTACGCGACGCGCGCGCGTCGATGAACTTCTATCGGGCGGCGCTTGGCTTTGCGGTACGCGATAGCGTGGAGGACGACGGCGCGATCATGCACGTGGAGATGACGTACCACGATCAGTTGATCGTCATGTTCGCGCCGGAGGGTGCATTCGGTTCGACGGCGCGCACGCCCAAAAGCGCACAGACCGTCGCGCCGCAATCTTTTTATCTGTATGTCGACGATGTCGACGCGGTTTATGCGCGGGCGCTTGAAGCCGGCGCGAAATCGCTGAGCGAGCCACAGGACCAATTCTGGGGGGACCGTTTCGCGCAGGTCGAAGACCTCGACGGTTACCGCTGGGCGCTTGCTCGCCACTTGTCCTGAATCAATGAGAAATAGTCTTATGCCCCGCTTTTTCGTCGGCAGTGCCCTGCAATCCGACGAGGTTGTCACCCTTCCCGACGAAGTCACGCGCCATGTTCAGGTGTTGCGCCTGCAGCCCGGCGACACGATCGTGCTGTTCAACGGCCTTGGCGGCGAGTACAGCGCCGAGATCCTCGGCATGGAGCGCCGCGACACGCAGGTGCGCATTGGCCCTTATCGCGACTTCGAAGCCGAGCCGCCCTACCGGCTCACGCTCGCCCAAGGCATTGCCGGCAGCGACAAAATGGACTGGCTGATCGAAAAGGCCGTCGAACTGGGGGCGACGAACTTCGTCCCGCTCACCACCTCGCGCAGCGTCGTGCGGCTTTCGGGCGAGCGAGCCGTGCGCCGCCAGGCGCACTGGCAACGCATCGTGCAAGCCTCGTGCGAACAGTGCGGGCGCAACCGCATGCCCGACGTCGCGCCCACGCGCGAAATCGCCACTTGGCTTGGCTCGCTGCCCAAGCGCCCCGGCGAAGGTGAACTGCGCGTACTCCTCTCGCCGCGCGCCAACGTCTCGTTCTCGACCTTGCCGATCGACCCGCCCTCGGGCGAGGTCACGGTGCTGGTCGGGCCTGAAGGCGGGTTCTCGTCGCCGGAAGAAGCCGCGGCGCTCGACCACGGTTTTATCGCAGTGGGACTCGGGCCGCGCGTTTTGCGCACGGAAACGGCGGGCATCGCCGTGCTCTCGGCGCTCGCCGCCCGCTGGGGTGGTTGGTAAGCCTCAGCACCCCGGGAAAACCACTGGTAAAAATGACAAAGCCCGCCGAAAGGCGGGCTTGTGGTTTTCTGTCGCATGCACGCGACGAAACGCGGGCCAAAGGTCAGGCGAACGAATAAAAAACGCGGAACGGCACCTTGCGCTCGGCCCAGTATTCCGAAGCCTCGCGAAAGACGTCGAGCAGCGTCTCACGCCCGTCCTTGTCGAACTTCTGGGCAATCGGCAGCCCTTCCAGCACGATCACGAAACCCGGCTGCTCGCCGGCCTTCTGCACGAGATCGGTCAGACAGTCGTACAAGCCGTCGTAGTTCTTGCCGAAATGCTTCGGAAACAGAAACGATGTGGCAATGGTTTCGAGCACTTCCTGCTTGGTTTGCGCGTTCGCGCAGAACGCATAGAGGAAATGCTGCTGCAGCCGCTGGGCTTCGTCCGAGAGATCCTGAATGCGAAACGCCCGGATCGACTGGACAATATTCGGCTGCACGGTCGAAAACAGGCTCATGGCCCCCTCGTTCGATGAAAGCCCCGCCTCATCCTGGCGCGCCTCGCTGTCTTGCTTCAACTGCATGACGCGCTGGAACAGGTTGCCCTCCCCGGACGCGAACAGATCGCTCGCGACCCGGGGGTCGTGCGCGTAAACGTTATCGCTCATGCCGCTCATCCCGGTGTCAATCAATAATTCGCCTGAAACTGGCGTAGTGGTCGTCGGAGTAGTAACAGTTGTCGGTCTGCTTGCGCGGACCGCCGCAAACTATGCGCCTGGCGCCGCGGTTGTGCGCGCTCGGCGTCGGGACCGTGTATTCGTGATAGTAGCCCCGCCGATGCGGTGGCAATATCCGTTCAAAATTCCCGAATACGACGCCGTCCTTCTCGTAAGGGAACGGGCCGCCCGCCGCAATCAGGCTCAACGTGGCCACCGCCTCACGCGGAAGTTCGTTGACCGAAATGCTGCCGACTGAATTACCCGCGTCTTCCGGCTGATTCGTACGCGCCTGAGCACCACCCGCTGCCAGCGCTACGGTTGCGACTAGCGCCACCGCTGCGGCGCGCCGCAAGCTAGACAAACCGCCGCCGAAACAATGAGTTAGACGAGGGGCCATTGCCTGGTTCCCGCTTCCCTGGTTACGCGTTCGACGACGATGAAAGGTGTAAGGGTATCGCTAATGATGCCTGGAAGCAACGTTCGTCAGGCGAGGACGACAAGAGCTTGACCGCGCACAAGGGCCAATCCGGTAAATTTTACAATCTCAGTTTGCGCGATTTTGGGCGATCAAGCTGGATCGCGCGAGCGAAAAAAAAACGGCGCACTCGCGGGAGTGCGCCGATTTTGGGGACAGCGTTACCGGCGTTGCCGGCAACCTGCGCGAGCGAGCTTAACGCGTCGCGTTCACATCTGCGACGAGGAGCGCCGTCATGTTGACAATGCGTCGCACCGTGGCGGAAGCCGTCAGCACGTGCACCGGCTTGGCCGCGCCGAGCAGAATCGGCCCGATGGCGATGTTGTTGCCCGCCGCCGTCTTGAGCAGGTTGTAGGAAATGTTCGCCGCGTCGATGTTCGGCATGATGAGCAGATTCGCTTCGCCTTCGAGCGTCGACTCCGGCAGGATTTCCTTGCGCAGGTTCGCGTCGATCGCCACGTCGCCGTGCATTTCGCCGTCCACATGCAGGTCCGGCGCGCGCTCCTGGAGGATCGCGAGCAGGTCGCGCATCTTTTGCGCGCTAGGCGCGTTGCTCGAACCGAAGTTCGAGTGCGAGCACAGCGCGATCTTCGGCTCGATGCCGAAGCGGCGCACTTCCTCGGCCGCCATGATGGTGATTTCCGCGAGCTGCTCCGGCGTCGGGTCGACGTTGACGTGCGTGTCGACAATAAAAATCTGTCGGTTCGGCAGCACCAGCGCGTTCATCGCCGCGTAGACGTTGCAGCCGGCCTTCTTCCCGATCACCTGGTCGATGAAGTGCAGGTGGCGGTGCGTCGTGCTGACCGTGCCGCAGATCATGCCGTCGGCCAAGCCCTTTTCCACGAGCATCGAGCCGATCAGCGTCGTGCGGCGGCGCATTTCGAGCTTCGCCATTTGCTGCGTGATGCCCTTGCGCGCCATGAGCTTCGCGTAGCTCTGCCAGAACTCGCGGTAGCGCTCGTCGTGGTCGGTGTTCACGACCGTGTAATCCTGCCCAGCCACTAGGCGCAGGCCGTAGCGCGCAATACGCTGCTCGATCACCGAGGGGCGGCCGATCAGGATGGGCTTGGCCAGCTTTTCGTCGACCACGATCTGCACCGCGCGCAGGATGCGCTCTTCTTCGCCCTCGGCGAACACGATGCGCTTCTTCTCCGGCTCCACGGCGCGCGCGAGCTGGAAGATCGGCTTCATGGTCGTGCCGCTGTGGTAGACGAACTGCTGGAGGTGCTGCTCGTAGGCGTCCATGTCCTCGATCGGACGGGTCGCGACGCCCGAGTCCATGGCCGCCTTGGCCACGGCCGGCGCGATCTTGACGATCAGGCGCGGGTCGAAGGGCTTCGGAATCAGGTACTCAGGCCCGAACTGCAGATCCTGAATGCCATAAGCGGTGGCCACCACGTCGCTCTGCTCCTGGCGTGCCAGTTCCGCAATCGCATTCACGGCGGCAACTTCCATCTCGCGCGTGATGGTGGTCGCACCCGCGTCGAGCGCGCCGCGGAAGATGAACGGGAAGCACAGAACGTTGTTCACCTGGTTCGGGTAGTCCGTGCGGCCCGTGGCGAGCACGGCGTCCGGGCGCACTTCGAGCGCGAGTTCCGGCAGGATTTCCGGCGTGGGATTGGCGAGCGCGAGAATAAGCGGCTTCGCGGCCATCTGCTTGACCATGTCCTGCTTGAGTACGCCACCCGCGGAAAGGCCAAGGAAGATATCGGCGCCTTCGATCACTTCGGCGAGCGTGCGTGCGTTGGTCTCGCGCGCGAAACGCTCCTTGTCCGGGTCCATCAGCTCGGTGCGGCCCTTGTAGACCACGCCCGCGAGGTCGGTCACGACGATGTTTTCGAGCGGCAGGCCAAGATCGACGAGCAGGTCCAGACAGGCCAGCGCCGCCGCGCCCGCGCCCGAGGCGACGAGCTTCACGTCCTTGATGTCCTTGCCCACGACCTTCAGGCCGTTGGTGAAGGCCGCTGCCACCACGATCGCCGTGCCGTGCTGGTCGTCGTGGAAGACCGGAATCTTCATGCGCTTGCGCGCCTCACGCTCGACGATGAAGCACTCAGGCGCCTTGATGTCTTCGAGGTTGATGCCGCCGAACGTGGGTTCGAGCGCCGCGATCACGTCGACGAGCTTGTGCGGGTCCGTCTCGTTCAGCTCGATGTCGAACACGTCGATGCCCGCGAACTTCTTGAAGAGCACCGCCTTGCCTTCCATCACGGGCTTCGAGGCGAGCGGTCCGATGTTGCCGAGACCGAGCACGGCCGTGCCGTTCGACACGACGCCCACGAGGTTGCTGCGCGCCGTGAAGCGCGCGGCGTTGAGCGGATTCTCGACGATCGCCTCGCACGCGAACGCAACGCCCGGCGAGTACGCGAGCGAGAGGTCGCGCTGATTGATCATCTGCTTGGTCGGCGCAATCGCGATCTTCCCCGGCGTGGGAAACTCGTGATAGTCGAGTGCGGCTTCGCGGAGTTTGTTCGTGGCGGGATTCGACATGGGAGGCAGGACGTTAGTGCAGATTAGAATAACAACTCGAACGCTAATTCGAAGGCATTGTAGCGCCAATCTCCGACAGCATTCCTTACAGTTCGGGCGCAGGTGCCGCGACCGCAATGAGGGGAACACCGCGCCCGCGCGCCCTTCGCAGCGTCGGACACATCACTTGTCATAGACCTTTCGACATGCTTTCCGAGTTCTCCCTGATCGACCGTTATTTCGCGCGACGCGCCCGAACGAACACGCAACGCGCCGCGCTCGGCATCGGCGACGACTGCGCGCTCATCTCCCCCGCTCCCGGCGAAATGCTGGCCATCTCGACGGACATGCTCGTGGAAGGCCGGCATTTTTTCCCCGATATCGATCCGCACGCGTTGGGCCACAAGGCGCTCGCCGTGAATCTGTCAGACCTTGCCGCGATGGGCGCACAGCCTTTGGGCTTCACGCTGGCGTTCGCGCTCCCCAAGCCGGGCGAGGACTGGCTGGCCGCATTCAGCACGGGGCTCTTCGAGTTGGCCGACCGCTTTGACTGCGAGCTGATTGGCGGCGACACGACGGCGGGCCCGCTCAATCTTTGCCTTACGGTGTTCGGCTCGGTGCGTCAGGATGCCGCACTTCGGCGCGACGCCGCGCAGGCGGGCGACGACATCTGGGTTTCCGGCACGCCCGGCGACGCACGCGCGGGCCTCGGCATGCTGCGCGGCGAATGGCAGGTGGACGAGCCGGACGCCGCATACTTTCGACGCGCGCTAGAGTATCCCGAGCCGCGTGTCGCGCTCGGCCTGGCGCTGCGCGGCGTCGCGCGCGCCGCGCTCGACGTGTCGGACGGACTTGCCGGAGACCTGCGCCACATTCTGGAACGATCGAACCTCGCCGCGACGATCGACGTCGACACACTGCCGATCTCGCCCGCGCTCGCGCGCCTGCCGCGCGAGGCGCAACTGCAATGCGCGCTCGCGGGCGGCGACGATTACGAACTGTGCTTCACGGCGGCGCCGGCACAGCGCGCAGCGGTCGAGGCGGCCGCGCAACAGGCGGGCGTTCGCGTCACGCGCATCGGTACAATGAGTGCCCTCACGTCGCCTCAGGCCACCCCCGCAATCGCCTGGCGCGACGCCGCGTGCAAACCGCTCAACCTGAAGTTGCAAGGTTTCGACCATTTCCATGCAGACTGACCCCACGCCCACTCCCGCCGACGAACTCGCGACGGCCGGGCGGCCGGAGCCCCAGCCTGGCGGTCCGCGCCGCGCCGACGCGCCGTTCATGCTCACGCATCCGTTTCACATCATCTCGCTCGGCTTTGGCTCAGGGCTCTCGCGCCTCGCGCCCGGCACGGCGGGCACACTGTTCGCGTGGGCGGCGTTCGAGGTGTTCAACCGCTACCTCACCGTCACGGAGTGGGGACTGCTGATCATCGTGGGCTTCTTCGCGGGCATCGGCATCACCGGGTTCACGGCGAACAAGATGCGTGTGGAGGACCCTTCTGCCATCGTCTGGGACGAGATTGTCGCGTTCTGGCTCGTGCTGCTCATGATCACGCCCGTCGATTTCATGGGCCGGCTCTGGGCCTTCGTGGTCTTCCGTTTCTTCGACATGGTGAAGCCGCCGCCTATTCGCTATTTCGACCGGCGCTTCAAGGGCGGTCTCGGCATCATGCTCGACGACATCGTCGCCGCCTTCTTTACGCTGCTCGTCATCGCGCTCTGGCGCATGTCGGTCTAACCCCACCTGAGCGCCACCTCAACGGATTGCTGCAATGCCTACCGATTCCGTCGTCCACCAACTTGCCATCCGCGTCGGCAACAAACTGCGCGACGGGCGGCTCATGCTCGCGACCGCCGAGTCCTGCACCGGCGGTATGGTCGCCACCGCCATCACCGATATTTCGGGCAGCAGCGGCTGGTTCGAGCGCGGCTTCGTCACTTACTCGAATCAGGCTAAGACCGAAATGATCGGCGTGCCGCCCGAACTCATCGAAAAGCACGGCGCTGTCAGTGAGCCGGTGGCGCGTGCGATGGCCGAAGGCGCGCTCAGCAACAGCCGGGCACAAGTTTCGCTCGCCATTACCGGAGTCGCCGGTCCGGGCGGCGGCACGCCGGAAAAGCCAGTCGGCATGGTGTCGTTCGGCTGGAGCAACCGGCTGCATACGAGCGTCGAAACGCTGGTCTTCAAGGGCGACCGCGAGCAGATTCGCGTGCAGGCCGCCACGCACGCGCTGCGCGGGCTGCTCGCGCTCATCGACGAACAGGAACGCTAATACCGGCCGGCGCCTCGCAGGATCGCTGGACGGCACCACTACGGAGGCGCACGCCATGGCTACCGCGAATGCCGCAGTCGAAGAACTGATCCGCCGCTTCGGGCTCGAACCGCACCCCGAAGGCGGCTACTACAGCGAAACCTACCGCGCCGACAAGTTCGTGCGCCGCGACGGTGCGCCCGCAGCAGAGGGAACGCGCGCGGCTTCCACGGCCATCTACTTCCTGCTCGCGGATGGCGCCTATTCGGCCTGGCACCGCATCCGCTCCGACGAGCTCTGGCACTTCTATGCGGGCTCGCCCCTCGAGATTCATTCGATCGATGAGCGTGGCGTGCTCTCCACGCGCAAGCTTGGCCATGCGTTAGACCATCCGGGCACGGTCTTCCAGGCCGTGGTGCCGGCCGGGCA
Organism: Paraburkholderia sp. J7; assembly: GCF_905220155.1. Taxonomy (NCBI): domain Bacteria; kingdom Pseudomonadati; phylum Pseudomonadota; class Betaproteobacteria; order Burkholderiales; family Burkholderiaceae; genus Paraburkholderia; species Paraburkholderia sp. J7. The sequence goes on along the minus strand of NZ_CAJMYZ010000046.1, from coordinate 3,566 downwards.
CTGGTTCGCGGCGCGCTGCTGCGATCCCTCCACGTACGCGCTCGTCGGCTGCACCGTTGCGCCGGGGTTCGAGTTCAGCGAGTTCGAAATCGCCGATGCCGCGAAGCTCGCAGAGAAGTATCCACTGCACCGTTCGATCATCGAGCTGCTCGGCAAGCCCGCGTCGGTCGCGAAAAAAGACTGAGCCAGCACGGCACATCTCGAAAAACGCAGATAAAAAAAAACGGCGTGCCCGAAGGCACGCCGCAATCGCCCTACCACTCCAGACGGTCTCGATGAGATCGCCTTCGGGCTCGCGTTCCCTACGCGCGAGCCCTTGTTCCCCACTTACTGCATGGAGATCTGTACACGCCGGTTAGGCGCAAGACATGCCACCACTGCCGACGTCGCCTTCTTGCCCGCACAGGACTTCACCGGATCGGCTGCGCCGCGGCCATTCACTTCGAAGCGCTCCGCCATCACGCCCTGGGCCTGAAGCGCGCTCATCACCGCTTGCGCCCGTTGCAGCGACAACTTCTCGTTATGCGCCGCCGAGCCGAACCGATCGGTGTAGCCATCGATCTTCAGCAGGCGAAGCTTCACATGCGAATCGCGAACACGCTGGGCGAGCACGTCGACCATCTGCTTGCCTTCCGGCTTCAGCACGGCGCTGTCAAAGTCGAACAGCGCGTCGGCTGAGAGCGAAATCGGCTTCGCGAGCGTGGGCGGCGGCGGTGGAGACGGCGGAGCCGGGGGCACGCATTTGTCGAGCTCGCCGTTCACCTGCTGCGCAAGTTTCTGCGCGCGCTCGATCGAGTCCCAACCGTGCACCCAGTGCGTGCCGTGCGTTTCGTCCTGCTCTTTCCAGGCTTCGTCGGTCAGGGCAGACAAACGCCCCGCATCCTCGCCGCGGCATGGCGACTGCGACGCGCGCTCGTTCGTGCGCTCGATTTCCTGCAGCGCATTCACCCACTTCTCGCGCGTTTCGACCGGCGGCCAGTTCTTCTGGCCGTAGATCGGCTGGAACGGAACACTGCCGTCGATAAAGTGACGGCCGTTGTTCAGCGCACCCGCCGCGGCGTCGTTGTACACCTTCGAAACGAGCACATGGCTGTCCTGACGCTGCGCAATTTCGAGCCATCCTTCGGCCAACCCGCGCTGATAAGGGTCGGTGATTTTCTGCGCGGCGGGCATCAGCGCCTCGGCATCGCTGCCCACGCTGGCGAACGCTTGCGCGCTCATCAGCGCGGCCAGCAGTGCGCCGCATATCAAAGTTTTCTTCATGGAATTCTCCGTGCCCGCCACGGTTTCCCGTGGCGGGCCTGGGTCACGGTCGATCAGAACCCGAACGTCGCGCCAACCGAGGCACCGACACTGCCGCCGCCCGTCGACTTCGACACGTGCGCGTTCAGGAGCAGGCGATCAGACACGTACCAGTTCGCACCCAGGGCCAGCGCGGTTTCGCCACCGTACGTACCCGCCGCCGCGGCCATCTGGAAGTTGCCTTCCGCCCGTGCGTTCGGGATCAGCGACGAAGCCGCCATCGCTGCTGCGCCCAGCGAGTTCATCTGCTTGCGCACGACGCTGATCTGCTGGTTCGTGTACGCGTTGGACTGCTGCGTTGCCTGCTGAACCGCGTTGCCCGTTGCATTGTTGACCGCGTCGTTCAACTGGTTGACGTTGACCGCGTCGGTGCCTTGCGTGCCAGCCGCGACGTTGGTGATCTGGCGTTCGTTGCCCGCCGAGCCCACCGACACCGTGTTGTCACGATCGGCCACCGAGCCTGCGCCCAGCGCAACCGCGTTGTTCGCGCTGGCAGTCGAGCCCGCGCCAAGCGCCGTGGACTGGTTGCCGCTGGCCAACGCGTTCGCGCCAGCCGCCGTAGCATGCGTACCGCTAGCGGTCGCTGCTTCGGTATTGCGGTCCCCTTGCGCCGTGAACATCGGGTCGGACGCGTTCGCTGCCGCGTTGTTCACCACGCTCATCAACTGTGCGTAGTTCACCGCGTCATCGTCCGACGTACCGGCCGCCACGTTGTGGATCTGGACCGCGGTGGTCGAACCCGCGCCGCCCAGCGTGATCGAGTCGTGCGCCGACGAGTCGTACGTCACCGCGTTCGCGACCTGGCCTGCAATGTTCGTGACGCTCTGCTGCACCGCGTACAGTTGCGAACCGTTCACCGCATCCACGCTCGAAGCGTTCACTGCACCGTTCGACACGCCCGTCAGCACTCGCGTGCCCGCCGTGCCCGTGAAGTCCACGGTCGTACCACCCGTCGCTGCCGCCACCGTCACCGTGCTCGTCGGCGTGGCTTGCTGCACCAGACCGATCGTGCCGTTGTTGATGTTGTTCGTCAGGTTCGTGATGTCCGTCGTGTTCTGCGTCACACGGCCGTCCAGGTTCGTCAGCGCGCCGCCCACGTTGTTGAACGTGCTGCCGCCGATGTTGTACGTCGGAGCCGAAATCGAACCATCGCTGTTCACCGTCGAACCGCCGCCCAGCGCGTCAGCCGTCGAACTGCCCAGTGCGTAGAGCTGCCCACCGTTCACCGCGTCGAAGCTCGAAGCGCTCACCACGCCGTTCGCCACGTTGTGCAGCGCGACTGCCGAAGTGGCACCCGTACCGCCCAGCGTCACCGAGTCATGTGCCGACGAGTCGTACATCACGGCATCAGCCATCTTGCCGTTGATGTTCGTAATGTCGCCCTGCAGATTCGTGATGTCGGTCGTGTTTTGCGTCACGCGGCCATCGAGGTTCGTGAGCGCACCAGCCACGTTGGTGTACGTACCGCCATTCAGGATGAACGTCGGGTTCGAGATCGAGCCGTCGCTGTTCACCGTCGAGCCGCCGCCCAGCGAGCTGGCCGTCGAGCTGGCCAGACCGTAGAGCTGCGAACCGTTCACCGCGTCGAAGCTCGAAGCGCTCACCGCACCGTTCGCCACGTTGTGCAGCGCGACTGCCGAAGTGGCGCCCGTACCGCCCAGCGTCACCGAGTCATGCGCCGACGAGTCGTACAGCACCGCGTCAGCCAGTTGACCGTTGATGGTCGTGATGTCGCCCGCCAGGTTCGAGATGTTCTGGTTCGTCGCGTACAGCTGCGAGCCGTTCACCGCATCCACGCTCGTCGCGCTCACCGCACCGTTCGACACACCCGTCAGAACACGCGTGCCTGCAATGCCCGTGAAGTCCACGATCGTGCCGTCCGTGTCCTTCGCAACCGTGATGTTGCGCGTCGTCGGATCCTGCTGGACGAGACCGATCGTGCCGTTGTTGATGTCGTTGATCACGTTGGTCACACGGCCATCGACGTTCGTCAGCGCGCCGCCCACGTTGTTGAACGTGCCATCGTTCAGAACGTACGTCGGGTTCGAGATCGAGCCATCGCTGTTCACCGTCGAGCCGCCACCCAGCGCATTCGCCGTGCTGTTGCCCAGTGCATATAGCTGCGAGCCGTTCACTGCATCGAAGCTCGAAGCGCCCACCGTGCCATTTGCCACGTTGTGCAGCGCGACTGCCGAAGTGGCACCCGTGCCGCCCAGCGTCACCGAGTCATGCGCCGACGAGTCGTACAGCACCGCGTCAGCCAG
>NZ_CAJMYZ010000045.1:0-33103 GCF_905220155.1 Paraburkholderia sp. J7 | reverse complement strand
CCCGAAGGAAACCTGGGCGCTGATCGTGTGGCTCAACTACGCGGCCTGGCTGCATATGCGCCTCATGAAGCGCCTGCGTGGCGGCGTGGCGGCCTGGTGGGCGCTCACGGGCCTGCTGGTGACGACCTTCGCGTTCCTGGGCGTCAACATGTTCCTATCGGGCCTGCATAGCTACGGCAGTCTGTGAGGAAAACGAAAGAATATCTGCGGGTTTCTACCCACGCGTTTCGGCGAGCAATACTACTTAAATCCGGCTTCGTCGCGGACAAGAATGTCACCAGGGGTTTCGGTGCGTGACCGGCGTAAAGTTGGAGTGCCTGAAATGAGACGCGTCTACTTTCTGTTGCCCACCCCACAGCGTGCGCGCAGGATCGTCGGCGAACTGCTTGTGCAGCGAATCGAGTGGCGGCATATGCATGTCATCGCCAACGAGAATGTGTCGATCGACGGCTTGCCGCAGGCATCGCTCGCGCAACGCAGCGATCTGCTTGTGTCGCTGGCGCGAGGCACGGCGGTAGGCTGCGCGACCGGATTGCTGGTGGCGCTGATTGCCTTCGTCGTGCCGCCCGAAGACCTCAGGATCGCCAGTGGCACCGTGGTGATCCTCGCGCTTTCAGGCTCAGGATTCGGCGCGTGGGTAGCGGCGATGATCGGCGTCGACATGCCAAATTCGCGATTGAAGCGTTTCGAAGCGGGGATTCTCCGGGGCGAGCTTTTGATAATGATTGATGTTCCAAAAGAGCGCGTGGCGGAGATCGAGCACGTGATCACACTTCACAACGCGCAGGCACACATCGAGGAAGGTGACCCGGGCATACCCGCGATTCCGTGACGCGCGCAGACCGAAAATAAAGAAGGGAGAGCGTAGGGCGCGGCGACCTGCGAATGCTCGCGCCGTACGTAGCAGAGGGCGACCGGCCGACTGAACTGGTCCGCAGTCGGCCGGCTCGCTATTCAAGCGCCTCGTGTTGCGGCCAAGGGCTCTGCGTCAGGCGATCAACTGGCCGCGAGCAACTGCTTGTAGCGCGCCAGCACGCGCGGAACATAGAGACGTGTTTCCGGCAGCGAGGGCACGCGATAGCCGGCGCGAATCACGGCGTTCTCTCCAGCGTTGTAAGCGGCCAGCGTGAGTTCTACGTCGTCCTTGAACAAGTCGAGGAGGAAGCGCAGATACCGCGCGCCGGCCAGCACGTTGTCGCGCGGATTGAACATGTCGCCTTCCGAGAAACGCTTTGCAGTTTCCGGCATCAACTGCATCAATCCCAGTGCGCCTTTATCCGATACCGCCTTCGGGTTATATCCCGACTCGACGTCGATTACCGCGCGAAGCAATTCGGGTTTCACGCGAAACGAGCGACTCGCTTCGTCGATGACGTCCGCGTACAAGGGGAAGCCGGCGCTGCCGATTGACTTGCGGGACCGGCGCCTCGCGCCGGGTTCCCCTGGCGGCTCGCCAGCAACGATTACCTTCAATCCAGGCTTGCCCGGCACGTTCGTGAGAACGATCGCCCCATTGCCGTCTACCGTGCCGAATATCTGGGCATATGCAGATTTCGGCAACACCGCGCCGAGCATCGCGAAGGCGAGAATGATTGCGTTTCGCACGCTGGGTGAAGGGTGGCGATCCATCGTTGTTTTCTCCTGCACCTGAATTGTGGTAGCAGAAAAAACCGATCGACAATGGGGCACCTCCCTACACTTTGCATCGTGATTTGGCCGCCGCAAAGCACATTGCAGAAACTTAACATTCGAAACAAATGGTAAGAGACGGTAATTGGCCGATACAAATCTATTGCGATGCAGGGCGCCTGTTTTCTTCTCATGCGGCGCAACTGTGACGGGTTAATTTGCACCCGGCGGCAACAATGAACGGATTTCCCGTTATCCCTGGCCTATCCCTTGCGATGGCCAATCCTCTGCGGAATGCAAAAGGGTTCGAATTTGAAACATTTTTGATGCCCGCCGCGCTCCCGAAATTTGCGGAAATGTGGAGACGCGCGCCGGTGCTTGTTCACCGGGAAGTGGCGTGAACCTTGCAAATGGCACGCGCGTGTAGGGTGCGTGGAAAACGGGCGTAAAGCAGATACTTAGGAATTCGAATGTAAGTGATGAAAGCTTAACGGAAGGTTTCGGAATAGTCAAATCGTTAAGCCGTTCATGACGACTGAGGGCGTTGGAACCGGGAGACAAGACGTGAATACCAAATGTCGCGTTGTAATCGCAGAGGACCACGATCTGCTGAGAAATGGCCTACGTTCGATGCTGTGCGCGCAAGGCGACTACGACGTCGTCGGCGAAGCGAGGGACGGCAAGGAAGCCTGCCAGCAGGCCATGACGCTCGCCCCTCATCTGATCCTGATGGATCTGTCGATGCGGGGGATGAATGGCATCGACGCCAGCGCAACGATCAAACGGCGATCGCCGGACGTGCGCATCATTGCGCTCACGGTGCATCAGAACGAGGAGTACGTGCGCGAGGCGCTGCGTGCGGGCGTGGACGGCTACGTGCTCAAGGACGTGTCGTTCGACGAGCTGCTGGTCGCAATGCGCTCGGTCATGCAGGGAAAGAAACATCTGAGCGCAGACGTGTACGGATACATGGTGGACTCGTTCGTGAGCGGCGGCCGCGAAGCGCCCGCGCCCAAGCATGCGTGGGACGTGCTGACGGCACGCGAACGCAGCGTGCTGAAGCTGATCGCGGAAGGGCGCACGAACCGGCAGGTCGGACAGTATCTGAACCTGAGTCCCAAGACGATCGAGAAGTATCGCGCAAGCATGATGCACAAGCTTCACATCGCCAACCTGACCGAACTGGTTCTCGTGGCGATGAGCATGGGCCTGCTGACGTCGCTTGCGGCCAAGTGCGCTGAGCCGAATGTGGACGACGAGCACTTGCCGGAGCGCTCCGAGCCGGCGGCGGGTTCGGGACCTGGGGGCGAGCTGCCCGAATACCGGCTAGGCGAAACGGGAACCTGAACGCGGCGCAGACCGCGCTAGCGCATCCAGGTTGCGCTAACGCGTGTACCTGTCGCCGCGGAAGACTCGATCGAGAACGCGCCGCCGTGCATTTCGACACGGTGCTGCATGCCGATCAGGCCCAATCCTGTCGTGTAGGCGTCTTCTGTGGCGAACGGATGGTTCTCATAGCCAATGCCGTCGTCCTGAATCGTCAATAGCCAGCCTCTCGTGTCGCCGCGCAGGCTAAGCGAGATTTGCGTAGCCGCGGCATGTTTGACGGCGTTGTTCAACGCCTCCTGAGCGACTCGGAACATGTCCGCTTTCAGGTGCTCGGGCACGTCCTTGTCCGCAACGTCGCAGTCGAACGAGACCGACAACGCCGCCGCGCCGTGTTCGATACGCCGGCACAGCGAACTCAATGCCGCGGGCAACCCCAGCTTGTCCAGCATGAGCGGCCTGAGTTCACCGCATATCTGCCGCACGTCGCCGATCGTTTCGCGGATCCGGAACACGGTCGAGTCCAGCAGGTTCACCGCGTCGTCGATCTGCCCGCGGCGTATGCGTATCAGCGTGTCCTCCGTCATCAGCTTGATGAGCGTTAATGCCTGGCCGAGTCCGTCGTGCAACTCCGCGGCGAGACGCTGGCGTTCCTTCTGCTGCCCCATCATCAGATACGTCTGGCACAACCGCTCGCTTGCATCGAACACGTCGGCCGGATCGGCGGACCGGGGTTCGAAGGTCAGCGGCTCTTCGAATAGCGTCAGCAAGACGGTCGATCCAGGGCGTCTTGTGGGCAACAGTTGCTGATGCAGCGCGAGCCGCGTTGGATGGCCTGTGCGGCTGCTGAGGACTGCACTGAACGAATGGAACTCGCGAGCCGCGCTCGCGGAGAGTTCGTCTGCCAGTTCGTCGTGAAAATCGTCGGGCGCGAGGTCGGCGAGGCCCTTGCCGGCAAGCTCGGCGCTCGAATAGCCGAGCAGTGCGGCGGCACTGCGGTTTGCGGACACGAAGGTCCCATCGGGTGTGAGAATCGCGAGCGCCGCTCCACGCGCGTCGGTGACGACGCCGGCGTCGGGTTGTCGGGAACAGGCGGTACTGCGAAGCTTGCGCATCGCTTCGATCAGGTCGAGCAATCTTACCTGCGGTCCCCCTGGCTGGCTTTCATCCATTGGAGCTCCCCGATGCGTCGGTGTCGGTATAAGCAATTAGTAAGATTATCCGGATTGTAGGCCGTGATCGATTCAAGCCGCAACGGGGAAATTGTGGGGTCGTAGTGTGGGAGCACTCCCACTGATCAGTGCGGGTTTTCCATCAAGCGGACATACCCCACCGCCAATTGGGGGCCCTCATCCAATGACGCTCATGGGCAAATTCATGACACTGGATTTGCGAGGGAGTGAGCGCGCCGCGGCCCGCGCGTCGCGAGAAGCAACCCTTCTCCTCATTGCTGGAGACCGGTATGAACAGGACTGCAAAATTAAGGGTAGGCGCATTCGTGCTGACAGGCATGGCGCTCGCGGCAACGGCGGCGTGGTGCGCACCTGACGGGGACGCCGAAGCCGGTGCCGATCCGCACATGCATCATCACATGATGGCGGGCATGACGACCCGCACGACAGCGCAGTACACGCTGCCCTCAGTCGATCTCGTGCGCGACGACGGCAAGACCGTTTCGCTCGCCGACGAGTTGAATGACGGCAGGCCCGTGATCCTGACGTTCATCTACACCACCTGCACGACGATCTGCCCGATGATCAGCCAGACGCTCGAAGCACTGCAAAGCCATCTGGGCAGCGACCGGGACAAGGTCCACATCGTGTCGATCTCGATCGATCCTGAAGAGGACACGCCTGCGCGGCTCAAGGCTTACGCGGCGAGGTTCGAAGCGGGCCCCGAGTGGCAGCACTACACCGGCACGGTCGAGGCGAGCATTGCGGCGCAGCGCGCGTTCAACGTCTATCGCGGCGACAAGATGAACCATACGCCGGTTGCATTCCTGCGCGCCGCGCCCGGCAAGCCCTGGCTGCGCATCGACGGCTTTGCCACGCCGTCGGAACTGCTCGCCGCCTATCACGACATGGTCGCTTCGAACTAGGCGCGCAGCGTCCAGCAAGGAGCAACGAAATTGGAAAAAAGACATCGTGTGCTGATTGCCGAGGACCAGCATTTACTGCGCAGCGGCCTTTGCCGCATGGTTTCCGAACTGGACGACTACTGCATCGTCGGCGAGGCGAGCGGCGGGATCGAAGCGCATCGCCTCGCCAGAGAGACGCTGCCCGATCTGATCCTGATGGATCTGACGATGCCCGGCGGCAGCGGCTTCGAGGCGATCACCGCTATCAAGCGCGAGTGCCCGTGCATCCGGATCATCGTCCTTACCGTTCATTGGAGTGAAGACCATGTACGCGAGGCGTTCGCCGCGGGTGCCGACGGCTACGTGGTCAAGGACGCGTCGTTCGACCAGCTGGTGCGGGAAATGCGCTTCGTGTTGCAGGGCAGGCGCACAACCGGCGTCAACTGGGTTAGCGGCGGCACGCACGGATCGCAGGAGGATATCGCCCACCATGCGCAGCTCTGGAACGCGTTGACTGGCCGCGAACGCACTGTGCTGCGGCTCGTGGTCGAGGGGCGCACGAACCGCCAGGTTGGCGAGTGCCTGAGCCTGAGTCCCAAGACCATAGAAAAGCATCGCGCGAACCTGATGCGCAAGCTCGGCATCAGGAACCTGAACGGCCTCGTGCGCCTCGCGATCGACATGGGCGTGCTGACGCTGCCCGATGACGAGCATGTGTGAAATCCCTCCAGACAGGGACGGTGCAACTGGAGGGTCTTTACCCATGTCTTTGGACGGCACTCCCTACTTCTTGGCTGTATCGACCTGAACAAAAATGCATTCAACGGCTTCAGCGACGCTGAAGCGGTGAGTCGATACAGGGGAGGGGTGCCGTGTCCAGCGAATCGACCTCTATCCAATGCGGCATGCGCCAGGCCGAAACCGGCGCGCCACGGCGTTGCGCAAGTCTTGCGGCGCACGCAAGCGCGCGTGCGAGCCGCGGCTTCACGCTGCTGGAACTGCTCGTCGTGATGGTCATCATCGGCTTGCTGGCCGGTCTCGTCGCCCCTCGATACTTCGAACAGGTCGGCAAGTCGAACGTCAAGATCGCGCGCGCACAGATCGTGTCGCTCGGTCAGGCGCTCGATCAATACCGGCTGGACGTCGGCGTCTATCCAACGACCGAAGAGGGCCTCGACGCGCTGGTGGTCAAGCCGCAGAACGCAACCCGCTGGAGCGGTCCCTATTTGCAGAAGGCCGTGCCGGTGGATCCGTGGGACCGCCCGTATCAGTATCGTTCGCCGGGTGACCACGGCGACTACGACCTGTTTTCGCTGGGCAAGAACGGACGCGGCGACGGTACGGGAGAGAACGTCACGATCTCGTCGTGGTAGCGATGCGCGGCGGGGCCGCTGCGCCGGTAACGGATGGTCTGCAAGGAGAGTCGACGTGAAGTACGTGCTGCGTGTCTTCGATACGAATGGCTCAGTGCAGACGCTTCGCATCGACAGCGACTCGTCGACGGCAGCCACGGCGCTTGCGCGTTCTCGCGGCCTGCGCGTCGTGTCGGTTCGCGCCGATGGCGTCCGGCGGCGCAGTCGTGCGAACCGGCTCGGGATACCCGGCGCCCGCTTCAACGTCGAACTCTTTGCCCGCGAACTCGCCGCGCTGCTCGACGCGGGCGTGGGCGTCGTCGATGCCTTGCGCACGCTTGGCGGCAATGAACGCCGGGAGGCGTCGGCGCAGGTGTATCGCGACCTCTTGCGCCGGCTGGAGGAGGGGCAATCGCTCTCCGCTGCGCTCGAGCACGCCAGTCATGTCTTCCCGCTCGTTCTGGTCGCATGCGTGAAGGCGAGCGAGCAGACCGGCGGTCTCGCCGACAGCCTCACACGCTTTTCGCGCAACAGCGCGACACTCCACGAACTGCGCTCACGCGTGGTGTCGGCGGCGATCTATCCGACGGTCCTGCTGTTCGTCGGCGCGGCTGTCGTGCTGTTCCTGCTCGGTTTCGTGGTGCCGCGCTTCGCGAGCCTGCTCGAGCACAGCGGACGCGAGTTGCCGCTGCTGTCGCGCATGCTGATGGCCTGGGGCGGCATGGTGCATGCGCACGGGGCCGGGCTGAGCGTCGGCCTCGTCGTGCTGGTCGTGGCAACAGGCTTCGCCTTGCGCCGCCCGTTCGTGCGCAACTGGATCGCCGACCGGATGCTGGCGCTGCCGGGTATCGGGCAACACTTTCGTGTCTTTCGCCAGTCGCAGTTCTATCGCACGACCGCCATGCTCGTCGACGGCGGCATTCCCGCGGTGAAGGCTTTCGACCTTGCACAAGGTCTGGTCGGACGTGCGGACCAGGCCGCACTCGCCGGCGCACTGCAGCGGGTGCGCAACGGCGCGAAGGTCTCGGACGCGTTTCAGGAGGCCGGGCTCGCGAACGCGATCGCGTACCGCCTGCTGACGGTCGCAGAGAAGACGGGTGGTCTCGGCCCCGTGCTCGACCGCATTGCGGCGTTCCAGGAAGCGCAGGTGTCGCGCACGATCGATCTGATTTCGCGACTGATCGAGCCGGCGATGATGATCTTCATTGGTGTGGTGATCGGCGGCATTGTCGTGCTGATGTACATGCCGATCTTCGAGATCGCGTCGAGTATTCAGTAGATAGTCAGCAGTACGTATTGGGGAAGCGCGTGGATACCGTCATCGCCCTGCAGGAAGGCCCCCAGGCCGAAGCGCGCGCCGATCTGCGCGACGCGCTGAGAGCGCTCGGCGAGCGGCATGGTTCCGGAATTCGCGCGCTCGAGGAGCTGATGGCCCAGACCTCGCTCAGCGCGGATGAGCTGCGTGTGCAACTGGCGGCGCAATTTCGCATGAAGTCGATCAGTATGCGCGAATTGAATCAGCTCGAACCGGATTTCGAAGTCGTTTCGTTCGTCGACGCGACAACCCGCCTCTGCATCTGCTTCCACGATCCAGACGATAGCGATAGCCGCGGGCTGCTGTTCGCGATCGCCGATCCGCTCGATGCCCGCACGCGCGGCTGGATCGAGCACCGCATGCGCTCGCAGCCGGGCGTCCCGTATCGCTGGGCGCTCGCAAGCGCAGGGGACATCAATGCCTGGCTGACCGTGCGCGAAAAGGATGTTCGCGCACTGGACTCCCTTGCGTTCGACGATCCGATCCAGAACGCCGTCGATCCTGCTTCGCTCGCGTTGACGCTGCAGGGCATCAGCAGCGACGACAGTCCGGTCGTCAGGCTGCTCAATTCGACAATCTACGACGCGCTCAAGATGATGGCGAGCGACATTCACCTCGAATGCCGCGCGAACGGGCTGATGGTCAAGTGCCGGGTGGACGGCGTGCTCACCGTGGTGGGCCGCGCCGAGGGCCGCGATGTCGCGGACCAGGTGCTCTCGCGCGTGAAAGTGATCTCCGAGCTCGACATCGCGGAGCGGCGCGTGCCTCAGGACGGGCGCTTCAAGGCGCAGTACGCGGGGCGTGAAATCGATTTTCGCGTGTCGATCATGCCGAACCAGTTTGGCGAGGATGCGGTGTTGCGCATTCTCGACCGCTATCAGCTTTCGCAATCCGCAGGTGGCCTGACGCTCGAGGCGCTCGGTTTTCAGGAGGGCGACACGCGCTTCATGCGTACGATCGCCTCGATGCCGTACGGCATGTTGCTCGTCACAGGGCCGACCGGCAGCGGCAAGACCACGACGCTCTACGCGATTCTCACGGAAATCAACAACGGCCTCGAGAAGATCGTGACGATCGAAGATCCGGTCGAATACCAGCTCGGCGAGATCCTGCAGATTCCGGTCAACGAGGCCAAGGGACTGACGTTCGCACGCGGGCTGCGCTCGATTCTGCGGCACGACCCGGACAAGATCATGGTCGGCGAAATCCGCGACCCGGAAACGGCGCAGATCGCCGTGCAGGCCGCACTGACCGGGCACCAGGTGTTCACGACCGTTCACGCGAACAACGTGTTCGACGTGATCGGCCGCTTCACCAATATGGAGGTCGATCCGTACTCCTTCGTTTCCGCGCTGAATGGCGTGATTGCGCAGCGCCTGTTGCGGCAATGCTGTCCGGATTGCATGACCGAAGACACGATTGACAAGGAGACGCTCGTCCGCTCGGGAATCGACCCGGACGCAGCGGGAAACTACCTGTTTCGCCGCGGCACCGGCTGCGCCGCATGCCGCGGCAGCGGGTATCGCGGGCGGCGTGCGATCGCCGAGGCGCTGCGCATGAACGACGAACTCCGGCAACTGCTATCGGAGCGCGCGCCACTCGGGCACATCAAGGCCGCGGCAATGCGCTATGGCATGCAGACGCTGCGCGTCGCCGCGATCGAGCTTGTGAAACGCGGCGAAACGACACTCGAGGAGATCAATCGTGTCACGATGGTTGAATAGTCCGGTCGCGATCGGCATCGGCACACGCGAGATCGTCGTCGGGACCCGCGCGCCCGGACGGTGGCACCCGCGCAAACACCTGCCGCCGGCGGAGCCGCTCAGCTTCGCGATTCCCGAGGACCTGTACGGCACCGAAGCGGGTCTGCTCGCCGCGCTGCGCGCGGCGCTCGTCGCCACACCCGGCGCCGATGCAGCGGAGGCAGCGGAAACAGTCGAGAGCGCGCCGCACGAGGCGAAATCGCCGACACGCAACGCACACGTGGTGCTGGACGACTTCTGGGGCAACCACGCGATATTGCGCGGCGACTTTCGCACGCTGCGCGCGCGCGAACTCGAAGAGATCGCGCTGGCCCATTTCACCGACACCTATGGCATCGACGGCGAATCCCTGCTGGTGCGCTTCTGTGTACAGCAGGGCGGCCGCGCATTGTTTGCGAGCGCGATGTCGCGCGCGCTGCACGACGGCATGCATGAAGTGGGCATTGCCGGAAATGTGCGGATTTCCCGCTTGAAACTGGGCCTGCCGGAAATGCTCAATTGCGCCGACATCGTGGCGGGCGGCGATGCCCTGCTGATCTTCGTGGCCGAGGAGTTGATGCAGGCCGTGATGGTCGAGCAGCGCGGCTGGGCCGCCTATGACGCGCAGCGCCTCTTTCCCGGAGACGCGGGCAACGCGCCGAGGCTTGCCGAACTGGCCGAGCAGCTGTTCGAGCGTTCGGCGACGCGAGCGGGCTTCAAACGGGAAGACTGCACGATCTATTTGTTCGGGTACGACACCGACCCCGCGCCGTTCGAAGCGCGTTTTGCGGCTGCGATCCGGCCGACGCAACCGGCGCCGGACAGTTCGCCCGCGCGCCGGCTGATGGAGCACGCGCAATGATCCAGATCCTCGACATCGACTTCGCCAGGCGGCGCGCGCGCATCGGGACGAGCGGCCTGATCTTGCTGGGTGTCGCCGCCGTGCTGCTGCTCGCGTGTGCAGTGCGCCTCTGGCATGCCTACGCCGAGAACGACCGCGTGCAGACCGATCTCGACGTCGTCCGGCATCGGACGTTCGCGCAACAGCACGCGGTGAAACCGCCGCTGACACTGGCCGCGAAGCTCGCGGAAAAGCAGAGCCTGTCGATACTGCGCGAGCTGACCGTGCCATGGCAGGACCTCTTTTCAATCGTGGAAGACTATCCGGAGCACGATGTTGCGCTGATCGGCATCGACCAGAACCCGGCGCAGAGCCAGATTCGCATTACGGCGGAAGCGAAGAATTTCGACGCGATGATCGCGTACCTGAAGTATCTGCAGACGAGCGTGCTGTTGCGCGAAGCCGTGCTCAACGATCATCTGGTCGAGACCAATGTGCCGGGCAAACCGGTTCGCTTCCAGATCACCGCCGTCTGGAGGAAATCATGAACGCGGAGCAACTGCGGGACAGGCTGCTGACACTGCGGTTCGAATTGCGGCGCTCGTACGGCCTGCCTGGACTCGCGGGTGTGCTGATGTTCGGCGCGGCGGCACTCATGTGCGTTGAAATCGCCAATGTGGATGCCGATACGAAAGCCATGCAGGATTCGGGCCGGCTCACGCGGGCAGCCGCGGCGCACCCGCCTGGCGGCGCGCATAGCGCCGCGACGGATGCTGTTGCGCTCGACGCGTTGCCGGAACTGTTCCCGCATTTTTCACAAAGCGCGGACGATATCGCGGCGATATTCGAGCAGGCGCGTGGCAGCAATCTGACGCTCGGCTCGGCCGAATACCAGGTGAGCACAGACGCCGGTGCGCGCTTCACGCGCTATCAGGTGATGTTGCCCGTCAAGGATCAGTACAGTGCGATCCGGCATTTTCTGGCGTTGGTGCTCAACAAGGTGCCGAATGCGGCGCTACGGGAAATCCATGTCGAGCGTCCCGCGGTGGACGGCAATATTCTCGACGCGCGGGTGCGCTTCGAACTGATTTACAGGAGCGTCCAGCCATGAAACCCGCTCTGCCCATGCGTGTGCTGCTGGTGTTTTGCGCAATCGCGGCTGCCGGGGCAGGGTATCGCGTGCTGGTCGCGGCGCGCCAGATGCCGGCGCAAGTCGCGGTGCTCGACACTCAGCATCGCAACGACAGCCACCTGCGACCCGACGCCAGGCATCGCAAGCACCCGTCCGCAGCAGCCGACAAGGCCGCGGCGCCGGCATCGGGTGCGCAGGGCGCGGACACCGGTACGGCGATGGAGAGCGCCCATGCGAAGCTTCTTTCTTTGCGCGCGCCGCTTTCGCTCGAGTCGAACCACGATCCATTCACGGTCTCTTCGTGGCTTCCGCCGCCACCGCCAGTCGAAGTGCCTGTCGTGCCGGTGCAGCCCGCTGCGCCCACCGCGCCCCCCGTGCCGTTCACGTACGTGGGCCAAATCGATGCAAAGGCAGCCAGACCGCAAGTGTTTCTCAGCAACGGGGATCAGTTGTTGATCGTGTCGCCAGGCGACGTGATCGACAACCAGTACCGTATCGAGTCGGTGTCGGAGTCGGACGTCGTGCTGACCTATTTGCCGCTGCACGAAAGGCAGGTGGTAGCCATTCCACGCGAGGACAAATAAATGAATGCCTCATGCACACGGGGTGCGAGCCGCGATGGGGACAGCGGCCCGTCAACACGCCTCTCGAAGGTCGCTCTGTTTCCTGTTCCGTTGCCAGGCGCGATGCAGATCGCGAGAGGGCGCGTGCTTGCGCTTGCCGTTGCCGTGTCCGCGCTCGCCTTCGGCGGTTGCATGCATGTTCCGAACATTCATGACGATCCCACCGACGCCCAGGCGAAAGTCGACTATCTGAACCAGCGCAATGCCCAGGTCAAGACGCTGCTCGACCAGGCCGATCAATTCCGCAAGAGCTACCAGTTCGACGACGCGATCCGCAACCTCTTCCAGGCATACGCCATCGATCCGACCAATGAGCGCATCCGCAAGATCGGCCTGCAGATCGATCAGGACCGCAAGGATCTGGCCATTCTTCAGGAAGCCGAACGGATGATGAAGCGCGGCGCCTATTCGCAGGCCGCTGAACGGGTGCACCGCGTGCTGGTGGAGAACCCGACCAATACTCTCGCGCAGCAGATGCAGACGGAGCTCAACGCGAAACTGAGCCAGCAACGTGCGGAGCGCGACGACAAGCTGGCGGCGTCGTCGATCATGCAGAAGCCGGTGACGTTGCAGTTTCGCGAAGCGAACGTGCGCATGGTATTCGAAGCCTTGTCGCGCACCACGGGGTTGAACGTCATCTTCGATCGCGACGTACGCTCCGATCTGAAGACGACGATCTTCGTGACGAACGCTTCGGTACAGGACACGGTCGACATGATCCTGATGCAGAATCAGCTCGACAAGAAGCAGCTCAACGCCAATACGCTTTTCATTTATCCCGCCACGCCCGCCAAGCAGCTCGAGTATCAGGAGCTCAAGGTGCGCACGTTCCAGTTGTCGAACGTCGAGGCCAAGCAGATCCAGCAGTTGCTCAAGAGCATTCTGAAGATCAAGGAGGTCGTGATCGACGAAAAGGCCAATACCGTGACGGTTCGCGGCACGCCCGACACGATCAAGGTTGCCGAGGAGATGGTCGCCGCCCAGGATCTGCCGGACCCCGAGGTGATGATGGAAGTCGAGGTGCTGGAAGTGTCGCACGAGCGACTGACCGATCTTGGCATCGACTGGCCGAACTCGTTCACGATGTCGACGCCGAGCACCGCGACGACATGGGGCATTCTGCATCATCTGACGATCAATGAACTGAATGTGAGCAGCCTTTCGGCCACGGCGAACTTCAAGCTCACCGACACCGACGCGGATCTGCTTGCGAGCCCGCGCATCAGGACGCGCAACAACGAGAAAGCGCGCATCATGATTGGCGACAAGGTGCCGGTGATCTCGAGTTCGAGCACGCCCAGCACGAGCGGCCCCTCTTATACGCAGATGATTCAGTACCTCGATGTCGGCATCAAGCTCGAAGTGCAGCCACGGGTCTATCGCGACGGCGATGTCGGCATCCAGCTCAATCTCGAAGTCAGCAACATCACGAACACGATCTCGAGCAGTAATTCCAATGGCCTGAATTCGCTCGCCTATCAGATCGGCACACGCAGCGCTTCGACGAGTCTGCGCCTGCGCGACGGCGAAACCCAGATTCTCGGCGGCCTCATCTCCGATGAAGACCGCAGAAGTGCCAACAAGGTGCCCGGTCTTGGGCAGTTGCCGGTACTGGGGAGGCTGTTCTCCAACCACAACGGCGACCACGTCAAGACTGAGATCGTGTTGCAGATCACCCCGCACATCGTCCGGCCGATGGTTGCCCCCGACGCGGACACGCAGGAATTGTGGTCGGGCACTGATGTCAATGTGCATGCCGATCAGCTTCGGCTGGACCCCGTCGTGGCGAGCGCGGCCACGTCCGTGGCCCCGGCGGCGAAGCCGATGCCTGGCATGGTCGGCGGCGGCACGGTGGGGGGCGCGTCTTCGCGAAGCGGCGCCGAGGCGTATCCCGCGCTGCCGTCGCCTTCGAACGGCGCGTTCGGACAAATGGCGCCCGCGCCGCGCACGACGCCGCCGCCCGAACCGTACGGTGGACGCTTCTCGCGAAACCCTGCGCAGCAAACGGCTCCAGCGGGGCAGTACGGACAGTCTGGGCAGAGCGCAGCGCCGGCCCCGGCCGCGCCGGCGGCGGCGGACCAGGCGGGCGGCGAAGCGGAGTCCGCCGCGGCACCGCCGCCCGCGCCGCAGCCGCCGCCGCCGCCGGCAGCGGCCCCAACGCCGCCGCCGATGCTGCAAATGCCGCCGGGCACCATGCCGAGCGATAACCCCCTGCGCCCGGTCGAGGGCGGGTACTGAACCGTGGCTACCGGAACGTGCGCGATGCGCTTGCGCGGCTCACGCCAGTTCGATCAGCGCGGATTCACGCTGATCGAACTGGTGATCACGCTCGCGCTCGTGGGCATTCTCGCGCTCGCGATCCTGCCGTTTTCGGAACTGATCGCACAGCGTCAGAAGGAGCAGCAACTGAGCGACGCGTTGCGCGAGATCCGTACCGCGCTCGACGCCTACAAGGAGGCAAGCGATACCGGCCTCATCGACAAGGATGCCGAAGCGTCCGGCTATCCGCCGACGCTGACCGTGCTCGTGACCGGCGTGAAGAACGCACGCGATCCGAAAGGCGGCCTGCTGATGTTCCTGCGTCACGTGCCGCGCGATCCCTTCTTTACCGGCGACCCGGACACGCTTGCCGAAGAAACGTGGAGGGTGCGCGCCTATGGAGAGCCGCCGGATCAGGCCGCGGGCGGCGACACCGGCACGATGAGCGAACAGGCCGGCAAGGATGTGTTCGACGTGTCGTCGAAATCCGATCGCGTCGGCATTAACGGCATTCCGTACAAACAATGGTGACGGCGCATCATGAAACCCGCTCGCAGGCACACGATCCGCGGCTTCACGCTGATCGAACTCGTTGTCGTGATGGCCATCATCGGCCTGCTGCTGACGATAGCGGTGCCGCGCTATATGCACAGCATCGAAGTCGGCAAGGAGCAGGTCCGGCGCCAGAACGTCGCGGTAATGCGCAATGCGATCGACCAGTACTACGGGGACAACGGCCAGTACCCGGAGACGCTCGACGAACTGGTGGCCAAGCATTACCTGCGCGCCGTCCCCGTCGATCCGGTCAATGGCGATGACAAATGGGCCGTGATCGCTTCGCCCGATGAAACCAAGCCAGGCGTCTACGACGTCGCGCCGGCCAGCAGTGCGCAGGGGACGCCGCCGCACGCGCAAGGGGACGCGAAATGAGCAGCGCGGGCCGCGGGCCGCGCGCCAGGCGGCGCTTGAAGGCGCGCACGGCGCGCGAGCGCGGGCTCGTGCTGCTGGCGCTTTTGATCGCGCTGATGCTGATGTCGATCGCATTGGCGGGCGCGCTCGACGTGTGGTCGCTGCAACGCCGCCGCGAGCAGGAAAAGCAACTGCTGTTCGCCGGCAACCAGTACCGGTTGGCGATTCTGCGGTACTACCGCGTGGGCCGGGCTTACCCCGCGACGGTCGATGATCTGCTCGACGACACGCGCTTTCCCAAGCCTTTTCATCATCTGCGTTTTGCCTATCCCGATCCGCTCACCGGCAAGAACGACTGGGTGCCGATGCTGCAGGGCGATCGCTTCTACGGTGTCTTCAGCCGATCGGCGGAAGCCACGCTCAAACGCACGGGGTTTCCCCGGCAATACGTGGATTTCGAGGGCGCGGAGACCTATGACGGCTGGAAGTTCCTTTTTCTTGCCCCAGGCTTGCGAACCACGCAAAGCAACCCCGGAGGCCTGACCGCGCCCGGGAAATCCACCAGTTTTCCTGCGCTGTCCGGCTTCGATGGCGGCTTCCTGCCGGGGCAGCGGATGCCCGGGTCGCGCTGACGCGTAACGGGCGGCAGATCGCGCGCTTGGGCTTGCCTGACGGCATTCAGGTCCGGTCCAGCGTTTTTATCGCCAGCGCGGCGGCGGCGGCGCGCGTTTCGACATGCAGCTTGCGGAACAGATGTTCGAGGTGCTTGTTGACCGTGCGGGGCGCCATACCGAGAATGTCGCCGATATCGCGATTGGTTTTGCCGCGCGACACCCAGAGCAGCACCTCGGCTTCGCGCGCCGTCAGGCCGAAGCGCGCACCGAGTGCATTGCGATGGACGGTATCGTCTATTTCCTTGAGGATAACGATCCATTCGCCCGGCTCGGGCGCGGGCGTCGCGCTCGCCGAGCGGCGAACGTGCCCCGCTGCGAACTCGTGAACGGCGTCGGGTGGGCATCCGCGCGCAAGCCACTCCTCGAACCAGGCGTGCAACTGCGGCGGCAAGCTGAGGCGCGCACTGGCTTGCGTTGCCTCATCCGCCTGGTCCGCGCCGGCGGCGGAGTAGGCCGCGATCTGGCGCGCGGCCTGCGGACTTTGCCAGCGGATCGCGCCATCGGCGCCCACGATCAAGGCCGCGCGCGTATCGAGCGACAGCGCGGCGTGCGCATAGAGTTGCGCGCGCGAGCGCCGCACGTGCGCGTCAATACGCGCGCTCACTTCCTCTGGCCGCACGGGTTTCGTCACATAGTCGATGCCGCCCACGCGAAAGCCGCGCACCACGTGCTCGCTTTCGGTCAACGCCGTCATGAAGATCACGGGAAGGTGCTCGTGGCGCACGTCCTGTTTCATGCGGCTGCAGGTCTCGAAGCCGTCCATGCCCGGCATCATCGCGTCGAGCAGCACGACGTCGGGTGTCACGCGCGCGAGGCACTTGAACGCGTCTTCGCCGGAGAGCGCGACCAGCACCGCGTAACCGTGCGCCTGGAGCGTGTCGGAAAGAAATGCGAGGTTGTCCGGCGTATCGTCGACGATCAATACGACAGGCCGGTCGTCAAGCCAGCCAGGCGCCGCGTTGGCGCCGCCCATGGCCTGCGCGTCACGCATCGGCGGAGCGAGGCAGTCGGTCGAGTTCATGCTCGAGTTCCCTTAGCTGAAAGCGTTCCGCCAATGCGCGCAGCACATCGATATGCTCTTGCAGCGCAGGCCACGTGGCGCGGGCCGTGTCGAGCTGCTCGATCACGCCTTGCACGTAGCCGACTTCGAGGTGCGCGCGCAGGCGTTCGAGCACCGCTGGCGGCCAGGCGGCGTTGAGCGAGGCCGCACCGGCCTGCGCGGGCGCGGGCAATGACGTATCGGATGCAATCCAGTCGAGCGCTAGCAGTTGCGCGAGTTTGTCGAGCAGCACGTTCACCTGCAGCGGCTTCACAAGATAGCCGGCGCAACCGGTCGCGCTCGCGCGTTCGCGGTCGTCGGCGAACGCGTTGGCCGAAAGCAGCACGACGGGCGCATTCGACAACTGGTTTTCGCGGATCAGGCGGCTGGTTTCGTAGCCGTCCATGAGCGGCATGGAAATGTCCATGATGATCGCGTCGGCGCTGTGCGTGGCGAGCCAGCGCAGCGCCTCGGGGCCGCTCGCCGCCTCGGCGACGTCGAAGCCAAGCGGCGTCAGCAGTTGCACGACAATGCCGCGCTGATCCGCGAAGTCGTCGACGACGAGAATCGCACGGCGCTCGCCCGTATAACCGCGTATCGCCGCGAGTTCGGTGCGCGCGTCGGCGGCGCTGTCGACGGCGGGCGCAAAGAGCCGCACCACGAAGCGCGTGCCGCGTCCCACCTCGCTGTCAACTTCGAGGCTGCCGCCGAGCGCCTGCGTGAGCAGCCGGCAGATCGTGAGGCCAAGGCCCGCGCCGTGGTCATGCGCGTGCGCGGCGTCGCCGCGCTCGAAGGGCAGGAACAGGCGCTCCATCTCGGCCGCCGGAATGCCGGGGCCGGTGTCGATCACTTCGAACTTGAGCGTGTCGAGCGCGTGACTCACGCGCAACGTCACGGTGCCGGCGGAGGTGAAGCGGATGGCGTTGCCGATCAGGTTAGTGAGGATCTGGCCCATGCACTTCTGGTCGGAGCGCACCGTGGCGGGCAGGCGGCCGACGGTCTGCACGTCGAAGGCCAGCGCCTTTTCGAGCGCCTGCGGGCGCAGCATCGACGTGACGTGCGCGACGAAATCGGCGAGCGGCACGCGCGCGATGTTCAGTTGCAGCTTGCCCGCTTCGATACGCGCGACGTCGAGCAGGCCGTCGACCAGCGCGAGCAGATGTTCGCCGCTGCGGTGGATCGTGCGCACCGCGTTATAACGGGTCGCCGAAAGCTCGTCTTTCGCCTGCAACAACAATTGCGCATAGCCGAGAATGCTATTGAGCGGCGTGCGCAACTCGTGGCTCAAGCCGGTAACGTAGCGGCTCTTGGCCTGATTCGCCGATTCGGCGGCGGCCGTTGCGCGTTTGAGCGCGGCGTCGGTCTTCTGGTGTGCGTCGATTTCGAGCATCAGCAATTCGTTTTGCCGCTGCGATTCTTCCTGCGTGACGCGCCGGCTTTCGCGCTCGAGCACGAACCACCATGCCGCGATGCAGCCCACCAGAGAGAGCGAGAAAAATATCTTCAGGAAGCTGCCCGCAATGGCGCCGTCGAACGACGCATCGTTGGCGGCAAGCGTCGTCACGCTCTGCGACCAGATCAGATACAGCACGCTCGCGAGCACCGCCAGCATCGCGACCACGAGGCTCGCGTAATGCGTGAGACGCAGCGCGGCGGGGCCGAGCCGAATGCGCGGAAACACGCGGTGCAGCGCGCGGTCGGCCTGCGCGGCGAAGCGCGCGTGCGGTTTGCAGCGGTCGTGGCAGCGCGAGTCGAGCGAGCAGCACAGCGAACAGATGGTGCCGCCGTAAGCGGGACAGTACGCGGTGTCGTCGGGTTCGAAGGCGTTCTCGCAAATCGCGCAGCGCAGCGAAACGGCGTCGCCCGTGGGCTGCGCGGCCCGCGCGATGTAGTAGCGCCCGCGCGTGGCGATCGCGATCGCCGGCGCACACACGAACGCCACGCCGAACGCGATGAACGATGACATCGCTTGCGCAAGCACGCCGAGCATGCCGCTTTGCGCGAGCATCGCGACCGCTGCCGCGATCAGCATGGCGCCCACGCCCACGGGATTCACGTCGTACAGATGCGCGCGCTTGAACTCGATATAACGCGGGCTATAGCCGAGCGGCTTGTTGATGACGAGATCGGCAAACAACGCGCCCACCCACGCAATCGCAATGTTCGCGTAGAGCGACAGCACCTTGCCGATGGCGTCGAATACGCCCATTTCCACGAGCAGCAAGGCAATCATCACGTTGAACACGAGCCAGACCACGCGGCCCGGGTGACTGTGCGTGAGCCGGGCGAAGAAGTTCGACCACGCGAGCGAGCCCGCATAGGCGTTCGTCACGTTGATCTTCAACTGCGAAACGATCACGAAGAGCGTCATCACGGGCAGTGCCCAGCTCGCGAGTCCGAGCGGATCGAGCAGCAGATGATAGGCGACGAGGTACATCTGCGTGGGCTGCGCGGCGTGCGAGGCATCGACCTCATGCTGGATCGCGACGAAGGCGAGAAACGCGCCGCCGAGCATCTTCAGCGCGCCGGGCACGATCCAGCCCGGGCCCGCCGAAAGGAGGGCCAGCCACCAGCGCGTGCGGTTGCGCGCCGTGAGCGGCGGTAAAAAACGCAAATAGTCCACCTGTTCGCCGACCTGCACGATCAGCGCGAACACCACGGTCGAGGCCTGACCGAACGCGATCAAGCTGAACGCGCGGCCTTGCGGCGCGAAGCCCGCGAACGTCGTCCATTCGCGCACGAGGCCCGGATGACGCCACAGCACCGCCGCATAGGGCAGCGCGAACAGCACGAGCCAGAGCGGCTGCGTCCAGCTTTGCAGGCGGTTGATCAGCGTGATGCCGAACATCACGATCGGGATCACGACGAGCGAACTCAGCACATACGCGATCCCGAGCGAGATGTGGAAATAGAGTTGCAGCGCGAGCGACATGATGGCCGCTTCGAGCGCGAAAAAAATAAACGTGAAGACGGCGTAGAGCAGCGAGGTGAGCGTCGAGCCGATATAGCCGAAGCCCGCGCCGCGCGTGAGCAGGTCCATGTCGACGCCATAGCGCGCCGCGTAATAGCTGATCGGCAGGCTCGTGAGCCAGATCAGCACCGAAACGGCGGCGATGGCCCAGATCGCGTTCGTAAAGCCGTAGTTGATGACGAGACTGCCCCCGATTGCCTCGAGCACGAGAAACGATACGGCGCCAATTGCCGTATTGGCCACGCGCAGTTCCGACCAGCGGCGAAACGAGCGCGGCGTGAAGCGCAGCGCGTAGTCTTCGAGCGTTTCGTCGCCGACCCAGGCGTTGTAGTCGCGTCGCACCTTGACGATGCGCTGCGTGCTGGGCGCGCCCACTGGCGGGGGACTTTGGGACATGAAGATGATCCGGATTGGTGCGAAAGCGGCGGGATCGCGGTGGGATCGAAGGTCAATGCAAATTACATTCCAGTGCGAAAGCGGGGAATACGTCAATCGACGTATTTCGATTGCCAATTTGGCTTTCTACATTGCGTCCAACCTCGACCCAGCCCTGACACGAAGCGCAGGGCGCCCGATAAGGAGAACGTGATGTCCGCAGACGATCGAATCGATGACGATGCCCGCATGCCGTCGCCGCTGCGCCGCAAACTGCTCGGCGGCCTCGCCGCCGCGCCGCTGATGGCGCTCGGCATGCCGCGCACCTCGTTTGCGCAAACGCCGCCCACAGCGAAGGTCAACACCACGGGCCTTGCCGTGACCGACACGACGGTGACGGTGGGCCAGCTGCATTCGGCTACAGGCACGATGGCGATCTCCGAGACCGGCTCGATTCAGGCCGAACGCCTCGCCATCGAGCAGATCAACGCCATGGGCGGCGTGCTTGGCCGCAAGATCCAGATCATTCAGGAAGACGGCGCGTCCGACTGGCCCACCTTCGCGGAGAAGTCGAAGAAGCTGCTCGAAAACGATCACGTCGCCGCCGTGTTCGGCTGCTGGACCTCGGCCTCGCGCAAGGCGGTGCTGCCGGTGTTCGAGAAGGACAACGGCCTGCTGTACTACCCGACCTTCTACGAAGGCCTCGAGCAGTCGAAGAACGTGTTCTACACGGGCCAGGAAGCCACCCAGCAGATTCTCTGGGCGCTCGACTGGGCGTCGAACACGAAGAAAGCCAAGACGTTCTTCCTGATCGGCTCGGACTATATCTGGCCGCGCACCTCGAACAAGATCGCGCGCCGCCATATCGAGCAGCATCTGCACGCGAAGGTCGTGGGCGAAGAGTATTACCCGCTCGGCACGACCGAATTCAATTCGCTGATGAACAAGATCAAGCTCGCGCGCCCCGACTGCATCTTCGCGACCGTGGTGGGCGGCTCGAACGTGGCGTTCTACAAGCAACTGAAAGCGGCCGGCATCACCCCGCAGAAGCAGTTCCTGCTCACGCTTTCAGTGACCGAAGACGAAGTGCTCGGCATCGGCGGCGACAACTTCGCGGGCTTCTACTCGTCGATGAAGTACTTCCAGTCGCTCGATAACGACAACAACAAGAAGTTCGTCGCGGCATTCAAGGCGCGCTACGGGCAGAAGGCCGTGATCGGCGACGTCACCCAGGCCGCGTATCTCGGCCCGTGGATCTGGAAGGCCGCGTGCGAGCGCGCGGGCAGCTTCGACGTGGACAAGGTCGTGGCGTCGTCGGCGGGCATCGAGGTCGGCAACGCGCCGCAGGGCTACGCGAAGGTCGATGCGAACCATCACCTGTGGAGCCGCTCGCTGATCGGCGAGGGCCAGGCGGACGGCCAGTTCAAGGTCGTCGCGCAGTCGGCGCAACCGATCCAGCCGAATCCGTTCCCGAAGGGCTACATGTAATCCGTCAACCGAAGCTGCGCGGCGCGCATCAAGCGCCGCCGCGCGAGGAGCGCTCGATGTCCGCTACCGACATTTTCAACATCACGCTGATGCAGGGCTTCGCCGGTTTGAGCCTGTTCAGCGTCCTGCTTCTGATGGGGCTCGGGCTGGCTGTGATCTTCGGCCAGATGGGCGTGATCAACATGGCGCACGGCGAATTCATGACGATCGGCGCCTACACCGTGTACATGTTTTCGTGGTTCGCGCAGAACGTCTGGCACGCGTTCACGCCGGTGTACTTCTTCTTCGCGATCTTCGCGGCGTTCGGCCTGGCGTTTGCGGCGGGCTGGCTTGCCGAATGGGCGCTCATCCGGCATCTCTACCGGCGCCCGCTCGACACGCTGCTCGCCACCTGGGGCCTGAGCCTCGGCATGCAGCAGGTGTTTCGCTCGACCTTCGGGCCGAAGGAAGTGAGCCCCGCGCTGCCCGACTGGCTGATGGGTTCGTGGGAGCCGGCGCCGGGGCTCGACATTCCCGTGAGCGGCATGTTCGTCATGGGGCTCGCGCTGCTCATGACGGGCGGCTTGCTGCTCGCGCTCTATCGCTCGCGCTGGGGGCTGCGGGTGCGCGCCACGGTCGCCAACCGGCCGATGGCGAACGCGGCGGGCATCAACACGCGCCGCACCGACCGTATGACCTTCGCCATCGGCTGCGGCATCGCGGGCGTGGCGGGCGCGGCGTTCACGGCGATCGGCTCGACCGGGCCGACGAGCGGCTCGCTCTACATCGTCGATTCGTTTCTCGTCGTGACGTTCGGCGGCGCGGCGAGCCTGCTCGGTACGGTGGCCTCGGCGTTCGGCATCGCGCAGATGCAGTCGATCAGCGAGTTCTTCCTCTCGGGCTCGATCGCACGCGTGCTCACGCTGCTCACGGTTGTCGTGATCCTGATGCTGCGTCCGCAGGGCTTGTTCGCCTCGAAGGTGCGGCGCGTGTAAGGAGATTAAGGGCGTTAAGGGCGTTGCCGGGTGCGCGCTCGCGCGCGCGGTTCATTCACTGTTTCACTTGTATGGAGAGATGGACATGGAACCCATCCAACCCGTGGCGGGCGGCGTCTCCCCGCGATCCGGCTCCGGCGCGGCGCCGGGCGGCTGGCGCGCGGTCGCGGCGCGGCTCGACGCGTCGGGCTACGCAGGCATCGCGATTCTCGCGGTGCTGATCGTGATTGTGTTTCCGCTCGCGCTCGACACATTCCGGCTGAACCTCATGGGCAAGTACCTGACCTATGCGTTCGTGGCCATGGGCCTCGTGATCGCGTGGGGCTACGGCGGCGTGCTGAGCCTCGGGCAGGGCGTGTTCTTCGGCCTCGGCGGCTATGCGATGGCGATGTTCCTCAAGCTCGAAGCGTCCGACCCGGCCGCGACGCGCACGCAGACCACGCCCGGCATTCCCGACTTCATGGACTGGAACCAGCTCACGGCGCTGCCCACGTGGTGGAAACCGTTTCACTCGCTGCCGTTCTCGATTCTCGCGGTGCTCGTCGTGCCGACGGCGCTTGCGTTCGTGATCGGCTACGCCATGTTCAAGCGGCGCGTGGGCGGCGTGTACTTCGCGATCATCACCCAAGCCGTCGCGCTGATTCTCTCGGTGTTGATCATCGGCCAGCAGGGCTATACGGGCGGCGTGAACGGCATCACCGACCTGCGCACGCTGCTCGGCTGGGACATTCGCACCGACCACGCGAAGCTCGTGCTCTATTTCGTCAACGCGGTGCTGCTGATCGGCGCGTTGCTCGCTTGCCGCTGGGTCCAGCGCAGCAAGGCAGGCACGCTGCTGCTCGCCATGCGCGACAAGGAAGACCGCGTGCGCTTTTCCGGCTACGACGTGGCCATGTTCAAGGTGTTCGCGTTCTGTCTCGCGGCGCTGCTCTCGGCCATTGGCGGTGCGATGTTCACATTGCAGGTGGGCTTC
Organism: Paraburkholderia sp. J7; assembly: GCF_905220155.1. Classification (NCBI taxonomy): domain Bacteria; kingdom Pseudomonadati; phylum Pseudomonadota; class Betaproteobacteria; order Burkholderiales; family Burkholderiaceae; genus Paraburkholderia; species Paraburkholderia sp. J7. Next base: position 9,404 of record NZ_CAJMYZ010000045.1, on the reverse strand, counting down.
ATGTCGCCGTCGTTCGTCGGCATCGTGCCGTCCATCGAGATGGTGATCTACGCGGCAATCGGCGGACGCATGTCGCTCGTGGGCGCGGTGTACGGTGCGATTCTCGTCAATCTTGGCAAGAGCTGGTTCTCGGAGAGCTTTCCGAATCTCTGGCTCTATCTAATGGCGGCGATGTTCATCGGCGTGGTGATGGCGTTTCCGAACGGGCTCGCAGGGCTCTACGAAGAGCATGTGCGCCCGCGCGTGCGGCGCTGGCTCGGCGAGGCGAACAAGGAGGCATGAAGCATGAGCAACACTGACTTTCTGCTCGCGATCGAAGACTTGACCGTGTCGTTCGACGGCTTCAAGGCGATCGATTCGCTGAATCTCTATCTCGAGCGCGGCGAACTGCGCGTCGTGATCGGACCGAACGGCGCGGGCAAGACCACGCTGCTCGACCTCATTTGCGGCAAGACGAAGGAAACGGCGGGCAGCATCAAGTTCCGCAACGAGGAAATCACGAAGCTCGCGGAATTCCGGCGTGTGCGCAAGGGCATTGGCCGCAAGTTCCAGACGCCGTCGATCTACGAAAACCTGAGCGTCGCGCAAAACCTGGAGGTGTCGTTTCCGCGCGGGCGCAGTGTGTTCGGCGCACTCGCGTATCGCGAGGACGACGAAGTGGCCGACCGCGTGCGCGCCGTCGCCGACGAGATCGGTCTTGCCGCGTTGCTCGATCTGGAGGCCGGGTTGCTTTCGCACGGCCAGAAGCAATGGCTCGAAATCGGCATGCTGCTCATGCAGGATCCCGAACTATTGATGCTCGACGAACCGATTGCGGGCATGAGCGTGCGCGAGCGCGAATTGACTGCCGAGCTGCTCGACCGCATCTGCCGCAACCGCTCGATGATCGTGATCGAGCACGACATGGCGTTCGTCGAGCGCATTGCGCACAAGGTCACGGTAATGCATCAAGGCAAGATTCTCGCGGAAGGGCCGATGGCGCAGGTGCAGGCCGATCCGCGCGTGATCGACGTCTATCTTGGCCATTGAACGACAGAACGACTGAACGGAGGACACATCATGCTGGAAGTCGACGATCTCGTCGTGAGCTACGGCCAGAGCGAAGTACTGCACGGCATCGGCTTTTCGGTGGCCAATGGCGAAAGCGTTGCGGTGATGGGCCGCAACGGCATGGGCAAGACCACGCTTTTCAAGGCGCTCATCGGCATGCTGCCCGCCAATCGCGGCACGGTGCGCGTGGGCGGCGCCGACGTTTCGAAGGACGAGAGTTACCGGCGCGTTGCGAAGGGTATCGGCTACGTGCCGCAAGGGAGGCAGATTTTCGCTTCGCTGAGCGTCGAGGAAAACATTCAGACGGGACTCGAAAACGCGCAGAGCCAGCGCATACCCGACGACATTTACGCGCTCTTTCCCGTGCTATTCGACATGCGGCGCCGCAAGGGCGGCAATCTCTCGGGCGGCCAGCAGCAGCAACTCGCCATCGCGCGCGCGCTCGCGACCGACCCGAAAGTGCTGCTGCTCGACGAGCCGACCGAGGGCATTCAGCCGTCCGTCATCAAAGACATCGCGAAGGCGCTGAATCAGATTCGCCAGACACGCAACATCGCCATCGTCGTGTCGGAGCAGGTGCTGAGTTTCGCGCTCGACGTCGCGGACCGGCTCTTCGTGATCGAAGGCGGGCGCTTCGTGCATCAAAGCACGCGCGACGCCGGTGACACCGATCGCATACGCGAATACCTCTCCGTGTGAACGCCGAGCTTCACAACCTGACCACCTTCGAACCAAGGAGCGAACGCAATGCCTGAAACTCTCATCAAGGTCGACCTGAACCAGTCCGCCTACGAAAACGAACAGGTCCACAATCGCTGGCATCCGGATATCCCCATGGCCTGCTGGGTCAATCCCGGCGACGACTTCGTGCTCGAAACGTACGACTGGACCGGCGGCTTCATCAAGAACGACGACAGCGCCGACGACGTGCGCGACATCGACCTTTCGATCGTGCATTTTCTCTCGGGCCCGGTGGGCGTGCGCGGCGCGGAGCCGGGCGACCTGCTCGTGGTCGATCTGCTCGACATCGGCGCGAAATCGGACAGCCAGTGGGGCTTCAACGGCTTCTTCTCGAAGTCGAACGGCGGCGGTTTTCTCACCGATCATTTCCCCGACGCGCAAAAGTCGATCTGGGATTTCCATGGTGTGTATACGAGTTCGCGCCATATTCCGGGCGTGAATTTCGCGGGCCTGATTCATCCGGGGCTCATCGGCTGCCTGCCCGACCCGAAGCTGCTCGAAACGTGGAACGCGCGCGAAACCGGTTTGATCGCGACCGCGCCCGAGCGCGTGCCGCCGCTGGCGAATCCGCCGTTCGCGGCCACGGCGCACATGGGCAAGCTGGCAGGCGAGGCGCGCGACAAAGCCGCCGCCGAAGGCGCGCGCACCGTGCCGCCGCGCGAGCATGGCGGCAATTGCGACATCAAGGACCTGTCGCGCGGCTCGAAGGTGTTTTTCCCGGTTTACGTGGATGGCGCGGGCCTCTCTGTCGGCGACCTGCACTTTAGCCAGGGCGACGGCGAGATCACGTTCTGCGGCGCGATCGAAATGGCTGGCTGGGTGCACATGCGCGTGAATGTCATCAAGGGCGGCATGGCGAAATACGGCATTCGCAATCCTGTGTTCCAGCCGAGTCCGATCACGCCGACGTACAACGATTATCTGATCTTCGAAGGCATTTCCGTCGACGAGCAGGGCAGCCAGCACTATCTCGATGTGACCGTTGCGTACCGCCAGGCGTGCCTGAACGCCATCGAGTATTTGAAGAAGTTCGGCTACTCGGGCGCGCAGGCGTATTCACTGCTTGGTTGCGCGCCGGTGCAAGGGCATATCAGCGGTGTCGTCGATATTCCGAACGCGTGCGCGACGTTGTGGCTGCCCACGCAGATCTTCGACTTCGACATTCGACCGAATGCCGATGGCCCGATCCAGCACATCAAGGGCGGCGTCGATCTGCCGTGCTCGCCCGATCTCGCGAAAGCGTAATCGATCGTCACATCGTCACACGAGGAACCCGTCATGCCGATCTACGACTTCGAATGCGCGAGCTGCGGTCCGTTTGCCGTCATGCGCCGCATTGCCGATCGCGAAAAGCCGTGCCGTTGTCCTGATTGCGGCGGCGAAGGATCGCGCGTGATCAGCGCGCCTGCGCTCGCGTTGATGGCAGGCACGCGCCGCCATGCGCACGCGACGAACGATCGCGCGGCGCATGCGCCGCGTCAGTCCGGCGACGGGCCGCCGCTGCGCCATCGCCCCGGTTGCAGTTGCTGTTCGGGCGGCGGCGCGAAGCTCGCGGGCGCGCCGTCCGGCGGCCTCAAGCGCCCGGCGGGGCGGCCGTGGATGATCAGCCATTGAACCGACTTATCAGGAGAGCAAACTATGCGACATGGTGATATTTCGAGCAGCCGCGACTGCGTGGGCGTCGCGGTCGTCAACTACAAGATGCCGCGACTGCACACGAAGGCCGAGGTGCTCGCAAACGCGCGGAACATTGCCGAGATGGTGGTCGGCATGAAGCAGGGCTTGCCGGGCATGGACCTCGTGGTCTTCCCCGAGTATTCGACGCACGGAATCATGTACGACCGGCAGGAGATGTTCGATACGGCGTCCACGGTGCCCGGCGAGGAAACCGACATCTTTGCCGCCGCGTGCCGCAAAGCCAACGTGTGGGGCGTGTTTTCGCTGACCGGCGAGCGCCACGAGGAACATCCGCACAAGGTGCCGTACAACACGCTCGTGCTGATCGACAATCGCGGCGAGATCGTGCAGAAGTATCGCAAGATCATGCCGTGGACGCCGATCGAAGGCTGGTATCCCGGCGATCGCACCTACGTGACGGAAGGGCCGAAGGGCCTCAAGATCAGCCTCATTATCTGCGACGACGGCAACTATCCGGAGATCTGGCGCGACTGCGCCATGGGCGGCGCGGAGCTGATCGTGCGCTGCCAGGGCTACATGTACCCGGCCAAGGAGCAGCAGGTCATGGTCGCGAAAGCCATGGCGTGGATGAACAACACGTATGTGGCCGTGGCGAATGCCACGGGCTGGGACGGCGTGTATTCGTACTTCGGCCATTCGGCGATTGTCGGCTTCGACGGGCGCACGCTCGGCGAATGCGGTGAGGAAGAGATGGGCGTGCAGTATGCCGAGCTTTCGCTAAGCATGATTCGCGACGCGCGACGCAACATGCAGTCGCAGAATCATCTGTACAAGCTGCTGCATCGCGGCTACACGGGCACGATCAATTCGGGCGACGGCGCCAACGGGGTTGCCGCGTGTCCGTTCGGCTTCTACCGGAACTGGGTAACGGACCCCGAAGGCACGCGGCGCACGGTGGAAGCGCTCACGCGTACGACGCCGGGCACCCCCGAGTGTCCGATGGAAGGCATCCCTAACGGCGAGGAGGATAACCGTCACTGAATGAAGCGGCGTAGCTCCACCGTTGACGGACTGCCGAAAATTTGCTCGGGCGGTCCGCTTTCCCATACGCGGCCTTCGTGCATGAACACCACGGTGTCGCTCACGGCGCGCGCGAAGCGCATTTCGTGCGTGACCATGATGAGCGTCATGTCCTCGCGCGCGAGGCTTTCCACCACGCCCAACACCTCGCCCACAAGTTCGGGGTCGAGCGCAGATGTGATTTCGTCGCAGAGCAGCACGCTCGGCTTCATGGCGAGCGCGCGCGCAATGGCGACGCGCTGTTGCTGTCCGCCCGAGAGTTGATCGGGATACGCGTCGAATTTGCCGCCCAGGCCCACGCGCTCGAGCATCTCCTGTGCGATGGCCCGGGCCTCCTTGCGTGGCGTTTTCTTGACGACCGTTTGCGCAAGCATCACGTTTTCGCAAGCGGTGAGATGCGGAAACAGGTTGTATTGCTGAAAGACCATGCCAACTTTCAGCCGCAGCGCGCGCAGGTCCGCGTGGCGTGCATCGACGTGTTCGCCGTCGATCTCGATCGAGCCCGCGTCGATGCTTTCGAGTCCGTTCAGCGCCCGCAGCAAGGTGCTCTTGCCGGAGCCGCTGCGCCCGATGATGCTGACCACCTGGCCGCGTTCGACAGTCAGGTCGATTCCCTTCAGTACAGGGTGGGCGCCGAACTGCTTTTCGACGCCTTCGGTCTTAACGAGCGGCATGCCATTTCCTTTGCAGCACCCGCGCATACCGCGTAAGCGGATAGCACAGGGCGAAATAGATCAGCGCGACGAGTCCGTAGACCAGAAACGGCCGAAACGTCGCGTTCGAAATTTGTGTGCCGGCCTTCGTGAGTTCGGCAAAGCCGATGATCGAGACTAGCGCCGTGTCCTTGATGGCCTGCACGCCAAAACCCACGGTCGGGCCGATGGCGATGCGCGCGGCTTGCGGCAGGATCACATGGCGCAATTGCTCGAAATAGTTCATGGCCAGACTGGCCGACGCCTCCCACTGGCCCTTCGGCACCGCCTCCACGCAGCCGCGCCAGATTTCGGCGAGATACGCGCTCGTGAAGAACGTGAGGCCGAGCGTGGCCGCCATCCACGCCGAGACGTCGATGCCGAGCAGCGGCAACCCGAAGTAGACGATAAAGAGCTGCAGCAGCAACGGCGTGCCCTGGAACACCTCGATGTAAATGCGCACGAGCGAGCGCAGCACGCGTGAGTTCGACACGCGCATGACGAGCAGCAGCAAGCCCACCACGCCGCCGGTCACGAATGAAACCAGCGAGAGCAGAACGGTCCAGCGCGCGGCCAGCAGCAAACCTTCGACGATCTGCGCGAATGTGAATTCGATCATCGCGCGCCTCGCAGGTTGCGCGTGAACAGTCGCCGGCCGGCGGCGGTGAGGGCGGCGCGCAAGAGGAGCGCCATCACGAGATAGATCCCGGCGATGAGGAAATACGTTTCGAACGCGCGGAAATTGCGCGACTGCACGTAACCCGCCGCATACGTGAGATCCGCGACCGAGATCTGCGAGACGACGGCCGAGCCGAGCATCGTGATGACGATCTGGCTCGCCAGCGCGGGAAACACCTTCGCGAACGCTTGCGGAAGCAGCACGTGCACGAAGGTTTCGCGGCTCGACATCGCGAGCGCCGCGGCGGCCTCGCGATGTCCGCGCGGCACCGCGTCAATGCCGGCACGCAGGATCTCGACGGAATATGCACCGAGGTTCAGCGTCATCGCGAGCACGGCTGCCGTGTATTCCCCGATGTGCACGCCGAGCGCGGGCAGCCCGAAGAACACGAAGAAAAGCTGCACGAGAAACGGCGTGTTGCGAATGGCCTCCACATAGGCGTGCACGACCGTGCGCGGCGCCGTGCGGCGGCTCTGGTAGACGGCCGCGCCCGCGACGCCGAGGCTGATGCCGAGCAGCGTCGAGGCCGCCGTGAGCGCGAGCGTGACGGACGCACCGCTCGCGAACATGCCGGCGTAGCCCGCGAGGTCGCCGAACTGAAGCTGATAGCTCATGAAAATATGACGGGTGTGCAGAGGTGAAAGCGCCCGCCGCGCATGGCGGCGGCGCAAGGCGTCAAAGATTGGCGGGCAAGGGCTGGCCAAACCACTTCTTCGACATCGCCTGGAGCGAGCCGTCCTTCTTCGCCTCCTCGATCGCCGCGTTGACCTTGGTGAGCAGTTGCGGCTCGTTCTTGTTGAGGCCCACGAAGCAAGGCGAGTCCTTGATGACGAACTTCATCTGCGGTTCGCGCGGCGGGTGTTTTGCGAGGATCGTCGCGGCGACGATATTGCCCGCCGCGATCAGCTGCACCTGGCCGGAGAGAAACGCCTGAATGGTCGCGTTGTTGTCGTCGAAGCGGCGGATGGTGGCGTTGGGCGCCATGTTGGTGAGCGCGACTTCTTCGAGTGCGCCGCGCGTCGCGCCGACGGTCTTGCCGGTGAGGTCCGCAGGTCCCGCCACCTTGATATCGGCCGGCCCGAACACGCCCTGGAAGTAGGGGGCATAGGGCTGCGAAAAATCGATGACCTTTTCGCGGTCCGGCGTTTTGCCGAGCGAGGAGATCACGAGGTCGACCTTGTCGGTCTGCAGGTAGGGAATCCGGTTTGCGCTATTGACTGGCACGAGCTGCAACTTGACCTTCATCGACTTCGCGAGCAGTGCAGCCATGTCGATGTCGTAGCCTTGCGGCTGCATGTCCGGGCCGACCGCGCCAAACGGCGGATAGTCCTCGGGAACAGCCACGCGCAGCACACCGCGCTTGGCGATGGCGTCGAGTGCGTCGGCGTTGGCGGTCTGAGCTGTGAAGAAGGTCAGTGCGGGCACGGCCAGCAGCGCGGCGAGCCAGCGGCGGCGTTGGAGCGATTTGGGCTTGTGTTGCATCCTGGGATTTCCGAAGAGATTTGTCACCCGCATTCTCAAGAGCGAGCGTGCCGTGGCTAAAGCAAGGAGCGCGCCAATGCCGGCGCGCTCAGCCTGTGAAGCCGTAGCACATGAAAAGACCGGGCGATTTGTCGTGGGATGCCGGGTGAAATTCACCAGATCGGTGCACCGGCAAGGGTCGGCAAGCGCGGGGGATCTCGCTGAAGTTCCACCTCGCCGCGCTAACCGGCAGGTCCGCGCTCCGGCGTTCAGGTTTGCCTGTCCGGCATGGTCTGGACGATCAGCGCATAGAGATCGTCGAGATTGTCTTCAATCTCGAGACTTTCGAAGGGATCGCGATTCGCGCCGAATGCCTCGTCGATCTCCACCCAGTCGGCCACGGTCAGATAGCGCTGCGCGCCAGGCAGAATCAGGGTCTCTTCAAGGTGCCGGTGTTGGGCATAGAAGTCGGCATAGGCGCTCACTTCGCTGCGCAGCACAGGCAACGCGCCCGCACCCTCCAGTTCGTACCGTGTAAGTGAGCGCTCGATGGCGTGGATGTACTGCTCGCCTTCCTCGTGCTGACGCCCGAGTTCGTCGATTGCGGCATCCAGTTCGTCGGTGCGCCCGCGTAGCCGTGCGAACAGATATCGCTCCTCCTTCGGGTGATGAATCTGCTCGGGAAATTCGCGTATGTAATAGAGCATTGCGCGCATGAGCATGGCGCCCGATGAACTGGCATCGGACGCCATGCGCTCGGTCACGCGCAGCATGCCGTTGACGACGCTCGTCAGGCGTCGGTGTTCGCTCAGGATCACCTGTATCGCGCTGCGTCGGGTGGCAGATTCCATGTCGGGTCTCCGTGACGGGCTCGGCCAACCGGGTCGGAATACGCACTCGAGCGCGCGCCAGGTCGGCGCCGCGTGGTCGGCCGCAACGCATTCACTATGGAACTGGCGGCGCGGGAAGCATTGATCCTGGTCAATCTGTGCGGATCGTCCGCGCGATGCCGCAGATCGAAGGAGACTGGCGGCTCACGCAAGCAGGGCAATCCGCATATCTTTGATGTGTGTCAATCAGACGATCGCGGGCGCGCGCACGATCTCTGCGTAGCGGTTTTTGAGAGGAGCCACCGCCATGCAGAAACACCTGATCGTGGTCGCGCATCCGGTGGAAGACAGCTTCACCATGAGCGTGACGCGCGCCTACCTTGGAGAGCTGGTCCGCATGGGCCATGACGTGCGCGTGCATGACCTGTATCGCATGGGGTTCGATCCCGTGCTGTCCGCGCAGGAATTAACCGAGCAAAGCGACGCGCACATTCGGATGGCCGACGTCGTGATCGCGCAGAAAGACGTGCTCGCGGCGGATGTCGTGACCGTCATCTATCCGCTCTGGTGGATGGCGATGCCCGCCATGATGAAAGGCTATGTCGACCGGGTATTCAGCCGCGGCTTCGCGTACGAGACGCAGCCGGACGGCGTGCACGGCTTGCTGGCGGGTCGCCGCGCCGTCGTGGTGACCGTTTCGGCGGCGCCGCTGGCCTCGTTCGTGGAGGACGGCCGGTGGCAGGCGATGCAGCTGCTGCAGGACACGCACGTTTTCCGCGCATCCGGTTTCAATCTGATCGGGCACCTGCATTTCGACGAGATCGGCCCGGCGATGGCTGCCGACATGGCCTCAGCCAACCTCGCGCGAGTGCGTGAATTTGTGCGTGGGCACTTCGCATCGGTGCCCGCGACGTGAACCCTGGGCGCAACAGATTCGCGGCGGGTCGATCAGGCCATCCTGCGAGCTACGCGGCCAGGGCGTGGTTCCAAACATCCTCGGAGGGAACATGAAAGCACTGGTCTACAACGGGCCGGGCAAGTTCGCGCTCGAAACGCGGCCGATGCCTGCCTTGCAGGGCCCCGGCGATGCAATCGTCAAGCTGTCGAAAACGACGATCTGCGGCACCGATCTCCACATTCTCAAGGGCGACGTGCCGAGCTGCGAGCCGGGCCGCATTCTCGGCCACGAGGGCGTGGGCGTCGTGCACGAAGTCGGCGAGGGCGTGTCGACGC